>NZ_JAWCTQ010000001.1:0-461528 GCF_032423885.1 Streptomyces tamarix | reverse complement strand
CCCTCGACACCCGCTCACAGCGCCCCGGAGGCGCAACGAGCCTCAAAAAAGGGGAAAAGAACCGCGGCCGGCCGGGATGACTCCACAGGTCAGGGCGTTGTCGTACGGCTCGGCCGCGGGTCGGTGGGGGCCTGTGTCAGCCCAGGCGCGAGACGAGTGCGCGGTATTCGTCCCACAGTTCCTTCGGGGTGTGGTCGCCGAAGGTGTTGAGGTGTTCGGGGATGAGCGCCGCCTCTTCGCGCCACACGTCCGCGTCGACCTTCAGCAGGAAGTCGAGGTCCTCCTCGGAGAGGTCGAGGCCGTCCGTGTCGAGCGCGTCGCGCGTCGGCAGGATGCCGATGGGCGTCTCGACGCCTTCGGCCCTGCCTTCCAGGCGTTCCACGATCCACTTCAGGACGCGGCTGTTCTCGCCGAAGCCCGGCCAGACGAACGTGCCCGCGTCGTTCTTGCGGAACCAGTTCACGTAGTAGATCTTCGGCAGCTTCGACGGGTCGGCGTTCTTCCCGATCTTGATCCAGTGGGCCATGTAGTCGCCCATGTTGTAGCCGCAGAACGGCAGCATCGCGAACGGGTCGCGGCGCAGTTCGCCGACCTTGCCCTCGGCGGCGGCGGTCTTCTCGGAGGCGACGTTGGCGCCGAGGAAGACGCCGTGCTGCCAGTCGAAGGACTCGGTGACCAGCGGCACGGCGGTGGCGCGGCGTCCGCCGAAGAGGATCGCGGAGATCGGCACGCCCTTGGGGTCCTCCCACTCGGGCGCGATGATCGGGCACTGGGAGGCGGGCACGGTGAACCGGGCGTTCGGGTGGGCGGCCGGGGTGCCGGACTGCGGCGTCCAGTCGTTGCCCTTCCAGTCGGTGAGGTGTGCGGGCGTCTCCTCGGTCATGCCCTCCCACCACACGTCTCCGTCGTCGGTGAGCGCGACGTTGGTGAAGACGGCGTTGCCCCACAGGGTCTTCATGGCGTTGGCGTTGGTGTGCTCGCCGGTGCCGGGCGCGACGCCGAAGAAGCCGGCCTCGGGGTTGATCGCGTAGAGGCGGCCGTCCTCGCCGAACCGCATCCAGGCGATGTCGTCGCCGATCGTCTCGACGGTCCAGCCGGAGATCGTGGGCTCCAGCATCGCGAGGTTCGTCTTGCCGCACGCGGAGGGGAAGGCGGCGGCGACGTACCTGGCCTCGCCCTGCGGCGGGGTCAGCTTCAGGATGAGCATGTGCTCGGCGAGCCAGCCTTCGTCGCGCGCCATGACGGACGCGATGCGCAGCGCGTAGCACTTCTTGCCGAGCAGGGCGTTGCCGCCGTAGCCGGAGCCGTACGACCAGATCTCGCGGGTCTCCGGGAAGTGCGAGATGTACTTGGTGGTGTTGCACGGCCACGGCACGTCGGCCTGGCCGGGCTCCAGCGGGGCGCCCAGGGTGTGGACGGCCTTGACGAAGAAGCCGTCCTCGCCGAGCTCGTCCAGGACGGCCTGGCCCATGCGCGTCATCGTGCGCATCGAGACGGCGACGTACGCGGAGTCCGTGATTTCGACGCCGATCGCGGAGAGCGGCGAGCCGAGCGGGCCCATGCAGAACGGCACGACGTACATGGTGCGGCCGCGCATCGAGCCGCGGAAGACGCCCTGCTCACCGGTGAAGACCTCGCGCATCTCGGCGGGGGCCTTCCAGTGGTTGGTCGGGCCGGCGTCCTCCTCCTTCTCGGAGCAGATGAAGGTGCGGTCCTCGACGCGCGCCACGTCGGTCGGGTCGGACGCGGCGTAGTAGGAGTGGGGGCGCTTGATCGGGTCCAGCTTCTTGAAGGTGCCCTTGGCCACGAGCTCCTCGCACAGGCGCTCGTACTCGGCCTCGGAGCCGTCGCACCAGACCACTTGGTCCGGCTGCGTGATCGACGCGATTTCGTCGACCCAGGTGATGAGGGCCTGGTGCTGGGTGGGGGCGGTGCTGGGAGCCGCGTTTCGGCGCGCCACGGTTGCTCCTTGTTGAGGGTTTTGTGGTTGTTGCCCCGTGGGGGCTGCGACCCGGACGCTGCGTGGGTTTGCGCTCATCCGGTGCCGACCGCACTCATTTGATCATCCGACGCGAATGCGCATATGTCCAGAGGGCCTCTCACGTGAGCATCGCCACGTGTGTCCCGGCTCCTACGGGAGCGTAGGTAGCATTTCGACATGACCGCCGCCGTGATCGAGCAGACCGACGCCGACGCCGACGCCACCTCGCCCCTCACGTCCGTGAAGCCGCGACTGCGCGGCTGGCTGCACGCCGGGATGTTCCCCGCCGTGCTGGTGGCGGGGCTCGCCCTGACCGCCCTGGCCGACTCGGCGCGCGGCCGTGTGGCCTGCGGCGTCTACGTGCTCACTGCCTGCCTGCTGTTCGGCGTGAGCGCCCTGTACCACCGGGGGAACTGGGGGCCACGGGCCACGGCCGTGCTGCGGCGCCTGGACCACGCCAATATCTTCCTGATCATCGCGGGTACGTATACCCCGCTGACGCTGCTCCTGCTCCCCGGCTCCACCGGCCGGGTGCTGCTGTGGGCCGTCTGGGCCGCCGCGGCTGCGGGCATCGCGTTCCGCGTGTTCTGGGTCGGCGCGCCGCGCTGGCTGTACACGCCGTGCTACATCGCCATGGGCTGGGCGGCCGTGTTCTTCCTGCCGGACTTCCTGCGGACGGGCGGCATCGCCGTGCTGGTCCTCATCGTGGTCGGCGGCGTGCTCTACAGCCTGGGCGGCGTGGTGTACGGCCTGAAGCGGCCGAACCCGTCACCGCGCTGGTTCGGCTTCCACGAGGTGTTCCACTCGTTGACGCTCGCCGCGTTCGTCGTCCACTACGTGGGCATCTCGCTGGTGGCGTACCGGCACGCGTAGGCCCCGGCGCGTAGGCCCCAGCGCGTAGGCCCCGGCGCGCGCAGGACACCGCGCGCCGGGGTCCGCCCGGGGGTCAGTGACCGCCCAGTTGCCGCGCCAGCCGCGCCGGGTCGGTCGTCGGGGCGTCGCAGGTGAAGTGGCGGCAGACGTACGCCGCCGGGCCCCCGTCGACCAGGGGCCGGTCACGCAGCAGCGGGAACTCGTCGCTGTCGGGCTCCCCCACGGCGACCACGGCGCCCGGGGCCGTACCGAGCAGCGCCGCCCGGTGCAGCGCGCGCGTGGCCGCGTCGCCCGCCGGACCGGCGACCGCCACCTCGCGCGGGCCGTCCAGCAGCGCTTCCGCGACCGCCAGGCCCCAGCCGATGAACCGGGGGGCGCGCGGCCCCAGCGCCCTCACCACGCCGAGCGCCCGTTCCGCGGCGGTCCGGTGCGCCTCCGAGCCGGTGTGCGCCGCGTACGACAGCAGCGCGCCGGCAGCCGCGGTCCAGCCGGAGGGCGCCGCGTTGTCGGTGGGGTCCTGGGGGCGGCGGATCAGCGGCTCGGCGTCGTGCGCCGTGTCGTACAGCGCGCCCCCCTCGCCCTGGAAGCGGTCGAGCACGATGTCGAGCAGGAGGCCCGCGAACTCCAGCCAGACGCCCTCGCCGGTGACCGCGGCCAGCGCGAGGAAGCCCTCCGCCACGTCGCCGTAGTCCTCCAGCACGCCGGCGTTCGCCCCGGTCCGGCCGTCCTTCGACGTCCGGGCCAGCCGCCCGCCCTCGTCGAGGTGCACGCGGACGAGCAGGTCGGCGGCCTCCGTGGCGCGCTCGACCAGGTCGGGACGGTCGAAGCAGGCACCGGTCTCGGCGAGCGCGGCGACGGCGAGGCCGTTCCACGCGGCGACGACCTTGTCGTCGCGGCCCGGCCTGGCCCGCTCGTCCCGCGCCGCGAGGAGCCGCCGCCGGATCCGGTCGAGCCGCTCGGCGTCCACGACCCCGGCGCCCTGCGGCATCTGGAGCACGGACGCGCCCTCCTCGAAGGTGCCCTCCTCGGTGACGCCGTAGAACCGCGCGGCGTACGCGGCGTCGTCCTCGCCGAGCACCTCGCGCAGCCGCTTCGGCGTCCACACGTAGTACGCGCCCTCGACGTGCCGCCCCGTGCCGTCGTCGGAGTCGGCGTCCAGCGCGGACGCGAACCCGCCCTCGGGCGTGCGCAGCTCGCGCACCATGAAGTCGGCGGTCTCCAGGGCGACCCGCCGGGCCAGGTCGCTGCCGGTGGCCCGCCACAGGTGCGTGTACACGCGGCACAGGAGCGCGTTGTCGTACAGCATCTTCTCGAAGTGGGGCACGACCCACTCACGGTCCACCGAGTACCGGGCGAAGCCCCCGCCGAGCTGGTCGTAGATGCCGCCGCGCGCCATGGCCTCGCACGTGTCGGCGGCCATCTGCAGCGCGCCCTCGGAGCCGGTGCGGGCGTGGTGCCGCAGCAGGAACTCGACGGTCATCGACGGCGGGAACTTGGGCGCCCCGCCGAAGCCGCCGTGCCGTTCGTCGTACTCGCGGGTCAGCCCCAGCAGCGCCTGCGCCAGCTCGGACTCGCCCGGCACGCCGTCGTCGCCGCCGAGCGCCAGGGACCGGCCCGACAGCTCCCGCACGATGTTCCCGGCGACCTCGCCCACCTCGTCGCGCCGGTCCCGCCAGGCGGCCGCGACGCCCTCCAGCACCTGCCGGAACGACGGCATGCCGTGGCGGGGCGCGGGCGGGAAGTACGTACCGAAGTAGAACGGCTCCGCGTCGGGCGTGAGGAACACGGTCATGGGCCACCCGCCGTGCCCGGTGGCGGCCTGCACGGCCTCCATGTACACGGCGTCGACGTCGGGCCGCTCCTCGCGGTCGACCTTGACGGAGACGAAGTGCTCGTTGAGGTACGCGGCGGTCGCCTCGTCCTCGAACGACTCGTGCGCCATGACGTGGCACCAGTGGCACGCAGAGTAGCCGACCGACAGCAGAACGGGGACATCGCGCCGTCGCGCTTCCTCGAACGCCTCCGGTTCCCAAGGCCACCAATCGACCGGGTTCTCAGCGTGCTGCAGCAGATAAGGCGAGGTCACACCAGCCAACCGGTTCATACGACCCAGCCTCTCACAGCACCTGGCGCGACCGGCGAAACCCTCACGCGCCCGCCTCGCTTGGCCGAATTGCACTTGTGAGCCATCACGTGGCGGGGGGCTCCTCGCCCTCGGGGCCGGTGTCGAACTTTTCCCGGCGTTCGTCCGAGTCGGGCGGTCCGGCACCCCGGAACAGTAGGCTGGGCGCAGCAGCGCTGGACCTGCCGAGGCCCCTCGAAGGAGGTACACGATGGCCGCCGAGATGGTGGCGCCCGCGTGGATGCATTCGCAGATCAGCGCGGAGCAGTACGACTCCTGGTCCGAGGAGCAGTGCGCCGGCATCGAGATCGTGGACGGGATGGTCGTCGTGAGCCCGAGCGCCTCCAAGCGGCACAACCGGCTGGCCCGGCTCCTGGCCAATGCCCTGGACGCCGCCGCGGGTCCGGACTGGAACGCCGACACGGACTTCGACGTCCGCCTGCAGGACGTTCCGCTCACCAACCGCCGTCCGGACGTCATCGTCTACCGGGCGGAAACCATCGACCTCACACCCACCCGACCCGAGCACGTGCTCCTGGTCGTCGAGGTCGTCTCGCCCGGCTCGGAAACCACCGACCGTATTGTGAAGGTGGACCAGTACGCCAAGGCCGGCATTCCCTTCTACTGGCGGGTCGAACAGGCCGCCACCGGGGTCCCGCTCGTCTACACCTACATCCTCGACCCCGCCACCAGGGCCTACCGGGACGGCGAGGTATTCACTGGTGTGGTCAAGGCCGCCGCACCCTTCGGCGTGACCGTAGACCTGGGATCCGTCTGACGGCGCCGGAAGACCGTCTCGCCGGGCCTGCCCTCGTACTCACCCGGGCTCGGTCCCGACGAGCCGGCGGGCGCCGGCTCCACACGCGGCCCGCCCCGCGCCCACCGGGCCGGACATTCCCCCGAACCCCGCGAGGTCCCTCCATCGTGGCCGGCCTGTCGCGAGGTCGTGGTGCTCCGGGGCGGTCAACTCCGAGATCGCCACGGCGCTCCCCCGCTCCCCCCGGACCGGTCGGGCAAGACCGCAGGACCCTCCCGCACCGACCGGACCACCGCACCCCTCAGCGCCCCGGGTGGCCGCGCACGGCGGTGACACGCGACGGTCGACGGTCCCCACCGGGCCAGTCGGCCTCACCGGCGGCGTCGGGCCGGTACGGCGCACGGCGCGGCGGGGTTCCCGTACCGGGTACGAGGACCCCGCCGTGGCCGTCACTCCTGGGCGGCCGGCTTGGCCGGGGTCGAGGGGGACCCCGGCTTCTCCGGGGACTCCTCGAAGTCGACGCGGTTCATGTGCCGGTTCATCGACTTCATCAGGGCCCACACGGCGACGGCCATGACGGCGAAGACGATGAAGCCGAGGACGCCGGGCGTCACCTTGTTCTTGTCCAGCTCGGCGGCGAGGGGGACGAGCTGGGTCAGTGCCTGGTGTGCGCTCATGTCAGGCATTGTCCCGGATGCCCGCGAAGAGGTCGCTCTCGGGGAGGGTGGTGTCCACGAGGGATTTGGCCAGCTCGTACTCCTCCGTCGGCCAGATCTCCTTCTGGACCTCCATCGGGACGCGGAACCAGCCGCCGTCCGGGTCGATCTGCGTGCGGTGCGCGATCAGCGCCTTGTCCCGCGTCTCGAAGAAGTCGGCGCACGGGACGTACGTGGTGAGCGTGCGCTCGGACCGCTCGAACTCGTGCCAGCGCTTCAGCCACTCCCCGTAGGGCGACTCCAGGCCGCGCTCGACCAGCGCGTCGTGCAGCGCCTGGGTGCGCGGGCGGTTGAAGCCCTGGTTGTAGTAGAGCTTCAGCGGCTGCCAGACCGGTCCGAACTCCGACTCCGGGTACTTCTCGGCGTCGGCCGCGCCCTCGAAGGCCACCATCGTGATCTTGTGGGTCATGATGTGGTCGGGGTGCGGGTACCCGCCGTTCTCGTCGTAGGTGGTGATCACCTGCGGGCGGAACGCGCGGATGGACTTGACCAGCCGCCCCGCGGCCTTGTCCACGTCCTCCAGCGCGAAGCAGCCCTCCGGCAGCGGCGGCAGCGGGTCGCCCTCGGGGAGGCCGGAGTCGACGAAGCCGAGCCACTCCTGCTGGACGCCCAGGATCTCCCGGGCCTCGTCCATCTCCTTGCGGCGCACCTCGTGGATGTTCTCCTCGATGTACGGGTCGCCCTGGAGCTTGGGGTTGAGGACGGAGCCGCGCTCGCCGCCCGTGCACGTCACGACGAGCACGTCCACCCCCTCGGACACGTACTTGGCCATCGTCGCCGCGCCCTTGCTCGACTCGTCGTCGGGGTGGGCGTGCACGGCCATCAGTCGCAGCTGCTCAGTCAAGACTGGTCCTCAATGATTTGGTCAGGTCGCTCGGCTTCTATAGTGACGGAATCGGCGCGGGGGATATTCCGTCGTTCGGCGTACGAGAGGAACGATCATGGGCGTGACGGGCGAGCGGCTCCCCGAGGGCCGGTACGGCCGCGCCGCCGAGGCGCGCACGGACCGGCGGCTCACGATCGTCGGCTCGGTGCTGGGCGTCGCGCTGCTCGCCCTGGTCGGGTGGTTCGGCTACGACTACGTCGCGGGCCAGAAGGTCAGCGCCGAGATGATCAAGTTCGATGTGGTGGCGGCGGACCGCGTGGACGTGCACCTGGAGGTGCGCAAGGCGGACGGCGCGAAGGGGTACTGCACGGTGCGGGCCCTCGCGGAGAGCGGCGCGGAGGTGGGCCGCAAGGAGGTCCGCTTCGACCAGGCCGCGTCGCGCGTCGACGAGGTGATCACCGTCCGCACGACGGAGTCGGCCACGGCCGCGCAGCTCCTCGGCTGCGTCGCGGACTGACGCGCGGCCTCCCCGGCGACGCGCCGAACCCCGTGCGACCTGCGGCGTCACCGGGTCCGTGACATTCGTCCTCCCCCTTCGGGCACGTAATTGTTAGGCTCGTGGTTTCGCCCTCCCGGTAAGGCCGCATGCTTCTGGTAGGGCGATGCTTTGTATACCCAGCACCGACGAGGAGCACCTGTGACCCAGACCAGCGACAACGTCACCTGGCTCACCCAGGAGGCGTACAACCAGCTCAAGGCCGAGCTGGAGTACCTGTCTGGTCCCGCGCGAGCCGAGATCGCCGCGAAGATCGCGGCGGCGCGCGAGGAGGGGGACCTGCGCGAGAACGGCGGGTACCACGCCGCCAAGGAGGAGCAGGGCAAGCAGGAGCTGCGGGTCCGCCAGCTCACCCAGCTCCTGGAGCACGCGAAGGTCGGCGAGGCTCCCGCCGCGACGGGTGTGGTCGCCCCCGGCATGGTCGTGACGATCGCCTTCGACGGTGACGAGGACGACACCCTGACCTTCCTGCTGGCCTCCCGCGAGTACGCGAGCTCCGACATCGAGACGTACTCCCCGCAGTCGCCGCTCGGCTCGGGCGTGAACGGCAAGAAGGTCGGTGAGGACGCGGAGTACGAGCTGCCGAACGGCAAGACGGCGTCGGTCCGCATCCTGGACGCCAAGCCGTACCAGGGCTGAGCCCGCACCCCGGCACGGCGAAGGGCCGGGCGGCGCCCCTGCGGCACCGCCCGGCCCTTCGCCGTGCCCGGCCCTTCGCCGCGCCCCGGGCCGCGGTCAGGTGGCCGAGCGGTACTTGCGGACGGCCAGCGTGCGGAAGACGGCGATGATCAGCAGCGACCAGATGACCGAGGCCCACACGGGGTGCTGCATGGGCCAGGCGTCCGACGGGGACACCCCCGGGTTGCCGAACAGCTCGCGGCACGCCTGGACGGTCGCGCTGAACGGGTTCCACTCGGCGATGTGCCGCAGCCAGGGCGTCATGCGGCTCGCGTCCACGAACGCGTTCGAGACGAACGTGACGGGAAAGAGCCAGATGAGCCCGCCGGACGTGGCGGCCTCCGGGGTGCGTACGGACAGGCCGATCAGGGCGCCGATCCAGGAGAACGCGTAGCCCAGCAGGAGCAGCAACGCGAACGCGGCCAGCGCCTTCGGCACGCCCGCGTGGACGCGCCAGCCGACGAGCAGCGCGACGACCGCGAGGACGACGACGGTCAGCGCCGTCTGGACGAGGTCGGCGAGGGTCCTTCCGGTGAGGACGGCGCCGCGCGCCATGGGCAGCGACCGGAACCGGTCGATCAGGCCCTTGTGCATGTCGTCCGCGATGCCCGCGCCCGAGCCGGCCGTGGCGAACGTGACGGTCTGGGCGAAGATGCCGGCCATGAGGAAGTTGCGGTACACCGAGGGGTCGGTGGAGCCGCCGATGTTCATGGATCCGCCGAAGACGTAGCTGAACAGCACGACGAACATGATCGGCTGGATGAGCCCGAAGATGACCATCTCGGGGATGCGGGTCATGCGGATCAGGTTCCGCCGGGCGATCACCAGGGAGTCGGTGAGCGACTGGACGACGCCGCCGCGCGGGCGGGGCGCGGCGAGCCGCGGGGTGTCGGTGGCGGCGGTCACTTCACGGGCTCCTTGCGGGGGGCGGCGGGGGCGGCGGACGCGTCGGGGTCGTCCTGCCGCTCGGCGGCGTGGCCGGTGAGGGAGATGAACACGTCGTCGAGGGTGGGGCGGCGCAGGCCGATGTCGTCGATCTCGACGCCCCGGGCGTCCAGCTCGCGGATGACCTCGGCGAGCAGCTTGGCGCCGCCGGTGACGGGCACGGTGAGCTTGCGCGTGTGCTCCTCGACGGTGACGGAGCCGCCCCGGCCGAACCCGGCGAGCACCTCGCGGCCGGCAGCGATCCCGCCCGGCGCGCGCACGACGACCTCGACGCGCTCGCCGCCGGTGCGGGCCTTGAGCTGGTCGGCCGTGCCGCGGGCGATGACCCGGCCGTGGTCGACGACGCAGATCTCGTGGGCGAGGTGGTCGGCCTCCTCCAGGTACTGCGTGGTGAGCAGCAGCGTCGTGCCGCCCGCGACGAGTTCCTGGATGACCTCCCACAGGGCCTGGCGGTTGCGCGGGTCGAGGCCGGTCGTCGGCTCGTCCATGAACATCACGGGCGGGGAGACGACGAGCGCGGCGGCCAGGTCGAGGCGGCGCCGCATGCCGCCGGAGTACGTCTTGGCGGGGCGGTCGGCGGCGTCGGCGAGGCCGAAGCGCTCCAGCAGTTCGGCCGCGCGGGCCTTCGCCGCCCTGCCGGACATCTGGTAGAGCCGGCCGACCATGTGGAGGTTCTCGCGGCCCGTGAGGTACTCGTCGACGGCGGCGAACTGGCCGGAGAGCCCGATGGCGCGGCGCACCTCGTTGGGGTGCTTGAGGACGTCGATCCCCGCGACGACCGCCCGGCCGCCGTCCGGACGCAGCAGCGTGGTGAGCACGCGCACCGTGGTGGTCTTCCCGGCGCCGTTCGGGCCGAGGAGCCCCAGGACGGTGCCTTCGGGGACGTCGAGGTCCACGCCGTCCAGTGCTCGTACGTCGCCGAAGGTCTTCACCAGACCTTCCGCGTGAATGGCGCCTGGCATGTGATTGCTCCCGTGATGGGCGTCTTGGTGTGGTTCGGCTCACTCCCAGTGTGGGGATGCCGCGCTCCGGCGGCCCGGTGAGCGTATGATCCAGCCCACACAGTAACGCGATATATCGCGTCTCGCAAGGCACGGTCGCCCTTCGTGCGGAGCGGGTCGCGCCCGAACACCCCCCGGCGGGGCGGCGGTTCAGCCCAGGACCGTGTAGCCGGCCTCCTGGAGCGCGTGCTGCACCGCCGCGCAGTGCTCCGGGCCCTTCGTCTCCAGGTGCAGTTCCACCTCGACCTCCGTCAGCCCCAGCCGCGGGTCGGTGCGGACGTGGCCCACGTCCAGGACGTTGGCGTCGGCCACCGTCAGCACGCCCAGCAGGTTCGCCAGCGCGCCCGGCCGGTCCGGCAGGCGCAGCCGCAGGCTCAGGTAGCGGCCGGCCGCGGCCATGCCGTGCCGCAGCACCCGCTGGAGGACCAGCGGGTCGATGTTGCCGCCCGACAGCACGGCCACCACCGGCCCCTCGAACGACCCGGGGTCCGACAGCAGCGCCGCGACCGGGCTCGCCCCGGCCGGCTCGACGACCAGCTTGGCCCGCTCCAGGCACAGCAGCAGCGCCGACGACAGGGCGTCCTCCGACACCGTGCGGACCTCGTCGACGACCTCCTGGACGATCCCGAACGGCACGTCGCCCGGCCGGCCGACCGTGATCCCGTCCGCCATCGTGGGCCCGCACTCCACCGCCACGGGCCGGCCCGCCGCCAGCGACCCCGGGTACGCGGCGGCGGCCCGCGCCTGGACGCCGATCACCCTCACGTCGGGCCGCAGCGCCTTCACCGCGACGCCGACGCCCGCCGCGAGGCCCCCGCCGCCCATGCCGACGACGACCGTCCGCACCTCCGGGCACTGCTCCAGGATCTCCAGCCCGACCGTGCCCTGCCCCGCGATGACGTCCGGGTGGTCGAAGGGGTGGATGAACACCGCGCCCGTGTCGCGCGCGTAGCTCTGCGCCGCCGCCAGCGTCTCATCGACGACCTGCCCGCGCAGCCGCACGTCGGCGCCGTACTCGCGGGTCGCGGCGACCTTCGGCAGCGGGGCGCCGACCGGCATGAACACCGTGGAGCGCACCCCCAGCAGCGACGAGGCCAGCGCGACGCCCTGCGCGTGGTTCCCGGCGGAGGCGGCGACCACGCCGGCCACCCGCTCCTCGGGCCGCAGCCCGGAGATCCGCACGTACGCGCCGCGCAGCTTGAACGAGCCGGTCCGCTGCAGGTTCTCGCACTTGAGGTGGACGGGGGCGCCGACCAGCCCCGACAGGTGCCTGCTGCCCTCCAGCGCGGTCATCCGCGCGACCCCGGTCAGCATCTTCTGGGCGCCCCGCACGTCGTCGAGCATGACGTGCCGCGCGGGGTGAGTGGTGCGGAAGCTCATGGCAGCAGTCTCGCAGCTCGGGAAGTAGTCCATCTCGTTTGCGCAGCGCCGGTACGGACACGCGGCACTCCGCGTACTCTTTCCCCCACCAAAACCGACCGCCGCACGAGAGAGCCCCAGCCATGCCCACTTCACAGGACATGACGACTGATCTTGAAACCGGTCTCCTCGATGCCCTCCAGCACCAGGTGGCCGTCTTCGCCCGGCGGGCCGAGCAGACCCGCCTCGGCGGAACCGGTCAGCTCCGCAACTCGATGGACCGGGCCGCGTACCTGCTGCTCAACCGGCTCGACCAGGAGGGCCCGATGGGCGTGAAGGCGCTGGCGGCCGGGATGGGCATCGACTCGTCCACGGTGACCCGCCAGGTCGCGCCGCTCGTCGACACCGGCCTGGTGAAGCGGACTTCGCACCCGGAGGACGGCCGCGCCGTCGTGCTCCAGCTGTCGCCGCGCGGCCAGGCCCGCCTGGAGGAGGTGCGCAGTTCCCGCCGCGACCTGATGGCGCGGGTGACGGAGGGGTGGACGGCCGACGAGCGGGAGGCGTTCTGCACCCTGCTCACCCGCTTCAACTCGGCGCTCTCCGTCCGTCAGCTCGGCCTCCAGCCCGCCGACCCGGAGCCGGGCGGCCCCGCCTGACGCGCGGTCGGGCCGGCGGCTCCGCGCACGGCCCTTGACCGGGCACCGCTGCTGCCCTCAGATGAGGACGTGGCCGCAGAGGACTCCGGGTTCGCCGCGTTCGTGGCGGGGACGGCGGGCCGGCTGCTGCACGTGGCGACGCTCCTGACGGGCGAGCCCGCGCAGCCGCCCGGCGCCAACCCGCACGCCCAGCGGCTGCTGACGGCCGCGCTCGGCACGACGTACGCCCACTGGGACCGGCTGCGCGGCGAGGACCCGTACGCGTACGCGCGCCGCGAGCTGGCCGTGGGGTTCGCGCGCGCGGCCCGGCGGTTCCGCCGGGGGCGCGGCGGCCCGCTGTCCCGGCTCACCCCGCGGGAACGGCTCGCCGTGGTGCTCCGGCTGTACGAGGGGCTGTACGACGAGCAGGTCGCCGCGCTGATGGGGCTGACCGGGGAACGCGTGCGGGAACTGTGCCGGCGCGGCGTGGGGACCCTGCGCAGCGCACCGGGCGCACCGGGCGAGGCGGGGACACCGGGCGGGGCGGCGGCATGAGCGCCACCGGTGACCGCAAGGAGCAGGAGGTCCGCCGGCTGCTCGCCGGGGCGGCCCGCCCGTCCGTGCCGCCGGACCTGCTGGCCCGCGCCCTGGCCCACGGCGGGCGCGTCCGGCGCCGCCGGCGGCTGTGGCGGCGGGCGCTGTGGCTGCTGCTGGCCGCCGCGGCCGTGGCGTTCGCCGTGTGGGCGTGCGCCGCGGAGCCGTGGACGGCGCCGCCCCTGCGGACGACGCCGCCGCTCGAACCGTGGTGAGCGCCGGTCAGCCCAGTGCCTGGCGCAGGTCCGCGATGAGGTCGTCGACGTTCTCGATGCCGACGGACAGGCGCACCAGGTCCGCCGGGACCTCCAGCGCCGAACCGGCCGCGCTGGCGTGCGTCATCCGGCCCGGGTGCTCGATCAGCGACTCGACGCCGCCCAGCGACTCGCCCAGCGTGAACAGCTTCGCCCGGTCGCAGACCGCGACGGCCGCCGCCTCGCCGCCCGCGACGCGGAACGACACCATGCCGCCGAAGCCGCGCATCTGCTTGGCGGCGATCTCGTGGCCCGGGTGCTCCGGCAGGCCCGGGTAGAGGACCTGCGTCACCTTCGGGTGCCGGGTCAGCATCTCCGCCACGCGCGCGGCGTTCTCGCCGTGCCGGTCCATGCGGACGGCGAGGGTCTTGATGCCGCGCAGCACGATCCACGAGTCGAACGGCCCGGCCACCGCGCCCATCGCGTTCTGGTGGTACGCGAGCTCCTCGCCGAGCGCCTCGTCCGCCGTCACGAGCGCGCCGCCCACCACGTCGGAGTGGCCGCCCATGTACTTGGTGAGCGAGTGCACGACGACGTCCGCGCCGAGCGCCAGCGGCTGCTGGAGGTACGGCGAGGCGAAGGTGTTGTCGACGACCAGCTTCACGCCGGCCCCGCGGGCCACCTCCGCGAGGGCCGCGATGTCGGTGATGCCGAGCAGCGGGTTCGACGGGGTCTCGACCCAGATCGCCTTGGTGCGGTCGGTGAGCGCGGCCCGCACCGCCGCCGGGTCCGACGTGTCGGCGACCGACCACTCGACGCCCCAGCGCGAGACGACCTTCGCGAACAGCCGGAACGTGCCGCCGTACGCGTCGTTGGGGATCACCACGTGGTCGCCGGGGGCGAGCAGGGCGCGCAGCAGGCAGTCCTCGGCGGCGAGCCCCGACGCGAACGCCAGGCCGCGGCGACCGCCCTCCAGCGCGGCGAGGTTCTCCTCCAGCGCCGTACGGGTCGGGTTGGCGCTGCGGCTGTACTCGTAGCCGCCGCGCAGGCCGCCGACCCCGTCCTGCTTGTAGGTGGAGACCTGGTAGATGGGCGGGACGACCGCGCCGGTCAGCGGGTCGGCGGTGTTGCCCGCGTGGATGGCGCGGGTCTCGAAGTTCTGGTGGGTGTGCTCGTCGCTCATGGGGCGAGCGTAGTGCGGCGGACGCGCCCGGCGCCTTGCGGCGGGCGTCCGGGACAATGGGCACATGGTGGAGATTCTCTGGTTCCTGTTCGCCGTCGGCCTGATCGCCGCGGTCGTCGCGCCCTGGCTGCTGCGGCGCCGCTCCGGCGGCATCCGCCTGGTCGAGCCCGGCGCGCCGGACGCCGCCGACCCGCTCGCCTACGGCTTCGTGCGGCAGGAACTGCTCGACGTCCGCATGCCCGGCCCGGACCAGGACCTGGTGGAGGTCCTCGACGTCGTGCAGCGCACCCAGGACTGGCGGGCCGCGTCGCAGTTGCTGGCCGGTACGCCCAAGGAGGGCGAGGTGCGCTGGCAGCGGGTACAGGCGTTCGCGGGCGCCGCGTCGCTGGAGCTGGCGCAGCGGCCGGGTGCCGGCGGCGCCTGGCTGCGGGCGTGGCGGGCCGAGGCGCCGAAGGACGCGGGCGGCGCGGCCGTGCACGCCGAGTTCCTGGTGCAGCAGGCGTGGCGGACGGCGGAGGTCGGCACCGACGAGTTCCGGATCATCCTGGAGGAGGCCCGGACCGTGTGCGGGCAGGCCGCGCTGCTGGCCCCGGGCGACCCCGTGCCGTACATCGTCGAGCTGGCCGTCGCGCGTGGCCTGGGGTACTCGCACGAGCAGTTCGACCAGGTGTGGGCGAAGGTCATCGACCGGAACCCGCAGCACATGGGGGCGCACATCGCGGCCCTGCACTACTGGTGCGAGAAGTGGCACGGCTCCCGCGCGGACGCCGACCGGTTCGCCCAGTCCGCCGCCGCCCGCGCCCCGCAGGGCTCGCTGCTGGCCGCGCTGCCGCTGTTCGCGGTGTGGGAGCACCTGCCCGACCTGACGCTGGTGCGGGACTTCTACGGGACGCAGGTCGTGTCGCGGGCGGTGGAGGGCGCGCTGTACGCGGTGCACTCGGCCCGCCCGGACGACCCGATGCTGGCGCACGTGCGCCACCTGCTGGTCCACTTCCTGGTGGGCGCGCAGCGCTGGAGCGAGGCCATGCACCAGATCGTGCACGTGGACGGGCACGTCGGGGCGCTGCCGTGGACGATGAGCGAGGACCCGGCGGCGGAGTACGCGGTGTACCGGGCGCTGGCGGTGGCCGGGTACGAGGCGAACGGCGGCAGCCCGGCGACCCTGCCGCACTGATCTCCCGGACCGTTCCGCCTCCCCGGGCGCTCGCGGCGCCGGAGGGGCGCCCGGAGGCGGAACGGCCCCGGTGGAACACAGTTGCGATTCGCCCCGCCGGTGGGTGATACTCCGCTTCCCCCCACGCCTCTTCGTCATGCCTCTTTCCATCCCGTGGGGGGACTCTGCCCGATGGGCGCTTCCGTGCGCGCGCTGCGCGCCCTGCTCCTGCTCTCCGGTTTCTACCTGCTGGGCTTCGCCATGCTCGCCGTCCTGGCCGGCGCCGGCTGGGCCGCGGCGCTCTGGGCGCCCAGCGGCCTCGCCGTGAAGCTGTACGTCGTCGGCGCGCTGCTCGCCGTACCGATCGTGCGGGGCATGTTCATGCTGCGCACCCCGAAGGACGACGGCGCGTACGGCGTCCTCGTCACCGACGACCAAGAACCCCGCCTGTGGCAGGCCGTGCGGGAGCTGGCCGCGCAGGTCGGCACCCGCGCGCCCGACGAGATCCGGCTGACCGCCGACATGAACGCCTCCGTCAGCGAGGAGGCCCGGTTCCTCGGCCTGCTCGGCGGCACGCGCCGGCTCCACCTGGGCCTGCCGCTGATGACGGGCCTGAGCGAGGCCCAGCTGCGCGCCGTGCTCGCCCACGAGATGGGCCACTACGGCAACGCCGACACCCGCCTCGCCGCGATCACCGTCCGGGGCCGCGTCCAGGTCGCCCGGACCATCGCCCACTTCGAGGAGCGGGCCGGGAGCAAGGTCGCCAAGGAGCGGGCCAAGCAGGAGAAGAAGAACGAGAAGAAGCTCGCCAAGGGCAAGAAGGCCAAGGAGGTCGACACGACCGGCGTCGGCCTCACGTACCGCGCCATGGCGAAGGTCTACCGGGCGTACGGCCACTTCTACCTGCGGGCCACCCTCGCCGGTTCCCGCCGCCAGGAGCTCGCCGCCGACCTGGCCGCCGCCCGCGTCGCGGGCCGTGACGCCACCGCGTCGGCGCTGCGCGAGGTCCCCGTCCTGGACTCCGCGCACGACTTCTACATGAGCTCGTACGCGACCCTCGGCGTCGGCGCGGGCCTGCTGCCGCCGCCCGGTGAGGTGTTCGGCGGCATCCGGCACCTGCTGGCCGCGCGCGCCGGCGAACTGGCGGAGCTGCGCCGCGAACTGCCGACCGAGCCCGCCTCCCCGTACGACTCCCACCCGCCGATCGCCGAGCGCGTCGCCCGCCTGGAGGCCCTGCCCGACGACGGCCGCGCGTCCGAGCCCGCGGGACCCGCGCTGGGCCTGCTCGCCGATCCCGGTACGGCGCTGGTCGCCGTCGAGCACGCGGCGCTCACCCCGGAGGCGCTGCGGCTGCGCCGCGTCGACTGGCCGGAGCTGGTGCACGCCTCGATGACCGCGCACTTCGCCGAGGAGGCGGAGCCGCTGCGGAGCGCCACCGCCGAGGTGACCGGCGGCGACGGCTCGCTCGGTGCGCTGCTCAACGCGCTGGACCTGGGGGTCGGCTGGGAGGTCGCCGACCGGCTGCCCAAGTCGGAGCGGGCCGCGGCGGCGCAGGGCCGCGCGGCCCGCGAGTTCGCCCGCCCGGTGCTGCGCCGGGGCCTGGCCCGGATGGTCGCCGGCGAGCTGATCGCCCGGGGCGCGGCCCGCTGGGAGCTGTCCTGGTCGGAGTCGGCGTCGCTGCGTACGCCCCCCGGCTACGAGGACGAGCTGCCGGCCGCGCTCGACGCCGCGGTCGCCGACCGCCCCGACACCGCGCCGCTGCGCCGGCTGCTGGCCGCCGCCTGACCCGCCGGGGGCCTTCGCCGGCCCCCGCTCCCGTCCCCCGGGGCGTGCGCCCGCTCCAGGACCCGTCCCGGGGTACGGCTCCCTTCCCCGTGGCGCGCGTCCGTCCCCGGGGCACGCCCCCGCCCCCAGTCACATACCCGTCCCCGGACTCGCACCCGCCCCCGAGGCCACGCCCGCCT
This sequence comes from Streptomyces tamarix, assembly GCF_032423885.1. Lineage (NCBI taxonomy): Bacteria > Bacillati > Actinomycetota > Actinomycetes > Kitasatosporales > Streptomycetaceae > Streptomyces > Streptomyces tamarix. The sequence goes on along the minus strand of NZ_JAWCTQ010000001.1, from coordinate 443,991 downwards.
CCAGCCGCGCACGCGCACCCGCCCCCGAGACCACACCCGCCCCCGGGCGCACCCCGAATCCCGGGGCGCGCATCCACCCCGAGGCCGCCGGCCGCGGCCGACGCCCGACACCCCCGAGGCCACATCCGTGAAGATCCTGCTCTGGGTCGTCCTGACCCCCGTCGTCCTCCTCGTCCTGGCGGCCGGCGTGTACTTCCTGAAGGCGATCGTCGAGGGCGCCATCGAGGGATGGCGCTCCGACCCCGAAGCCGAGGAGGCCGCGGCGAAGGCCGCCGAACGCGTCGCCGCGCTCGGCCTGCTGCCGGCCGAGCGGCAGCACACCGAGCTGTCCGCGCCGCAGCCCCGGGCGATGACCGTGGCCGTCGCCGCCGCCCGCGCGGGCGACTGGGCGCCGGCCGCCGCCCTGCTCGACGAGACCGCCGCGACCCGCGACTGGGAGCGGCGCACGGCGTACGTCGAGAAGCTGGCCGACGTGGCCGCCGAGGACGACGCGTGGCTGTCGGCCTGGGAGGCGGCCCGCCCCGACGATCCGGGCGCGGCGCTGCTGCGGGCGCGCAGCTCGGTGTTCCTGGCGTGGAAGGTGCGCGGGTCGAAGCGCGCCGCGCACACGACGTCGGAGCAGTTCGAGGGCTTCCACCGCACGCTGGCCCGCACCCGGCACGAGCACGCGCGGGCGGCGGAGCTGGCCGTGCCGGGCGACCCGTCCCCGTACGTGGGCGAGATCTGGACGGCGATCGGCCTGGGCTACCCGCACGAGGAGATGCACCGCATCTGGGACGACATCACCAGCCGCGCCCCGCACCACTACGAGGCGCACTTCTCGGCACTCCAGTACTGGTGCGGCAAGTGGCACGGCTCGCAGGAGCTGGCGCGGGCGTTCGCGGTGAAGGCGGCGGCCGAGGCGCCCCCCGGCACGCTGATGACGGCGTTCCCGCTGATCGCGCACTTCGAGCACGACGAGTCCGACTCGGCGGACGTGGACCGCACGCCGGAGATGTACGCGGCCGTGGACGCCGCCCTCGCCGACGCGGCCGCCGCCGACCCGGACCACCCGCGGCTGGCGGAGGTCCGGCACCTGCTCGCCTACTACCTGTACCTCCAGGAGCGGTGGGAGCCCGCGCTGGAGCAGTTCCGGCTCGTCGACGGGTACGTGGGCGCCCTGCCGTGGCGGTACCGGGGCGACCCGGCGGGCGAGTTCTGCCGGATGCGCGACGAGTCGGCGGTCAACGCGGCCGCCGGGGAGGCCATCCCGTGAGCGTGGAGGCCGTCCGTGTGCCCGTGGTCGCCGCGGCGGTCGCGGTGGGCCCCGCCGCGTACCGGCGGGTCACGGGGTGACCGCCGAAGCGGGAATCGGCCGCCGCGGCCCGCGAGGCGGCGGCGCTCGGCCCGCTGCCCGCGTCGCGGCGGAACACGACGGTCTCCGGGCCCGCCCCCGAGCTGGAGCGGGCCCCGGCCGCCGCGTCGGCGCACGGCGACCGGGGGCCGGCCGCCGCGCGGGAGCGGCGCGACCGGCAGCGGCGGACCCGGTACGCGCACCCGCCGGGCGAAGCCGCCGCCGAGGACGACGGGGCATGGCCGGACGCGGGGGAGGCCGCCCGCCCGGCCACCCGGACACGGCGGGGGTGCGGCACCTGCCGGCGTACTTCCTGACCCGGCAGGGCCGGTCCGAGGCGACGCGGGAGCGGTTCCGGCCGGTCGACGGGTACGCGGGCGCCTTCCCGTGGTCGCGCTACGCCGGCCCGGGCGCGGTGTGCTGCCCCTGGCGGGACCCTGCGGTGCGCGGGGCGCGGCGGGGACGCCGGGGAATCCCCCGCGGCGCCGGGGCGTTGCAGTCGGGGCGACCGCCATGGAGGAGACGCGTCATGTTCCTGTACCGCCGTACCCCCGAGATGCCCACCCGCGAGCAGGCGCTCAAGGGCCGCCCCGAGCCGGAGTTCACCGTCCCGGACCGGCACACGGTCCTCGGCACGCCCCTGCTCGGTCCCTACCCGGAGGGCCTGGAGGTGGCGGACTTCGGGCTGGGCTGCTTCTGGGGCGCCGAGCGCAAGTTCTGGCAGACGCCGGGCGTGTGGACCACGCTCGTCGGCTACCAGGGCGGTTACACGCCGAACCCGTCGTACGAGGAGGTCTGCTCGGGCCTGACGGGCCACACGGAGGTCGTCCGCGTGGTCCACGACCCGAACGAGGTCTCGTACGAGACGCTGCTGAAGGTCTTCTGGGAGGCCCACGACCCCACCCAGGGCTACCGCCAGGGCAACGACGTGGGCACCCAGTACCGCTCGGCGGTCTACACCCACTCCCCCGCCCAGGCGGCGACGGCACGGGCGTCCCGCGACGCCTACCAGCGGGTCCTGACGTCCTCCGGCTACGGGACGATCACCACGGAACTGCTGCCCGCCGACGACCGCCCCTTCTACCCGGCGGAGCCGTACCACCAGCAGTACCTGGACAAGAACCCGGCCGGCTACTGCGGCATCGGCGGCACGGGCGTCTCCTGCCCGGTCGGCGTGGCCCCGGCGGAGGGCTGAGCCCGGCGTGTCGTCACGATGCCCCGGCCTGTTCGCGCAGGACCGGGGCATCGTCGTCCCCCCGGCAGGTCAGCCGAGGTACGGCCGGTCCCGGCGCTCCAGGAAGTGCCGGAGCCTGAGGCGCTGGGTGTGGTGCATGGGCAGGGAGTCGATCTCTTCCGGCGGGACGAACCGCAGTTCGGTGGACTCGTCCGAGATCACCAGTTCGCCTCCGGTGACGCGGGCGGTGAAGCAGACGTTGAACTGCCGCCGGACCTCGCCGTCGCTGTAGGCGATGACGTGGCGGGGGTCGGTGTAGGTACCGATGAGACCGGTGATCTCCACGTCCAGTCCGGTCTCCTCCTTCACCTCGCGCACGGCCGTGCCCGGCAGGGAGTCGGTCATCTCCATACCGCCTCCGGGCAGGGCCCACAGACCGTTGTCGCGACGGCGCTGGAGCAGGACGCGGCCTTCCTCGTCGGTCACGACGGCGGAGGCGGCGACGATCAGGCTGTTGGGTGCGGGCGCGTCGGGGTCGTCGTAGTACTCGGTCCGTGCCACGGGTCACTCTTCCCGTACCGGTGTCGCCGTTGCCCAGACGGCGTCGAAGCTCTGCGCGTAGGCGTCGAAGATCTTGCCGTTCTCGTGGCGGTGCAAGTGCCACACGGGTGCCCGATAGGCGTTGAGCCCCCACACGTGGGTGTTGACCAGCATCTGGTCGTCCGCTCGGTAGAGGGAGTTGTAAAGCGTGGTGCCGTGCGTGCGGATCTCGATGCCCGGCGCTCCGGCCAGGGGCCGGTAGTGCATGAGCGCGAGTCGGCAGCGGGACTCGATGCCGTGACCGAACTTCTCCTCCCGGCCGCGCTGCCGGACGTTCTCGCTGTCGGCGTCGCCGATGGCGACGCGCACCCCGCACCCCTCGGCTGCTCGTTCCCGTAGCAGGTCGTTGAGGCGGGGGTACGCCTCGTGCAGGAAGACGGCCGCGTAGACCAGCACGTCGATGCGCTCGCGGGCCTGGGCGAGCATGTCCGTGATCACGGATACGGGAACGTCCGCGCGCTGGTCGTACAGAGCCATCAGTTCGGGGCTCACGGCCCGTGCGCTGCGGGCCTGGCGCAGGGCCGGCCACAGTGCGTGCACGTCTTCTCCCAGGGCTTCGGCAGCGAGCATCGCCGTCGCACGGCGCGGGACGCGGGCGAGGTTGACCCATCGCTCGACGGATTTGGGGTCCACCTCCACCTTCGCCGCGAGGGCGGCGCAGGTCCATCCACCGGCCGCCATGGCGGCTCGTAAACGCTCGTTCTGCACTGGGTCTCTCCCTGGTCGCGGGGACGTAACCAGGGACGTTCTATCAACACCGGGACGTCCCCAAATGGGTTTTGGTGGAGGTACCCACGTCCGTGGTACCGGCGTGATCCTTGCTGCATGAGTGATGAGGAAGCCCTCGACGCGGGCACGGTGGCGTTGGACGAACGAACGGGCCGGGTGGGCCGGGTGGTGGATCGCCTCGGCCCGCACGTGCAGCTCAGATCGCTCGGTGACGGGGTGGAGTGGAACGCGGACCCGGACCACGTGCGGCCCGTCACCCCGGAGGACCGGTTGAAGGTGCGGCTGGCCGAGACCAACGCCCGCAGCAGGATCTCGTACGGCAGGAACATGCCGTGACGCGCTCGGTCCTCCGCCGCGCCACGTCGACGACGGCACCACGCAACGCTCCGCGCTCGAAACGGCCTTCTGACCGGGTTCCACCGCATCACCTACGGGGGCCGGACGCCCCGGAGCCCGGCCCGCGTCCACGTCCCCCGCGACCTCGCGCCGGCCGCACGACTCGACTCGTCGTCCTAACCCGGCGGTCTGGGGGCGGGCTGGACGAAGATCCGAGAGACGGCCTCTGCTCGTCTCCCCGCCCCGGAGGAAGCGACAGCCCTCCGCATCGGTCCGGCACAGGCGGTCCCCTCGATCACCAGCGTTGCCCTCGACACCACGGGGCGCGTCACCGAGGCCGCGCTCCCAGCGCTGACGTGGTCTTCACCACCCGTCCCACAGCCGGGGGAAGGGAGACGGACGGATGACGCACCACGGCGAACTGCGGTTCCTCCCCTGGTCCGGCCCCGAGGGAAAACCGTGCTTCCTGAGCACCGACGGCAGCCACAGCCGCCTGTCCCGTCTGGCTGACGGCCTCGAAGCGACCTGTCTCGACTTGGCTGCCGAGGTCCTGGACCACGCCTCCGAGGTGCTCAGCCGCACGGAGGTCGCCCCGGTGGACCTGCGCACCCTGTCGACAGACCTCGCAGAAGCCTTGCGTCAGGCACTGTGCGTGGCAGAAAGTCGCGGCCACCGCCTGTCCGTGCCGGACGTGGGGAGCCACACCGGCGAAGGCCCCGTACCACCGGCGCCCTTCAGGCGGTGAGGCACGCGCCTGCGCCACCAGCCCCCGGCACCTGCCGAAGATGACCGTCGGGGGCCCGACCGCTCGCCCTCCCGCGCCTCCCGCTCCGGGGCGCCGTGCGCGAGGGAGCGGCAGCCGAGCGGGTCCAGGGTTCCCTGGACCCGCTCGATGTGCGTGAGAACCTCATCGTGCGGGATCTCGGCGGGGCGCGGGTCGCCCCCTGGCATACGCGGACACGGACGTCTCCTGTCCCTCCTGGTGGGCGACGCGCCCCGGCACGGAACGGGTCGGTCTCCCGGGCCGTCCGCACGGCCCTCCCGTACGGCCGCCCGCCGGATCCGGAGCCGCGATCACCGGGCCGTGCCCGCGGCCCGTCAGATCGTCGACGCGTCGATCACGAAGCGGTAGCGGACGTCGCTCGCGAGGACGCGCTCGTACGCCTCGTTGATCTGGTCCGCGCGGATCACCTCGATCTCCGCGCCCAGCCCGTGCTCCGCGCAGAAGTCGAGCATCTCCTGCGTCTCGGCGATGCCGCCGATCATCGAGCCGGCGAGGGTCTTGCGGCCGTTGATGAGGGAGAAGAGGTTGAGCGAGACGGGCTCCTCGGGGGCGCCCACGTTCACCAGCGCGCCGTCCGTCTTCAGCAGGCCCAGGTAGGCGCCGAGGTCGAGCGGGGCGGAGACGGTCGACACGATCAGGTCGAAGGTGCCGGCGAGCTCCTGGAACGTCGCCGGGTCGCTCGTCGCGTGGAAGTGGTCGGCGCCCAGCTTGCGGCCGTCCGCCTCCTTGCGGAGGGACTGGCTGAGCACCGTCACCTCGGCGCCCATCGCGTGGGCGATCTTCACGCCCATGTGGCCGAGGCCGCCCAGGCCGACGACGGCGACCTTCTTGCCGGGCCCCGCCTTCCAGCGGGCGAGCGGCGAGTACAGGGTGATGCCCGCGCACAGCAGGGGCGCGGCCGTGTCCAGCGACAGCGCGTCGGGGATGCGGAGGGTGTAGTCCTCGTCGACGACGATGTGCGTCGAGTAGCCACCGTAGGTGGGGTCGCCGTTCTTGTCGCGGTCGTTGTACGTGCCGGTCATGCCGCGCGTGCAGTACTGCTCCTGGCCCTGGCGGCAGTACGCGCACTCCCGGCAGGAGTCGACGAAGCAACCGACGCCGACCCGGTCGCCGACCTGGAACCGGGTCACCGACGCGCCGGTCTCGGCCACCACGCCGGCGATCTCGTGTCCGGGCACCATCGGGTGGATGCCCTCGCCCCAGCCGTCGTGGGCCTGGTGGATGTCGGAGTGGCAGATGCCCGCGTACTTGATCTCTATGAGGACGTCGTGCGCACCCACCGCGCGGCGCGGCACGGTGGTGCGCTCCAGCGGGGCCTTGGCGGCGAGGGTCGCGTATGCGGGAACGTTCATGGTCATGGTGGGGATCCTGCCTGCCACCCGCGGCTCCACCCAGCCCCCTGTCGTTCGTACGACCGCTGTTCCTACCACCGGTGGGGACAGGGACGCCCCGCTGCCCGTCACCGGCGGCCGGGATACTGGGGGCATGGACCAGCGTGCCGAACTGAGCGAGTTCCTCCGCGGCCGGCGGGCCCGGCTGCGACCGGAGGACGTCGGGCTGCCCCACGTGGGGCGGCTGCGGCGGGTGCCGGGGCTGCGCCGGGAGGAGCTGGCGCTGCTGGCGGGCGTCTCGGTGGCGTACTACACGCGCCTGGAGCAGGGGAACGGGCAGAACGTCTCCGTCGAGGTCCTCGACTCCATCGCGCGCGCCCTGCGCCTGAACGACGCCGAGCGCGACCACCTGCTGCACCTGGCGAAGCCCGCGGACAAGAAGCGCAAGCGGCCCCGCGGCTTCCGCCGGCAGACCGTGCGGCCGGCCGTGCTGCACCTGCTGGACTCCATGGAGTCGGTGCCGGCGCTCGTGCTGGGCCAGCGGCTGGACATCCTCGCCTGGAACCGGCTGGCGCGGGCCCTGTTCGGGGACTTCGCCGCGCTGGAGCCGGAGGAGCGGAACATGGCCCGGCACGTCTTCCTGTCGCCCGCCGCCCGCGACCTGTACGTCGACTGGGAGGCGAAGGCGACGGAGGTGGTGAGCGTCCTGCGGATGTACGCGGGCTGCTCGGCCGACGACCCCCGGCTGGCGACGCTCGTGGGGGACCTGTCGGTGCGCAGCCCCGAGTTCCGGTCGCTGTGGGCGGCCCACACCGTCCAGGACAAGGGCCACGGCGCGAAGCGGCTGCGGCACCCGCTGGTCGGCGAGCTGACCCTGTCGTACGAGACGCTGAAGCTGGCCGACGACCACGACCAGAGCCTCGTCACGTACGCGGCGGAGCCCGGCTCCCCCGCCGCCGAGGCGCTGCGCCTCCTCGCGAACTGGGGCCCGGACGCCGCCGACGCCCCGTCGGGCACGGCCGGGACCTCCGTCGCCGGGGAGCCCTGAGCCCCGCGCGTTCCGCCGTGTGCCCGGTGGGTGGCGGGTGGCGGGCAGGGACAGGTGATGGGGAAGGGCGCGCGGCTCGTCGGGCCCGCTCCGACGCGGCGCCGCGGGCCGCGGCGGTACGGCGTGGAGGGCGGGTACGGCGCGAAGGCCGGCACGGCACTGCACGGAGGGCGGGCACGGCGCGGAAGGCCGGCACGGCGAAGGCGGCGGCGCCCCGCGAGGGAGCGCCGCCGCCTTCGTCGTACGGTGCCGGTGGACCGGTCGGCCGGCGGACCGGCGGGTCGGAGACCGGCGGGTCAGAGGGCCGAGCCGGCCTTCCAGTCGGCCCAGCTCATGTTCCAGCCGTTGAGGCCGTTGTCCGGCTTGATGGTCTTGTCCTTGGAGTTCTTGACGATGACCACGTCGCCGATCAGCGAGTTGTCGTAGAACCAGGCGGCGGGCTGGTTGGGGTCGCCGGCGCCCTTGACGTCGTTGAGGCCCACGCAGCCGTGGCTGGTGTTGGCGTTGCCGAAGACGGAGTCGGCGCCCCAGTAGTTGCCGTGGATGAACGTCCCGGACGTGGACAGCCGCATGGCGTGCGGGACGTCCTTGATGTCGTACTCGCCCTTGCCGTCGTCGTCGGTGAACCCGACGGTCGCGCCGTTCATCCGGGTCTCCTTGAACTTCTCGGAGATCACCATCTGACCGTTGTAGGTCGGGTTCTCCGGGGAGCCGGCGGAGATCGGGATCGTCCTGATCGTCTTGCCGTCCTGCTGGACCTTCATGGTCTTCGTGGCGACGTCGACGGTCGAGACCTGGTTGCGGCCGACCTTGAACGTGACGGTCTTCTGCTGGACGCCGAAGACGCCGTCCGCGCCCTCGACCCCGTCGAGCTTCAGCTTCAGCGTGACCGTGGAGCCCTCGGCCCAGTACTGCTCGGGCCGGAAGTCGATGCGCTGGGCGTTGAACCAGTGCCCGACGACCTCCTGGCCGCTGGAGGAGGACACCTCGATGCCCGCCTGGACGGCCTTCCGGTCGCTGATCGGCTTGTTGAAGTTGATCGACACCGGCATGCCGACGCCGACGGTCGAGCCGTCCTCGGGCGTGAAGTTGCCGATGAAGCTGTTGGCCGGGGAAACCGTCGTGAAGGACGAGTTCTCGTGGGCCTCGCGACCCTCGGAGTCCTTCGCCGTCGCGGCGATCTTGTAGGTGGTCGCGCGCTCCAACTGCTCGGACGGCTGCCAGCTCTTGCCGTCCGCGGAGATCTCGCCCTTGACCTCCGTGCCCTCGGGAGAGGTCATCGTGACCGAGGTGAGCGTGCCCTCGGCGACCGTGACCTTGGCGTCGTTGTTGATCGACGCGTTGATCGCGCCGTTCTTCGGGGTGATCGATATTCGGGCCTGCGAGGTCTTCTGCGCCGCGGCCTCGTCGACCTGGGCCTGCGAGCTGTTCGGACTCTCACTGCTGCCGCTGGCGGCACCGGCCTCGTCGCCGCTGTCGCAGCCCGTGAGCACCAGCACACCACTGAGCAGTGCGGACGCGGTCATCAGACCTCTGCGCCGCTTACCGTCCGTCATCACACGCTTCTCCATCGTCGCGGATTCCCTGTCAACACTTCCCCAGAACACCCATAACACCCCTTCCGGTTCCACTTCGGTGCGGGGTGTGGGGAACACCACTGAACGACGCACCGGCGCGCGGCCCGGTTCCCGCGCGCGGGGCGGCCCCGGACACGACGCACGCGCGTGCGTGCGCCCGGGACCTTGAAGGGTGTCACACATCCGGCTCAGCCGTCCCGGCCGTCCGCACCCCCCTCCCCGTCGCCCTCGTCCCCGTCCGCGTCGTCCTCGGCGTCCTCGTCCTCGTCGTCGAGGTGCCAGGCGTCGACGTCGGGGTCGTAGTCGGCCTGCTCGCTGCTCCAGGACGCCTGGACGAGCTCCACGCCGGGCACCTCGCCGATCAGGTGGAACGGCTCGACGAGGTACGCGAGGGCTTCCGCTTCGTCCTCGCGGACGACCGCCCCGGCGTGCGCCCGCTCCTTCTCGGGCATGAACTCGTCGTCGTCGATCCGTCGCAGAGCGGCGTCGGTCAGCCGGTCCCGCTCGGTCACCTCCAGCACCAGGTCCACCCGAAGTCGTACATACCGTGAGGTCTCAGAAGCACTCATATGACGGAGCGTAGGCCGCCCGGAGCCGCGACTTTTCCACGACCCGCTGTGTTCACTAGCATCGTCGCAACACCCAATTCTCGATTCCGCAAGGGGATCTGAATCTGTGTCCGTCGCACGCCGACCTCTGCTGACCGCCACCGCCGCCGGGACGCTGCTCGGTGCTCTGTGGTTCGTCCCCTCGGCGAACGCCACCGGTGAGGAACCGGCCTCCCCGGAGTCCCGCCGGCCGTCGTCACAGGACGCCGCGGCGCCGCCCGCCTCCGACCGCGAGGGGCCCCGGGGCCACGCCGGGCAGGAGCTGCGGCTGGCCGACACGGGCGCCGGCGTCGACAGCGCGCCGTACCTGCTCGGCGGCTCCGCGTTCCTCGCCGTCGGTCTCGGCCTGGTGACCTTCGCGGTACGGCGCGGGGCGCACGCGGCGCTCTGACGCGTGCGCCCCGGGGCCGTCCGCTACGCCAGCGGGCCCGTCACGGCCTCGGCCGCGGCGACGACCCCGCCCTCCCGTACGAACGCGTCCGCCGCCTCCAGGTCGGGCGCCAGGAACCGGTCCGGTCCGGGCCCCTGCACGCCCGCCGCGCGCAGGGCGTCGATGACGGCGCGGGACGCGGGCGCCGGGGTGAGCCCGTGGCGCAGCTCGATCGCGCGTGCCGCCGCGTACAGCTCGACGGCGAGGACCCGGTTGAGGTTGCCGACCGCGGTGCGCAGCTTGCGCGCCGCCGACCAGCCCATGGAGACGTGGTCCTCCTGCATCGCGGACGACGGGATGGAGTCGGCGGAGGCCGGGACGGCGAGCCGCTTCATCTCGCTGACCAGCGCGGCCTGCGTGTACTGGGCGATCATCAGCCCGGAGTCGACGCCCGCGTCGTCGGCGAGGAAGGGCGGCAGGCCGTGGCTGCGGTTCTTGTCGAGGAGCCGGTCCGTACGGCGCTCGGCGATGGAGCCGAGGTCGGCGGCGGCGACGGCGAGGAAGTCGAGGACGTACGCGACGGGGGCGCCGTGGAAGTTGCCGTTCGACTCGACGCGGCCGTCCGGCAGGACGACCGGGTTGTCGACGGCGGCGGCCAGCTCGCGCTCGGCGACGAGCCGGGCGTGCGCCATCGTGTCGCGGCCGGCGCCGGCGACCTGCGGGGCACAGCGCACCGAGTAGGCGTCCTGGACGCGAGGGGCCTCGTCCACCTGGATTGGGGTCTCCCCTGCTCGAACGGAGCTGAGAGCTTGGGGACGGCCGACCAGGCCGGAGCCCTCCAGGACGGCGAGCATGTTGGCGGCGGCCGCGGCCTGGCCGGGGTGCGGGCGGATGGCGTGCAGCTCGGGGCGCAGCACCTTGTCCGTGCCGAGCAGCGCCTCCAGGGTGAGGGCGGCGGTGACGTCGGCCGTCTTGTACAGCTTCTCCAGGTCGGCGAGGGCCATCACCAGCATGCCGAGCATGCCGTCGGTGCCGTTGAGGAGGGCCAGCCCCTCCTTCTCGCGCAGTTCGACGGGGGCGATGCCGTGCTCGGCGAGCAGTTCCCCGGCGGGGCGGACGGTGCCGTCGGGGCCTTCGGCGTCGCCCTCGCCCATGAGCGCGAGGGCGCAGTGGGAGAGCGGCGCGAGGTCGCCGGAGCAGCCGAGGGAGCCGTACTCGTGGACGACGGGGGTGATGCCCGCGTTGAGGACGTCGGCCATGGTCTGCGCCACCTGCGGGCGGACGCCGGTGTGGCCGGAGGCGACGGTCTTCAGGCGCAGGAACATCAGGGCGCGCACGACTTCCCGCTCGACGCGCGGGCCCATGCCGGCGGCGTGCGAGCGGACGATGTTGCGCTGGAGCCGGCCGCGCAGTTCCTGGCCGATGTGCCGCGTGGCGAGCGCCCCGAACCCGGTCGACACGCCGTACACCGGCTCGGGCTTGGCGGCGAGGGCGTCCACGGTCTCCCGGGCGCGGGCGAGGGCGTCGAGGGCTTCCGGGGAGAGCTCGACGCGGGCGTTGCCGCGGGCGACGGCGATGACGTCGGCGGCGGTGGTACCGGACGTCCCCACCACGACAGTGTGCATATCCATATTCAGAAGCCTACGGACTGAATCGCAACGTGTCACTACCCCGTCCTGCGACCACCCCTTACCGCTGCGTGACCACCCCGGTTCCGCTCGTCCAGCCCCGCCCCCGATCCGCCCGTCCGGCCCCGCCCCCGCCCCGGCCGTCCTCACGCCCTCGCGCCCTCCCCGGCCGTCTCGGCCGCCCGCGCCCCCTCGGTCACCCGTCCGTCTCCGTCTCGACCGTGCGACCACCCCGGCCACCCCGGCCGCCCCCGCGTCCGCCCCCGCCGCCTTCACGTCCTCCTCGGCCCGTACGCCCCCGCCCCGGCCGCCCCCGCGTCCGCCCCGGCCCGACCGGCCGCCCTCCCCGGTCCTCACTCCTCCGGGTGCGCGTCGCGGAACCTCCGGCGGTCGCGCGACGCGGCCGGCGGCGCGTCCGCGAGCCGTATGACGGCCCCGTCCCGCCCGGCGACCACGGGCTTCGGGGAGCGGGCCGCCTTCGCCCGGTACTGGGCGGCGTCCGCCAGCCGGAACAGCCGGCGGGCCGAGCGCACCGGCCCGATCGGGTCGCCCGTCGACGCCACCCCGCAGGCGACGCCCTCCCCGAACTCCAGGTCCCCGGCCCGTACGCACAGCTCGTCGGCGACCGCGACCACCTCGTCGGCCTCCGGCCCGACCGACACGAGGCAGAACTCGTCCCCGCCGAGCCGCGCCGCCAGCGCACCCGGCAGCCGTGCCCCCGCGTACGACAGCACCGATCCGAACCGCTCCAGGAGCCGGTCGCCGACCGCGTGGCCGTGGGTGTCGTTGACGCGCTTGAGCCCGTTCAGGTCGCACACGACGAGGCTCACCACGGAGCCGTCCGCCAGGAACCGGTCGACGGCCTCGTCCAGCTTCGTGTCGACGGCCCTGCGGTTGGCGAGGCCGGTCAGGGGGTCCGTGAAGGCGAGCTTGCGCACCTCCTCCAGCCGTTCGGTCTGCGCGATCCCGGCGGCGACGACCGAGGCGAGGACGGTCGCGAAGTCCGCGTCGCCCCGGTCGAAGACGGGCGCCCCGACCGGGCGGGCGACGTAGAGCTCGCCCCACGCCCGCCCGTGCAGCACGATCGGCGCGACCACGCAGCACCCCCGCCCGCGCCGCCGCAGCGCGGCCACCCTCCCCCAGGACCTCGACCCCGCCCGTCCCGGGGAGACCTCCAGGTGGCAGTGGTCGTGATCGGGTGTCGCCGGGCCGCCGTCGGCGGTCTCCACCCAGGCGTCGGGTTCACCGCCGCCCGCCCACCGCTCGTGCAGGAACTCGGTGATCTCCGAGAACTGGTGCACGGGGTACGCCTCGGAGTCCGGGAACTCCTCCTCGTCCGGCGCCCGCCGTCCCGCGTTCACCAGGACCTTCAGCCGGCCGAGGTCCCGCTGCCAGACCGAGAGCGCCGCGAACGTACCGCCGAGCGCCTCGCAGGCCCCGAGCGCGGCGGCCCGCCAGCACTCGCGCGGAGTGCGCGCCGCCGCCATCCCCTGCGCGAGCGCCACCACGGCCCGCAATCGGACATCCTCACCCATTCCCTTAGCTTAGGAAGGAATCCGCACTTTCAACCCGGCGACCTGATCCCGGTTACGCCAGGTGACCCGCGGGCGGCGCGCCCCGCCGCGCCGGCCGGCTACTCCCCCGGCCAGCGCGGCGCGCGCTTCTCGTTGAACGCCGCCACGCCCTCCCTGCGGTCCCCGGAGAAGGCGACGGACCGCCACGCGGCGTCCTCGACCTCCAGCCCGGCCCGCAGGTCCAGCCCGTGCCCCAGGCGCAGGGCCCGCTTGGCGGCGCGCAGCCCCACGGGCGAGTTCGCCGCGATCCGCGCGCCCAGCTCCAGGGCGGCGCCGCGCGCGTCGTCCTCGACCAGCTCGTCGACCAGCCCCAGCCCGGCGGCCTCCGCGGCCGGCACCCGGCGGGCGGTGAACACCAGCTCCGCGGCGCGCGCCGCGCCGACCCGGCGCGGCAGCAGTTGCGTGCCGCCGCCGCCGGGGATGACGCCCACGGACACCTCGGGCAGCCCGACGACCGCGGTCGCGTCGGCGACGATCAGGTCGCAGGCGAGCGCCAGCTCGAAGCCGCCGCCCAGCGCGAAGCCGCGCACGGCCGCGACGGACGGCATCGGCAGCTCCAGCACGCCCGTGTACGCGGCGCGGGTGACCGGCCGCTGGCGCATCAGGTCGGCGTCCGTGAAGGAGTTCCGCTCCTTCAGGTCGGCGCCCACGCAGAAGGCCCGGTCGTGGGAGGAGGTCAGAACGGTGACCCGGGCCGAGGGGTCGGCGGCGAGCGCGGCGCAGGCGGCGCCGATGGACCGGGCCATCTCGGTGGAGACCGCGTTCATGGCCTTGGGCCGGTCGAGGACCAGCTCCGCCACGTACCCGTGCCGGCGCACGGCGACGAACTCCCCGTACCGCTCCTCCGACTGCTGCTCGGACATGGCGCCCACCCTCCCGGTTAACGACCGTTATCGCGTCTACCCGGGGATCTTAGGCTCCCGCCGCGACAGCATCCAGGGCTCGATGACGCCGAGGCCGCGGACCGGCCGCTGCCACATGGGCTGGAGGGCGAAGCGGTACGAGGGCGGGGTCCCGCCCTCCTTCTCCGCGCGGGCGGCCTCCTCCGCCGCCTGCGCCTCGGACTCGGGCGCCTCGCCCGTACGGGACAGCTCCTCGGCGAAGGCGCCGTCGACGAGGACGGTGTTCTTGGGCGCTATGGAGGTGAGCCGGCTCGCCAGGTTCACGGTCGTCCCGAACACGTCACCCATGCGGGTGGTGACCGTGCCGAAGGCGATCCCGACGCGCAGGGCGGGCATCGTCGCGTCCTGCTTCAGCGTCTCGATGAGGCGCAGCGAGATCTCCGCGGCCGTGCCCGCGTCGTCGGCGGCGAAGAGGACCTCGTCGCCCAAGGTCTTGATCAGCCGTCCGCCGTGCGCCGCGACCAGGTCGGCGCAGGTCGTCTCGAACGTCTCGACCAGCTCGCCGAGCTCCTCCTCCTCCAGCCGGCGGGTGAGCCGGGTGAAGCCGACGAGGTCCGCAAAGCCGACGGCGAGCCGCCGGTCCACCATCTCGTCGTCGTCGCCCGCCTGCACGACCCGGCCGGTCGCCGCGGCCAGCTGCCGCCGCCACACGTACACCAGGAACTCCTGGAGCTCCGGCAGCAGCAGCTCCACCAGCGGGTACGTGACCTCGGTGCGGGTCATGCCGGGCTCGGGCGGCTCGGTCAGCCCCTCCAGGAACGAGTCGATCTGCCACTCCGCGAGCCGCGCCGTCGTCTGCCCCGTCGACCGGGCCACCTGCACGGCCATCGGCTCGCTCAGCAGCCCCGCCTCGACGAGGCCGGCCAGCCGGCGCAGCGCCAGCACGTCGGCCTCCGTCAGCGCCCTGGCCTGGCCGATGTCCGCGAAGCCCATGGCCCGCCAGAAGCGGGACGCGAGGTCCATCGAGACGCCGGCCGTGCGGGCCGCCTGGAAGGGGGTGTAGCGCCGCTCGGCGCCGAGGATCAACTGCTCCAGGCGGATGGCGAGGGGGTTGTCGGTCGGCTCCGCCGTGTGATCGACGACATGGTGGGGGGTGGGGTACTCCACTCCGCCCGCGTTCTCGTCGTCGACGGTCACCGGCCGCCTCCTGCCCGATCCGTGCGCACTGCCCTGCCTGCCGTTCTGTCGCTGACCCGCCGCGTCGACCCCCTCGTCGACCACCTCGGCGAACCCGGCCGACGGATCGCCTCAACGATACGGCAGGTGTGCCCTGGCTCACGTCCCCGAGACCGAGCGCGTTCAGTCCACCGGGCGCAGATGGACGACGTCACCCGCTCCCACGGCCTCCCGCCGGCCGTCCGCCGCGGCCACGACGAGCCTCCCGTCCCCGTCGATCGCGGCCGCCTCCCCGGTGAGCGCCCGGCCGCCGGGCAACTCCGCCCGCACGGTCCGGCCGAGCGTCGCGCAGCCGGCGGCGTACGCGGCCTGGAGCCCGGACGCGGACGGGTCGCCGTCCGCGGCGGTCCACCGGCCGTACCACTCCTCCAGCGACCGCAGGACGGCCCGCAGCAGCGGGTCGCGGTCGGTGCACACGGCGTCCGCGAGGGCGAGCGACCCGGCCGCGGGCACGGGCAGCTCGTCGGCGCGGAGGGTGACGTTGACGCCGACGCCGACGACGACGCCGTGGTCCCCGGCGCGCTCGGCGAGGATGCCGCCGGCCTTGCGCTCCTCGCCCCCGACCGTGACGAGCAGGTCGTTGGGCCACTTCAGCGCCGTGTCGACGCCGGCGGCCCGCGCCAGGGCGGTGGCCACGGCGACCCCGGCCAGCAGCGGCAGCCAGGCGAGGCGCCGGACCGGCACGTCCGGCTTGAGGAGGACGGAGAAGAACAGCCCGGAGCGGGCCGGCGCCGACCAGGCCCGGTCCAGGCGGCCCCGCCCGGCGGTCTGTTCCTCGGCGACGAGGACGGCGCCCTCGGGGAGATCGGCGGCGCGGGAGGCCAGGTCGGTGTTGGTGGAGCCGGTGGTGGGCACGAGATCGAGGGACGTCCACAGCGCGCCCGGCCGGAGGAGGGCCCGGCGCAGCGCGGGGGCGCCCAGCGGGGGCCGTTCGAGATCGCTCCAGGGGCTCGCCGGACCGGTTCCTTGACCAAGAGGGGGCGTCATGCAACCCAGCCTAGGTGTGGCAAAGACCGCACTGCCGAACGGCATCCCCGCCGATACTCTACGGGCCAGTAGCCAACGCACCCGTGACCACACGTGACCAGGCAGGGAGCCGCATCCCGATGTCCGAGCGTCAAGAGATCGACATTCACACGACCGCGGGGAAGCTCGCGGATCTGCAGCGCCGAATCGAGGAGGCGACGCACGCGGGTTCCGAGCGTGCCGTCGAGAAGCAGCACGCGAAGGGCAAGCTGACGGCCCGCGAGCGGATCGCCCTCCTGCTGGACGAGGACTCGTTCGTGGAGCTGGACGAGTTCGCGCGGCACCGGTCCGCCAACTTCGGCCTGGAGAAGAACCGCCCGTACGGCGACGGCGTCGTCACCGGCTACGGGACGGTCGACGGCCGCCCGGTGGCGGTCTTCTCGCAGGACTTCACGGTCTTCGGCGGCGCGCTGGGCGAGACGTTCGGCCAGAAGATCATCAAGGTGATGGACTTCGCGCTGAAGACCGGCTGCCCGGTCATCGGCATCAACGACTCCGGCGGCGCCCGCATCCAGGAGGGCGTCAGCGCCCTCGGCATGTACGGCGAGATCTTCCGCCGCAACACCCACGCGTCCGGGGTCATCCCGCAGATCAGCCTGGTCGTGGGCCCCTGCGCGGGCGGCGCCGTCTACTCCCCGGCGATCACCGACTTCACGGTGATGGTCGACCGGACGTCGCACATGTTCATCACCGGCCCGGACGTCATCAAGACGGTGACCGGCGAGGACGTCGGTTTCGAGGAGCTGGGCGGCGCGCGGACGCACAACGCGACCTCCGGCGTGGCGCACCACATGGCGGCGGACGAGAAGGACGCCATCGACTACGTGAAGTCGCTGCTGTCGTACCTGCCGTCCAACAACCTGTCGGAGCCCCCGGCCTTCCCGGAGGAGGCGGACCTCGGCGTCACCGACGACGACCGCGAGCTGGACACGGTCGTCCCCGACTCCGCGAACCAGCCGTACGACATCCACACGGTCATCGAACACGTCCTGGACGACGGGGAGTTCCTGGAGACCCAGGGCATGTTCGCGCCGAACATCGTCACCGGCTTCGGCCGCGTCGAGGGCTTCCCGGTGGGCGTCGTCGCCAACCAGCCGATGCAGTTCGCGGGCTGTCTGGACATCAACGCGAGCGAGAAGGCGGCGCGTTTCGTCCGCACGTGCGACGCGTTCAACATCCCGGTGTTGACCTTCGTCGACGTGCCGGGCTTCCTGCCGGGCGTGGACCAGGAGTACGGCGGCATCATCCGGCGCGGCGCGAAGCTGATCTACGCGTACGCGGAGGCGACGGTCCCGCTGATCACCGTCATCACGCGCAAGGCGTTCGGCGGCGCGTACGACGTGATGGGCTCCAAGCACCTCGGCGCCGACCTGAACCTGGCGTGGCCGACCGCGCAGATCGCCGTGATGGGCGCCCAGGGCGCGGTGAACATCCTGCACCGCCGCACGATCGCGGCGGCCCCGGACGACGAGCGGGAGGCGCTGCGCGCCCGGCTGATCCAGGAGTACGAGGACACGCTGCTCAACCCGTACACGGCGGCGGAGCGCGGCTACATCGACGCGGTGATCATGCCGTCCGAGACCCGCGCGCAGATCGTCCGCGGCCTGCGTCAGCTC
Source organism: Streptomyces tamarix (assembly GCF_032423885.1). NCBI lineage: Bacteria > Bacillati > Actinomycetota > Actinomycetes > Kitasatosporales > Streptomycetaceae > Streptomyces > Streptomyces tamarix. Next base: position 426,179 of record NZ_JAWCTQ010000001.1, on the reverse strand, counting down.
CGCACCAAGCGGGAAAACCTGCCCCCGAAGAAGCACGGCAACATCCCCCTGTGAGGAGCCTCGATGATCAAGGTCGTACGGGGTAACCCGACCCCCGAGGAGCTCGCCGCCGCCCTGGCGGTGGTCAGGGCGCGCGCCGCGGCGACGGCCGCCGCCGAAGCCGCGGGCGCGCCGTCCCGGACCCCGGGCGCCTGGTCGGCGCCCGTGCGCGTCGCGCGCGGCCTGCCGCCGGTCCCGGGGCCCCGGTCCTGGTCGCGGAGTTACTGGCCGGCGTAGCGGCGGCGGCCCGGCCCGTTCGCGGGGGCCCGCCTGAGTACGCGTACTCAGGCGGGACGCGCCCGGGGTCCGCAGGATCGAGGGATGCTGTGGTCCGACCCCGAGAACGAGCCGCCCGAGGAGATGCGGGCCACGCAGGCCATGCTGCGGCGGGCCGGCGTCCTGCTGGCCCTGGCGATGTTCGTGGCGATGCTCGCCGCGGGCCTGCGCTGACCGCCCCGCCCGCCCCGGGCCGGCCGCCGGAGCCCCTCCCCCGGGGCGCGGCGCTGCATACGATGGCGGCATGAGTGCTCAGCGTCGTGTCGTTCTCGCCTCCGCGTCCCCCGCCCGCCTCGGCCTGCTGCGTCAGGCCGGGTTCTCGCCCGAGGTCGTCGTCAGCGGCTTCGACGAGAGCAAGGTGACCGCCCCGACCCCCGCCGAGCTGGCCCTGGCCCTCGCCGAGGCGAAGGCGTCCCTGGTGGCGGCCCGTCCGGAGGTGTCCGGCGCGCTGGTGATCGGCTGCGACTCGGTGCTGGAGCTGGACGGCCGGGCGCTCGGCAAGCCCGCCGACGCCGAGGAGGCCGTCGCCCGCTGGAAGTCGATGCGCGGTCGCGTCGGCGTCCTCCAGACCGGCCACTGCGTCCACGACACGGCGGCGAAGCGGTACGCCTCCGCGACCGCGTCCACGCTGGTCCGCTTCGGCGACCCGACGGACGAGGAGGTCGCCGCGTACGTCGCCAGCGGCGAACCGCTCCACGTGGCGGGCGCCTTCACGCTCGACGGGCGCTCGGCGCCGTTCATCGACGGCATCGACGGCGACCCGGGCAACGTCATCGGCCTGTCGCTGCCGCTGCTGCGCCGCCTCCTGCGCCGGCTGGACGTGGCCGTCACCGACCTGTGGGCGTAGGGCGGGGCCTGGGGGCGCGGGGCGGGGCGCGTCACGCGGAGTGCGGCGCCTGACCGGCCGGGCCGCCGGGCCGGTCGTCGGTTGCCGTACCGGCCGGGCGGTCGTCGGGCCAGTCGTCGGGCCGGTCGGCGATCGCCGTACCGGTGGGGCGGTCGTCGGTCGCCGTACCGGCCGGGTCCCGCGGCCCTTCGTACGCGACGAGGGAGAGCACCACCAGCCCCATGGCCGCCATCAGCCACGCGAAGGCCGCCCAGCCGACGAGGCCGACCGCCACGGCGCCCAGCACCGCGTGGGTGACCGCGCAGGTGACGAGCAGGACGCGGCCCCACCGACCGGGCGCCGCGCGGCGGACACCCGTGCGGAGCAGCACGGCCCCGCACAGCGCGAGGTACGCGCCGAGGACGCCGCCCGCCACCCACGTACCGGTGATCATCGCGTCCGGGTCGAGGCCCGCCAGGGACATCCGCTGGTTCGACAGGACCGCCGCGAGCACGCCGTGCAGCAGCACGGCGCCCACCGCCTCGGCGAGCAGTACGGCGCCCGCCGTCAGTGCCACCGGTCTGCCGGTCATCACGGGCGCCCCCTGCCTGTTACCAGCGGTACGGATGTCAACGCGCAGGCTACTCACGGGTAAACCCCCGGGCAAGGGTCAGCGTGCCGCGGCAAAGAATCGTTCGCCCATTCGTAGGGACTCCACAAAGAAACGGGACACCCCGCTGGCCTCCAGAACAGAGACCTTGACCACACCCCGGGGCTACTGTGCTGTCAGGAAACCCCACGTACCAAGGCGGGGCAAGGGGGTTTCGAAGTCTGAGCGAGCCGCGTATCACGCTCCGTGTGGGCAACCTCACGACTGGGGAACAGTCGAAACGACGTGTCGGCAGTCCCTAAACTCAGCGTGTTTTGGGAATGGAGGGAGCCATCGTGCGCAAGGTGCTCATCGCCAACCGTGGCGAAATCGCTGTCCGTGTCGCCCGTGCCTGCCGGGACGCCGGGATCGCGAGCGTAGCCGTCTACGCCGATCCGGACCGGGACGCCCTGCACGTCCGTGCGGCGGACGAGGCGTTCGCCCTGGGCGGTGACACCCCGGCGGCCAGCTATCTGGACATCGCGAAGGTGCTTCAGGCGGCCAAGGACTCGGGGGCCGACGCCGTCCACCCGGGTTACGGCTTCCTGTCGGAGAACGCGGAGTTCGCCCAGGCCGTCATCGACGCCGGACTCATCTGGATCGGCCCGCCGCCGCAGGCGATCCGCGACCTCGGCGACAAGGTGGCGGCCCGTCACATCGCCCAGCGCGCCGGCGCGCCGCTGGTGGCCGGTACGTCCGACCCGGTCTCCGGCGCGGACGAGGTCGTCGCGTTCGCCCGGGAGCACGGGCTGCCCATCGCCATCAAGGCGGCATTCGGCGGCGGCGGTCGCGGCCTGAAGGTGGCCCGCACCCTCGAAGAGGTCCCCGAGCTGTACGACTCCGCGGTCCGCGAGGCCGTCGCGGCGTTCGGCCGCGGCGAGTGCTTCGTGGAGCGGTACCTGGACCGGCCGCGGCACGTGGAGACCCAGTGCCTGGCCGACAAGCACGGCAACGTCGTCGTCGTCTCCACCCGCGACTGCTCGCTCCAGCGGCGCCACCAGAAGCTGGTGGAAGAGGCCCCGGCGCCGTTCCTCACCGAGGAGCAGAACGCCGAGCTGTACCGGGCGTCGAAGGCCATCCTGAAGGAGGCCGGCTACGTCGGCGCGGGCACGGTCGAGTTCCTGGTCGGCAACGACGGCACGATCTCCTTCCTGGAGGTCAACACCCGCCTCCAGGTCGAGCACCCGGTGACCGAGGAGGTCACCGGCCTCGACCTCGTACGGGAGATGTTCCGCATCGCGGACGGCGAGGAGCTGGGGTACGGCGACCCGGAGGTGCGCGGCCACTCCTTCGAGTTCCGCATCAACGGCGAGGACCCGGGCCGCAACTTCCTGCCCGCGCCGGGCACGGTCACCACGTTCGCCCCGCCGTCCGGTCCGGGTGTCCGGCTGGACGCGGGCGTGGAGTCCGGCAGCGTCATCGGCCCCGCCTGGGACTCCCTGCTGGCCAAGCTGATCGTGTCGGGCGCGACCCGGCAGCAGGCACTGGAGCGGGCACGGCGCGCGCTGGCCGAGTTCCAGGTGGAGGGCATGGCCACGGCCATCCCGTTCCACCGCGCGGTCGTCGCGGACCCGGCGTTCGCCCCGGCGGAAGGCCCGTTCAAGATCCACACGCGTTGGATCGAGACGGAGTTCGTCAACGAGATCAAGCCGTTCGCCGCCCCCGCCGACACCGAGGCGGACGACGAGGAGACGGGCCGCGAGACGGTCGTCGTCGAGGTCGGCGGCAAGCGCCTGGAGGTGTCCCTGCCGTCGACGCTCGGCATGAGCCTGGCCCGTACCGGCCTGGCCGCGGGTGCCCGCCCGAAGCGGCGCGCGAAGCGGAAGGCCGCGTCGGCCGCGTCCGGCGACACGCTGACCTCCCCGATGCAGGGCACCATCGTGAAGGTGGCCGTCGAAGAGGGCCAGGAGGTCAAGGAGGGCGACCTGATCGTCGTCCTGGAGGCCATGAAGATGGAACAGCCGCTGAACGCGCACCGCGCGGGCACGGTGAAGGGCCTGAACGCGGAGGTCGGCGCGTCCGTCACCTCGGGCGCGGCGATCTGCGAGATCAAGGACTGATTTCTCAGGCTCGTTGCGCCTCCGGGGCGCACCCCCTTTTTTGAGGCTCGTTCCGCCTCCGGGGCGCTGAAAGCGGGTGTCGGGAGGGCGAACATGCTCAGCGCTTCGCGCCTGCGCGTGATCGCCCTCCCGACACCCGCGCGCCCCTTCGGCTCCACGAGCGGCCCAAGGGGGCACCCGCCCCCTCCCGGCCCGCAGGGGTCTCTGGTCCTACGAGTGGTGCGCCCCCTTCGGCCTCACGGGCCGACCACGGGGCGCCCGAGACCGTCCCCTCCCCGGCCCACAGGATCCTCCGGCCCCACGAGTGGGGCGCTCGGCCCCACGAGCGGTCCACCGGCGCACCCCCCTCCCGACCTACACGGCCCTCCGGTCCCACGAGCCGCCCGCCCTCCCCGACGGCCGGGGGAGGGGCGGTCAGTGGCGCTTGCGGCGCTTCAGGAGCAGCCGGGGAAGGGCCGCCGGTACCGGTACGCGGGTCGTCGCCGGCGTCGGCAGCGGCACCGCCGCCAGGGAGTCCTGCGGCAGGTCGGTGACGGCCTCGCGGGGCGTCAGCCGCAGCACCCGGCACTCGCGCGCCCACCGCTCGGTCATGGTCTCCGCGTCGGGGGCGTTGAGCCGCTTGCCCTTCAGCTCGTCGACCGCCGCCCGCCACTCCTCCGAGCCGGGCGCCTGCTCGCCGACCACCGCCGTCCAGGCGACGACCCGGCCGCCCTTGTCCTTGCTGCGCACGGTGACCTCGGCGGTGGCGCCGTCGACGAGACCGGACGGCAGCGGCTGCTCCCCGGGACCGTCGCCGACGACGTGCGCGGCGCCCTCGTGCCACACGTGCCACAGCGCCCGCGCCGGCCCGTCGCCGCGCACCCAGATGAGGCCGGACTTCTTGGTGGCCTCCTCGACGAGGGCGCGGGCGAGCAGCGAGTCGTCAGTCATGCCCGCAGCTTAGCCAGCGGGCAGGGACCCCTACAGCCAGCCGTTGCGCTTCAGGGTGCGGTGGATCGCGAAGCAGGTGCCGATGATCGCGGTCAGCACCATCGGGTAGCCGTACTTCCACTGGAGCTCCGGCATGTGGTCGAAGTTCATGCCGTACACGCCGCACACCGCCGTCGGCACGGCGATGATCGCCGCCCATGAGGTGATCTTGCGCATGTCCTCGTTCTGCGCGACCGTCGCCTGCGCGAGATTGGCCTGGAGGATGGAGTTCAGCAGCTCGTCGAAGCCCACGACCTGCTCCTGCACCCGGGCCAGGTGGTCGGCGACGTCCCGGAAGTACTTCTGGATGTCCGGGTCGACCAGCCGCATCGGCCGCTCGCTCAGCAGTTGCAGCGGTCGCGTCAGCGGAGTCACGGCCCGCTTGAACTCCAGCACCTCGCGCTTCAGCTGGTAGATCCGGCCCGTGTCCGTACCGCGCGTGCCGCCCTTCGCCGGGGGCGAGAAGACGTCGATCTCGATCTGGTCGATGTCGATCTCCACGGCGTCCGCGACCGCGATGTACCCGTCCACGACGTGGTCGGCAATGGCGTGCAGCACCGCCGAGGGCCCCTTCGCCAGCAGCTCCGGCTCCGACTCCAGCCGGTGCCGCAGGTTGCGCAGCGACCCCTGCCCGCCGTGCCGGACGGTGATGACGAAGTCCCGGCCGGTGAAGCACATCACCTCACCGGTCTCCACGACCTCGCTCGTCGCGGTCAGTTCGGCGTGCTCCACGTAGTGGATCGTCTTGAAGACCGTGAACAGCGTGTCGTCGTACCGCTCCAGCTTCGGCCGCTGATGGGCGTGGACCGCGTCCTCCACGGCCAGCGGGTGCAGCCCGAACTCGGCGGCGATGCCCGCGAATTCGGCCTCCGTCGGCTCGTGCAGACCGATCCACGCGAAGCCGCCGCCCTCCCGCACGCGCCGCATCGCCTCGCGCGGCGTCAGGCAGCCGTCGCCCTCCAGCCGCCGCCCGTCGCGGTACACGGCGCAGTCGACGACGGCGGTCGAGGCGGACGGGTCGCGGGTCGGGTCGTAGGCGTTGTACGGCTGGTACGGCGACGCGCTGCGCTTGCGCAGCGACGGACGTACGGCGGCACGCAGGTCACGGATCATCGACATGGCGGGCTCCTTCACGCAAGAAGCCGTCAGCGAGGCGTGGCACAGCCCGGAATGGGGACGTGGCGTTGCTTACGTCCGCAAATCGGGCGGCACCGCGGATCGCGGGACGGAAGTTCGCGGTTCGCGGTTCGCTACAGACAGACAGGGGCGACGTGCTCTTCCGTCGTGCGCGGTGCCCGGCGTGCGGAAAACGGGCGGAAACGCCTCAGACGCCCGTACGGAGGGTCGTACGAGAGGCGGAACGCGCGCGGTGGGGGCGTGGCGGGAGCTGCCCGCGCGGCGCGGAAGAGCGGCTGGTACTGCACGGTCGACTTCGATCCACCGCAGCCCCACCTCCTCCGGCCGGTCCCCCGTGGGGGATGACGTGTCGTCGGGACCGGAAAGCACTCCACCGGCTGTCGCTGGGGGGCGGAGGAACCTCCGCCGCGTGCTGTCCCGACCAGCGGCCCACCCTATCAGCCGACTGACGGTCAATCCCTTTCCTTGCCCGTTCGATGCGCGCTTTATGCTCGCCGCATGGAAAAAGTTCTCGCGCTCGTCGAGGCGCGGCTCCGCTCGGCGCTCGGCGAACCGGACGCGCGGGCTTCCGTCACCTTCCTCGGCACGGACCGCGTCGAGGTGCTGCGCTTCACCGTCACCGGTGACGGCGACGGCCGCCCGGTCGTGCGGTACGCCACGCTCGGCATGTCGGCGCGGCCCATGACCGACCCGACGGACCTGGTGGCCGACCCGGTGCGCGGCCCGCGCGCGGAACTGCTCCTCACCGTGCGGGCCGGGCTCGCCGACACCGACAAGGTGCTCCGCCCGCTCGCCGTGCTGGCCGCCTCGCCGCAGGTCGAGGGGGTCGTCGTGGCGCCGGGCGCGTCCCTGGACGTGGGGGAGCCGCTGTGGCCGGGCGCGCCGTTCACGTCCGTGCTCGTCGGGGAGTCCGGCGGGCTGGTGCCGGACCTGGAGCTGGACGGCGGGATGGACCCGGTGCGGTTCCTGCCGCTGCTGCCGATGACGCCCAACGAGGCGGCGTGGAAGCGGGTGCACGGCGCGCGGGCGCTGGAGGAGCGCTGGCTGGGCGCCGGGACCGACCTGCGGGACCCGCGGCGGGCGTCGGTCGGCCTCGACTGAGCCGGAGCCGCCCGCCCCGCGCGCACGGGACGGGCGGCGGCGCGTCGTGCGCCGGCGGTTCCGGAAGGCCGCTCCGCCCCGCGCGCAGGGGACGGGGTCCCGGCCGGCGGAGAACCCGGTGGCGGTGACGCGCCCCGTCCCGCGCGTACGGGACGGGGTCGGCGTGGGCGGGCGGCGTCCGGCCCGCCCCGCCGCGCGCGCCGCACGCACGGGGCGGGGCGGGGCGGCACACCGGACGGGTGATCGTCCTTGACGCGGCGGCGGAGGCGGAGGACCGTTGAACGCTATGAGGGGCGAACCCAGTTGCCCGAAGTGCGGAGGCCGGGTCCGGGCACCCGGTCTCTTCTCCGACCGCTGGCAGTGCGCCGCGCACGGCCCGGTGCACCCGCTGCAACCCGTGGTGCCCCCCAGCCTGGAGGCGCTGCACGTCGCCGTGAACCGGGCGCGGGTCCCCGTCTGGATGCCGTGGCCGCTGCCCGTCGGCTGGCTGTACACGGGCGTCGCGTACGCCGGTGACGACCGCAGCGGCGGTCGCGCCACCGCCGTCGCCTGCTCCGGGCCCGGGCCGCTCGGCGGCGTGGGCGAGCTGCTGCTGGTCGCCGAGGAGCTCGGCGTGGGGCTCGGCGCCCGGTACGCCGGGCTGGACGGCCCCGACCCGGGCCCGCACCTCTGCGTCGACAAGGCGCCGCACGCCAAGGTCCTCGCCGGCGGCCGGCTGACGCCGCTGTGGCACGTGGGCGGCGTCCCCGAGGGACGGGCCGTCTTCGCGGGCGAGGCGCGCGGGCTGTGGCTGTGGGCGATCGCCTGGCCGGAGCACTCCGGGCTGCTGCTCTACGACGAACTGGTCCTCACCGACCTGCGCGAGGCGGGGCCCGAGGTCGACATGGTGCCCTGCGGGGCGCTCTCCCCGCGCCTGCTGGCCTGACGGGCGGCCCCGGCCGGCGGTTCGTTCGTCCGGGCATGGTGTGTTTGGGGGGCGGTTATCCTTGGGTGTCCCCTGTCCGCAGCGAGCCCTGGAGTCTGTGCCGTGCGCATCGACCTGCACACCCACTCCACGGCGTCGGACGGTACGGACACCCCCGCCGACCTGGTGCGCGGCGCCGCCGCGGCCGGTCTCGACGTGGTCGCGCTGACCGACCACGACACGACGCGGGGCCACGCCGAGGCGCTGGCGGCGCTCCCCGAGGGGCTGACGCTGGTGACCGGCGCCGAGCTGTCCTGTCGGGCCGACGGGACCGGCGTCCACATGCTGGCGTACCTCTTCGACCCGGACGAGCCCGAGCTGGCGCGGGAGCGCGAGCTGGTGCGCGACGACCGGGTGCCGCGGGCCCGCGCGATGGTCGGCAGGCTCCAGGAGCTGGGCGTGCCGGTCACCTGGGAGCGGGTCGCCGCCATCGCGGGCGACGGCTCCGTGGGCCGCCCCCACATAGCCGAGGCCCTGGTCGAGCTGGGCGTCGTACCGGACGTGTCCGCGGCGTTCACGCCCGAGTGGCTCGCGGACGGCGGGCGCGCGTACGTGGAGAAGCACGAGCTGGACCCGTTCACGGCGGTCCGCCTGGTCAAGGCGGCCGGTGGCGTGACCGTCCTCGCGCACCCCGCCGCGGCCAAGCGCGGCCGCACGCTGCCCGACTCCGTGATCGCCGACCTCGCCGCGCACGGGCTCGACGGCGTCGAGGTCGACCACATGGACCACGACGGGCCGGCCCGCGCCCGGCTGCGCGGACTGGCCGGCGAGCTCGGGCTGCTGACCACCGGCTCCAGCGACTACCACGGCAGCCGCAAGACCTGCCGTCTCGGCGACTTCACCACCGACCCGGAGATCTACGGCGAGATCACGCGCCGGGCGACCGGCGCGTTCCCCGTGCCGGGCACGGGCGGACGCCCGTAACCGGACCGCCGCTCCACCTCCCGTCCTACGGCCCTTCGCCCCCACGGCCGCGCCGTACGACGTCCCGCCCGGCACCCCGCCGCGCGGCCCGCTGTGTACCACCCCTCTCCTGCAAGGCCTCACCGTGTTCGACGTCGCCGTCTTCGGCTCCCTCTTCCTGACCCTCTTCGTCATCATGGATCCCCCCGGGATCACCCCGATCTTCCTCGCCCTGACCTCCGGGCGGGCCACCAAGGTGCAGCGCCGGATGGCCTGGCAGGCCGTCGCCGTCGCCTTCGGCGTGATCACCGTGTTCGGCATCCTGGGCCAGCAGATCCTGGCCTACCTGCACGTCTCCGTGCCCGCGCTGATGATCGCGGGCGGGCTGCTCCTGCTGCTCATCGCGCTCGACCTGCTCACCGGCAAGACCGACGAACCCAAGCAGACCAAGGACGTCAACGTCGCCCTCGTCCCGCTCGGGATGCCGCTGCTCGCGGGGCCCGGCGCGATCGTCTCCGTGATCCTCGCCGTGCAGCACGCGGACGACGTGAGCGGGCAGGTGTCCGTGTGGTCGGCGATCGTCGCGATGCACGTGGTGCTGTGGCTGACCCTGCGGTACTCGCTGGTGATCATCCGGGTGATCAAGGACGGCGGCGTGGTGCTGGTGACCCGGCTCGCCGGCATGATGCTCTCCGCGATCGCCGTGCAGCAGATCATCAATGGTGTGACGCAGACGATCCAGGCCGCCTGACCGGCCCGCCCCGACCCGCGACCGCGCCCCCGTACGAACCGTATGGGGGCGCGGTGCTTCGCTTCTCGTTCGCTTCTCGCATCGCGAACGCTACGACGCGGCGGCTTCCGCCGGGCGGATGTAGAGCCGCTGGCCGATCGCGGCGGCCTGCTGCACGATGCGGGTGACGGAGGCGGCGTCCACGACGGTGCTGTCCACGGCGGTGCCGTCGACGTCGTCGAGTCGCATGATCTCGAAGCGCAAAGCTTCTCCCTTCGTCGGACTGGTGTTGTTACACCTGCAACGATGTACAGCCGTTAAAACATTCCCTACGCTAAGGAAATTTTTTGATCGGCTAAATATGGGTGGCTGGCGATCCGGTCGTCCGAGGCGGACAATGAGGCCCCTATGAACGACGAGGACATCGCCCAGCGCCTGGAGCGCACCAATGAGCTCCTGCGACGCATGCTGGTCGAGGTCGCCAAGACCCCCTCGACCCACGCCATCTTCGTCGACGCCGGTTACGTCTATGCTTCCGCCGGGTTGCTGGTCGCGGGCACCGAGGACCGGCGCTCCTTCGACCTCGACGCCGAGGGCCTCATCGACGCCTTCATCGACACCGCCCGCACGATCTTCGCGGACAGCAGGCTGCTGCGCGTCTACTGGTACGACGGCGCCCGCCGCCGCATCCACACCACCGAGCAGCAGGCCATCGCCGAGCTCCCGGACGTGAAGGTCCGCCTCGGCAACCTCAACGCCAACAACCAGCAGAAGGGCGTCGACTCCCTGATCCGCTCCGACCTGGAGTCCCTCGCCCGCCACCGCGCGATCAGCGACGCCGCGCTCGTCGGCGGCGACGAGGACCTGGTCTCCGCCGTGGAGGCCGCGCAGGGGTACGGGGCCCGGGTCCACCTGTGGGGCATCGAGTCCGCGGAGGGCCGCAACCAGGCCGAGGCGCTGCTGTGGGAGGTCGACAGCTCCCGCGTCTTCGACCTGGACTTCTGCCGCCCGTACCTCACCCGGCGGCCCGTGACGACGTACGAGAACGAGGGCGAGCCGCCGCCGTCGCGCGACGAGGTGCGGTTCGTGGGCGCGCAGGTCGCCGCGGCGTGGCTGGCGGAGCGGGGCGCCGACGCGCTGGCCGAGCTGCTGCCCGGCCGCCCGTACCTGCCCGGCCCCGTCGACCAGGACCTCCTGGTGGAGGCCGAACGGCTGCTGAGCCGTTCCCTGCGCGGCCACGCCGTGCTGCGGCGCGCGCTGCGGGACGGCTTCTGGCAGCAGCTTCAGTCGCGGTTCTGAACCGGGTGGGCGTCCCAGAACGCCGCCACCGCCGCCGCCGTCTCGACGGGCCGGTCGGTGTTGGGGGAGTGCTCGGCACCCCCGATCCGCGTGCGGCGCGCGCCCAGCCGCTCCGCCATCGCGTCCAGCAGGGGCACCGGCCAGGTGTCGTCCCGTTCGCCCGACACGACGTGCACGGGCAGCGGCGGGTCCAGCGCGGCCAGCTCGGCGACGCGGTCCGGTTCGGTGGCGAGCTGCCGGCCCGTCGCGAGGAGCTGCGCGGGGTTGTGGCGCAGCCAGCGGCGGCGGAGGTCCTCGCGGTCGCCGCGCAGCGGGTCGCCGGCGTCCTCCGGAGGGCCCAGGGCGCGCATCGCCTGCCACACCTGGTCCATGTCCATGAGGCGCAGCGCGTCGCCCAGCAGCTTGATCTTCTCCCGCTGCTCCGGGGCGACCTCGGCGGGGCCGGACGACACCAGGGTGAGCGTACGGAACGGCGCCGGGTCCTCCAGGGCCGCGGCCCGCGCGATCTGCCCGCCCAGCGAGTGGCCCAGGAGGTGGACCCGCTCCCCGCCCCCGACGGCCTCGGCCTGCGCCAGCACGTCCAGCGCCAGCTCGCGGCGCGCGTACGCCTCCTGGTCGCTCGGCCCGGAGGTCTCGTACTGCCCCCGCCCGTCGACGGCGACGACCCGGTACCCGGCGCCGACGAGGGGCTCCAGCATGGCGATGAAGTCCTCCTTGCTGCCCGTGTACCCGGGCAGCAGCAGGGCGGTGCCCCTGGCCGCCCCCGAGGGCGCGGCGTCCAGCACGGCGAAGGCGCCCCGCGCCGTCCGCAGCGGACGGGGCCGGGCGCAGGGGGGCGGGACGAAGGTGGGCGGCCGACTCATGCCCCGAGGCTAGCGGCCCGGGGGCCGGCGCGCGGTCCCGCCCGGGCCCCGGCGCCTCCGGACGGCCGACGGCCCCGAGCCCTGCCCCACGGGACCGGCGCGGTGGCGGCCGGGTACGCGGAAGGCCCCGCCACCCGGAGGTGACGGGGCCTTGAGGCCGGGGTCTCACGCGTCGGCGGACACGGCGGCCTTCGTGGTGCGGCGGCGCCTCGGCTTGGCCTCGGACGCCTGCTCCGGGACCGCCACGGCGTCGGCGGACGCGACGGCCTTGCGGGTCCGGCGGCGCGGTGCGGCCTCGGCTTCGGCCGCCTCCGCCGGGGCGTCGGCCGCCTCGGCGGCCTTGCGCGTGCGGCGGCGGGGCTTGGCCTCCGCCTCGGGCGCCGGACCCTCCGCGGTCTCCACGACCTCGACGGCCTTCGCCGACGGCTCGACCTCGGGCGCAGGGGCCGCCTGCGCGGCCGTCTCCGCCGTGAGCGTCGCGCCCGCGCGGGTGCGACGGCGGCGGCGGGGGGTGCGGCGCTCGGCCGGGGCCTCGCCGCCCTCCACCGCCTCGGCGGCGGGCGCCTGCGGCGCGGCGGTGCCGGCGGCCTCGTCCAGGGGCGTGCCGCCGCGCGTACGGCGGCGCTGCCGCGGCGTACGGGTGCGCTCGGCGGGCTCCGGGCGCTCCTCCTCGCGACGCCGGCCGCGCGGCTTGCGCCCGCCCGGCTCGCCCAGGTCCTCCAGGACCTCCGCGTCCAGCCCGGCCCGGGTCCGCTCGGCGCGCGGCAGGACGCCCTTGGTGCCCTCGGGGATGTCCAGCTCGGCGAAGAGGTGCGGGGACGTGGAGTACGTCTCGACCGGATCGTGGAAGTCCAGCTCCAGCGCCTTGTTGATCAGCTGCCAGCGCGGGATGTCGTCCCAGTCGACCAGGGTGATCGCCGTACCGTGTGCCCCGGCGCGGCCCGTGCGGCCCACGCGGTGGAGGTACGTCTTCTCGTCCTCCGGCGTCTGGTAGTTGATCACGTGCGTGACGCCCTCGACGTCGATGCCGCGCGCGGCCACGTCGGTGCAGACCAGCACGTCGACCTTGCCGTTGCGGAAGGCGCGCAGCGCCTGCTCGCGGGCGCCCTGGCCCAGGTCGCCGTGGACGGCGCCGGATGCGAAGCCGCGCCGCTCCAGCTGCTCGGCGATGTCGGCCGCCGTGCGCTTCGTACGGCAGAAGATCATCGCCAGTCCGCGGCCGCGGGCCTGGAGGATGCGGGCGACCATCTCCGGCTTGTCCATGGAGTGCGCGCGGTAGACGTGCTGCTTGATGTTGGCGACGGTCGCGCCCTCGTCGTCCGGCGCGGTGGCGCGGATGTGCGTGGGCTGCGTCATGTAGCGGCGGGCCAGGCCGATGACCGCGCCCGGCATGGTCGCCGAGAACAGCATGGTCTGGCGCTTCGCCGGAAGCATGTTGATGATCTTCTCGACGTCGGGCAGGAAGCCCAGGTCGAGCATCTCGTCCGCCTCGTCCAGCACGAGCGTGCGGATGTGCGACAGGTCCAGCTTCTTCTGCCCGGCCAGGTCGAGCAGGCGGCCCGGCGTGCCGACGACCACGTCGACACCCTTCTGCAGGGCCTCGACCTGGGGCTCGTAGGCGCGGCCGCCGTAGATCGCCAGGACGCGGACGTTGCGGACCTTGCCGGCGGTGAGCAGGTCGTTGGTGACCTGCGTGCACAGCTCTCGGGTCGGCACGACGACGAGGGCCTGCGGCGCCTCCGTCAGCTGGTCGGGGCGGGCCCGGCCCGCCTCGACGTCGGCGGGGACGGTGACGCGCTCCACCAGGGGGAGGCCGAAACCGAGGGTCTTGCCCGTGCCGGTCTTGGCCTGGCCGATGACGTCCGTCCCGGACATGGCGACCGGGAGGGTCATCTCCTGGATCGGGAACGGCGTGACGATGCCGACGGCCTCCAGGGCCTCGGCGGTCTCGGGGAGGATCCCGAGCTCTCGGAAAGTCGTAGGCTGCGTAGTCAGGGTGTTGCCTCTTCTGTGAGACGCGGCATGAGGCGAACGCTGGGGGTCTTACCGCGCCGGATCACTCTCCGGCCGCGGACCGCGAGGTCGCAGCCGGGTGGAGCGGGACCACTGCCGTCGCTCGAGCGTCATACCGCTGAGGGCCCCTCATGTGCGAGAACGCACCGAGGGCTGTCGGGTCGGAGCCGATCGGGCCACCGACCGGGCATCCTCATTCATGAAACGGCCCCCCGAGCACATGCGGAAGGTGTCCGCATACTCGACGGGCTCAATACCACTGTACCCCGGAATCGTGCAGGCGTGTTGGGGCAATTCACAAGGAGGGGGAGGTCACACTCGTTGATCAGGGCCTTACCGGGTGCGGCCGGCGGGCTATTGTGCGCTCCATGGAGACGCCTGACAACGCCGCTGCCGCCGAAGAACCGACCGGGATCGCCGCCCTCGACTGGGCCGGGGCCTCCGCCGACCCGCAGTACCGCGCGGCCGTCGTGGACCTGCTCGGCGCGCTCGCCTACGGGGAGCTGGCGGCCTTCGAGCGGCTCGCGGAGGACGCGAAGCTCGCCCCGACGCTCGCCGACAAGGCGGAGCTGGCGAAGATGGCGTCCGCCGAGTTCCACCACTTCGAGCAGTTGCGCGACCGGCTGGCCGCGATCGACGCGGAGCCGACCGGCGCGATGGAGCCCTTCGCGAAGGCACTGGACGACTTCCACCGCCAGACGGCGCCGTCGGACTGGCTGGAGGGCCTCGTCAAGGCGTACGTCGGCGACTCGATCGCCAGCGACTTCTACCGGGAGGTCGCCGTCCGGCTCGACTCCGACACGCGCGCGCTGGTGCTGGCCGTGCTGGACGACACCGGGCACGGGAACTTCGCCGTGGAGAAGGTGCGCGCCGCGATCGAGGCGGACCCGCGCGTGGGCGGCCGGCTCGCGCTGTGGGCGCGGCGGCTGATGGGCGAGGCCCTGTCGCAGGCCCAGCGCGTCGTGGCGGAGCGGGACGCGCTGTCGACGATGCTGGTCGGCGGGGTCGCGGACGGGTTCGACCTGGCGGCGGTCGGGGAGATGTTCTCGCGGATCACCAAGGCGCACACGAAGCGCATGGCGGCCCTGGGTCTCGCGGCCTAGCCGCGGACGTCGGGGGGCCGGCGGCGGCGCGGATCACGCCGCCGCTGATCGTCGCAGGCGGCGCGTCGCGGGCCGGATCAGCAGGGACAGCAGCACGGCGCTGACGGCGACCGCCCCGAGGAGCGTGCCCAGCGCGAAGCCGGGACCGAGCGCGGCGTGCGTGACGAGCGCGCCGAACAGCGCGCCGAGCGCGCCGGTCGCCAGCACCGTACGACGTGGCGGAAGCCGGTCGGCCAGCCGGCGGAGGGTGGCCCAGGCCAGGGCGAGTCCGAGCAGGACGGAGCCGAGAGCTTCCCAGAACACAGCATCACCTCGCGGGTCGGCGGGGCGGGCAGAGCGGTCGTACCCGGTCCTACCCGACCCGTCCGGAAGACAACCCTCCCACGCGGGAGGGACGCCTCCCGGAAGAGGACACGCGCGTCGCGCGAAAGAGAAGCGCGAAAGAGAAGACGTACGACAAGAGGCCCGGCGGGGGACGACGCCCCCGCCGGGCCTCCGTGCCGCTGTGCTACGCGGTCACAGCGGGCCGAAGCCGACCCGGCGCACCGACGGCTCGCCGATCTCCACGTAGGCGAGCCGGTCCGCCGGGATGAGCACCTTGCGGCCCTTCTCGTCCGTCAGGCTGAGCAGCTGCGCCTTGCCGGACAGCGCCTCGGCCACCGCGCGCTCGACCTCCTCGGCGGACTGCCCGCTCTCCAGAACGATCTCCCGGGGCGCGTGCTGCACGCCGATCTTGACCTCCACGGCTATGTCCCTCCGAACGGTCAGCGTTGCGCGATCACCGCGCCGTACGCTGCACACATTAGCCCGGAGAGACGACGCGCCACGGCCCGGCGCCGCACGCCAGGAGCGAACAGCACCCGCGCCACCGCCCGGTGCCGCTCGGAGTCAGTGCCCTTCCGCCCCGTGCAGCGGGAACCCGGCGATGCCCCGCCACGCCAGCGACGTCAACAGCTGCACGGCCTTGTGGCGCGGGACCGGGGAGTCGCTCGCCAGCCAGTGCCGCGCCACGACCTGGGAGACGCCGCCGAGACCCACGGCGAGCAGCATCGACTCGTCCTTCGACAGCCCCGTGTCCTCGGCGATCACGTCGGAGATCGCCTCGGCGCACTGCAGGGAGACCCGCTCGACGCGCTCGCGCACCGCGGGCTCGTTCGTCAGGTCCGACTCGAACACCAGCCGGAACGCGCCCCCTTCGTCCTCCACGTACGCGAAGTAGGCGTCCATGGTGGCGGCCACGCGCTGCTTGTTGTCCGACGTGGAGGCCAGCGCCGTGCGGACGGAGTGGAGCAGCGACTCGCAGTGCTGGTCGAGCAGCGCCAGGTACAGCTCCAGCTTGCCGGGGAAGTGCTGGTAGAGGACCGGCTTGCTGACCCCCGCCCGCTCGGCGATGTCGTCCATCGCCGCCGCGTGGTACCCCTGGGCGACGAAGACCTGCTGGGCCGCGCCCAGCAGCTGGTTGCGTCGGGCTCGGCGCGGCAGGCGTGTGCCCCTCGGGCGCGCCGCCTCTGTCTGCTCGATGGCTGTCACGCCGCCTCCCAAAATCGATCCAAGTGCGCTGTGCGCCGCGCCCGCCATCGTACTTTCGGGTAACCCGGCGGTGCGCGGTGCGAGCGCAGAATTTCACGTACCGGACGCCGGCGGTAGCCGGAACTTCAAAAGTGAACGACCCGGTCTCCGGAAAACCTCCTCAACCTGCGCGAACAGCGGCGGACCACCCCGTCTCACTCGCCGTCGCGGTAGTCGTCCTCGTCCAGCGCGACCACCCGGGTCTGCTCCACCGCGTCCGCCTCGTTCGCCGCGCCCGGGTCGACGCGCGACAGCGGGTCGTCCGACTGCTGCCGGAGATCGGCGTGCTGCTCGGCGGCGTCCGCCTCCGGGGTCTCCTCGTCCAGCGCGGCGGTACCGACCGCGCCGTTCTCCCGGGCCAGCTCCGCCAGCGTCTCGGGATCCGTGGGGTCGACGGTCATGAGCTCCCCTTTCTCACGGGCTTCTGCCCTCGCTACGAGCCTAGAAGGTCCCCCACATCGGCGCTATGCGATCTGTGATGCCGAACACACCGTTCCAGGTGTGATCGTCTCGTAACATTGCCGCATGTCTTCGACCGAGCTGCCCGCGTCCCCCGCCGCGGCCGCGGCGGCGCCCCGCGTGCACGCCGTACGGGTCGCGGAAGGCGAGCGCCTGCGCTCCGCGGAACTGCCCGGCCTGACGCTGAACGTGCGCTACCGCCCCTCCGCCGCGTCCGGCAGGGCGCCCGCGCTGTACGTGCACGGCCTCGGTGGCTCCTCGCAGAACTGGTCGGCGCTGATGCCGCTGCTCGAGGACGTCCTGGACGGCGAGGCCGTCGACCTGCCCGGTTTCGGCGACTCCCCGCCGCCCGACGACGGCAACTACTCGGTGACGGGCCACGCCCGCGCCGTCATCCGCCTCCTGGACGCCGAGACCCGCGGCCCCGTCCACCTCATCGGCAACTCCCTGGGCGGAGCCGTCGCCACGCGGGTCGCGGCCGTCCGCCCCGACCTGGTCCGCACGCTGACGCTCGTCTCGCCCGCGCTGCCCGAGCTGCGCGCCCAGCGCACCGCGTGGCCCACGGCACTGCTCGCCGTCCCGGGCGTGGCGCGGCTGTTCGCCCGCCTGACCAGGAACTGGACGGCCGAGCAGCGCGTACGGGGCGTGCTCGCCCTCTGCTACGGCGACCCCGGCAGGGTCACGGACGAGGGAATGCGGGCCGCGGTCGAGGAGATGGAGCGGCGCCTGCGCCTCCCGTACTTCTGGGACGCGATGGCCCGCTCGGCGCGCGGCATCGTCGACGCCTACACGCTGGGCGGCCAGCACAACCTGTGGCGGCAGGCGGAGCGGGTCCTCGCGCCGACGCTCCTCGTGTACGGCGGGCGGGACCAACTCGTGTCGTACCGTATGGCGCAGAGGGCCGCCGCGGCCTTCCGGGACGCGCGGCTGCTCACGCTTCCGGAGGCGGGGCACGTGGCGATGATGGAATATCCCGAGGCGGTGGCCCGGGCGGTGCGCGAGCTGATCGCCGACCGGGGCGGCGACGGCCCCGGCGACGGCGCGAGGAGCTGATACGGGGCGTGGGACGACATAGCCGCAAAGGCCCCGCCCCCACCGACCAGGGGGCGGACGACAGGACCACCACCGCCGCCGCGTCCGGCGGCGGCCGCCGCCGCAGGGCGGCACCGGAGGCGCCGCCGCGGCAGGCCGCCCCCCGCGTTCCGCAGGCGGCCCCCGCGACCCCGCCCCACCAGGCACAGCAATCTCCCCAGGCACAGCAGGAGCCTCGGGCCCCTCGCCTCCAGTGGACCCCGCACGTCCCGCAGGCCCCGGCCCCGCAGCAGTACGGGTACGGCTACGGCTTCGGCACCCCGTCGCACGGCACCCCCGCCCCCGACGTGCGCGGCGGACACCCCGAGCAGCACGAGGCGGGCGGCGCCTGGGGCACCGCCCCGTACACGGCCGCCGCGCCGCCCCCGCCCCCCGCGCCCCGGTCGCGCGTCGCCCAGGGGCCGCCGCGCATGCCGGGGCCGCGCCGGGAGTTCGTCGAGGCGTTCGACGCTCCGGCGGCGCAGGCCGCCCAGGACGCCCGGGGCGGTGCCGTCGGCACGGCCGGCGACCACCCCGCCGGGACGGCCGGACCGCAGGACTCCCCGGCCGACGACGGCGCGGGCGCCCGGGCGGCGGGGCCGGGCGGCTCCGGCGCGCACGACGACCGGCCGGACGACGCGCGGGGCGACGGCGCGCCGCGGGACGACGACCGCGACGAGGAGCGGGACGGCGACCGCGACGGCGCGCGGGACGACGGCCGGGCCGGCAAGGGGCGTACGTTCACCGGGATCGCCGCGGCCGCCGTCGTCACCGTCCTCGCGGTGGTCGTCGCCGGCCAGGTCGGCGACGCGCGGCAGCGGAGCGGGGCGGACCGGGCCGCCGACGCGTCCGACCGGGATACGGCCGCCGACGCCGCCTCCCGGTTCGAGCGGCGGGCCGCCCCCCAGACGGTCCCCCCGCGGCCCGTGGCGCCGACGTACGAGGAGCTGATGGCCCGGCAGTTCCCGTTCGACCCCGAGATGAAGGGGTCCGGCGACTTCGAGGCCGTCCCCGGAGTGGACGAGGCGCCCGGCAAGGGGCGGAAGATCCGGTACCGCGTCGACGTGGAGAAGGGGCTGGGGCTCGACGGCAGGCTGTTCGCCCAAGCCGTGCAGAAGACCCTCAACGACGACCGTAGCTGGGCGCACGGCGGTGCCATGACGTTCGAACGGATCTCCACGGGCCAGCCCGACTTCGTCGTCACGCTGGCCAGCCCGGGGACGACCGGCGTCTGGTGCGCCAAGTCCGGGCTGGACACGACCGTCGACAACGTCTCCTGCGACTCCGCCGCCACCGACCGCGTGATGATCAACGCCTACCGGTGGGCGCAGGGCGCCGAGACCTTCGGCCCCAAGGCGATGTTCGCCTACCGGCAGATGCTCATCAACCACGAGGTCGGCCACCGCCTCGGGCACAACCACCGCACCTGCCAGACGCCCGGCGCGCTGGCGCCCGTGATGCAGCAGCAGACGAAGTCCCTGGAGATCGACGGCATCAAATGCCGCCCCAACCCCTGGGTGTACCCGGGTGACTGACCCCCCGCCACCTGGCCGAAGCCTGACAGAGGGTGACCGCTAGTCACTGTAGCGCAACAGAACGCTACCGGTGTGCGAAAGTCACGTGCATTCACCCCTTCCGGTGGCGCGACGGACAACCGTCCGCCGCGCCACCCGTCCCTCCGCTTACGGTCGTCCCGCCGCGAGTCGCCGGACCAACGGCGGCCGGACACAAGCGAGATCGGGGGTGTACTCGTGCGGATCGGACTGCTCACGGAGGGTGAGCGCCCGTACGCCTCGGGTGAGTCCAGACTCTGGTGCGACCGGCTTGTGCGCGGGCTCTCCCAGCACGAGTCCGGCCTCTACGCGCCGGACCGCGGAACGGGCCGGGAGGACACCGACCGGGTTCCGCCGCGTGTGCGCCGGGCGCGCACCGCGCCCGCGTGGACCGCCCCGGACGGCACCCGCGTCGGCCGTACGCCGGGACCACGGAGACACGGGCGGCGCGACCGCCACCGCTTCACCGGGCACTTCGAGCGGCTCGCCACCGCCCTGTGCCGCACCGGTCCGGCCGGCGACGCCGCCTTCGCGGACGGCCTCTACGGCCTCGCGGAGCTCGCCGCCGAGCGGGGCGGCCTGGGCGGAGCCCTGCGCCCGGAGGCCGCGGCGCGCGTCCTGGAGGCCGCCTGCCGCGCCCCCGGCGCACACCGGAGCGCGCACGGCGCGACCGTCCCCGACCCCCTGGCGCTCACCGACCGGCTGGAGCGCCTCCTGCTGCCGCTGTCGCTCGACCGGTACGGCGCGGACGTGCTCGGCGCGGCCGACCTGTGCCATGCCGCGTCGGGCGGCGCGGCGGCGCTGCCCGACCTGCTGGCCAAACGCTTCTTCGGCACTCCGCTGCCGGTCACCGAGTACGGCGTGCGGCTGCGCGCGCACCACCCGGCGGCCGGCGGCACGGCCCTCGGCACGCCCGCACGTTCCCTGCTCGCCGCGTTCCACCGGAGGCCGGCCGCCGAGGTCTACCGGCAGGCCGCCGTCGTCGCGCCCGGCACCGCGCACGCGCGCCGCCGACAGGAGCGATGCGGTGCCGACCGGGACAAGCTGCGCACCGTGTACCCCGGCACGGAAGCGGAACGGTTCGCCTCCGTGAGGGAGGGCTCCGACCCGGGCGATCCGCGCACGCTCGCGCGGGTCGGCGGCGTCGGGCCCGCCAAGGACCTCGTCGGGCTGCCGCACGCCTTCGCGGAGGTGCGGCGGGTGGAACCCGGCGCCCGGCTGCGGATCATCGCCGCGCCCGTACGGGACCGCCGGGCGGCCCCGTGCCTCGCGCACTGCGGGGCGCTCGCCGCGACGGCGGCGGTGAGCGGGGGCGGCTGTGCCTGAGCGCCCCGAACCCCCGGCGGGAACCGCCCGTGCCGGGACCGGGCACCGCAGGCCCGCCGATCCCGTCGAGGCGTTCCTGCACCGGTACCGGGAGCTGTGCGAGCGGGCCGTCGACCCCCTGGAGATCGCCGCCGGACCGGCGGCGCGCGGGGTCACGGACCGGGCCGCCGCCCGGTTCCGGCACCGCGACGCGTTCTCCCTCGCCGAGGAGCTCTACGCGCGCGTGCCCCGCGGCGAGGAGCGCGGCCCGCGCCCCGCCGCCCCCGCACCCCGCGGGGGTGCGCCGGACCGCCGGAGCCGGTGGCGGAGGAACGGCTGGGTGCTCGCCGCGCTGCTCCCCGGCGCAGCCTGCGGCCTCGCGCTCGCCGCGCACGCCCACGCCTCCGGGCCGCCGCTCCCCGCCGCCACGGGCGCCGCCGGGCTCGCGGCCGCCCTCGTCCTCGCCGTACGGCGCGGGCCCCTGCGCGCCCCCGGCCGCGCACCGCTCACCGCGTGCGCCGCGACCGCCCTGCTCCTCCTGTGCGCCGCGTACGGCGACGGCCTCCTCGGCCACCTGGTCCACGGCGGCCCCGACGGGCCCCGGCCGCCCGCGACCGCCCCGCTCCTGGCCCTCGCCCTCGCGGTGGTGCCGGCCGCCGGGTGCGCCCGGCTGTCCGCCGTACGGGCCCGGCGCCTGCACGCGGGCAGCCGGAACCCGGGCGACTTCACCGCCCGGGCCCGGCCCCTGTTCCTCGCCGTCGCCGCCCTGTACGCGGCGGCCCTCACCGGGCTGCTCGCCGGGACCGGCACGGCGCCCGGGACACCGCCCGGCGCCCTCGTCCCGGCCGCCGCGCTCGGCACGCTGCTGTTCCTCGCCCGGCTGCTCGCCGTGCACGGCCTTCCCCACGCGGGTTCCGCCGCGCTCGCCGCCACCGCGGCGGAGGTCCCGGCCCGCCTCACCGTCCTCGTCGGACGGCTGCCCGGCCACGGCCTCGTGGCCGTCCCGGTACGGCGGGCCGTCAAGCCCCGGGGCACCGCGGCCGTACCGGGCCTCCTCCGCGGCACCGCCGCGCTCGCCCTGCCGGCGTACGCCGCCGTCGTGCTCGCACGCGCCTCCGCGCACGCCCGCCCCTGACCGCCCGCCCCACCACCGGCACCCCGGACCGCACAGCCCCGTACACCCCACGGACCACACAACACGCATCGACCGCACAGAGCACATAGACCGCACGACCTCAGAGCCCCGACCGTCCCGCAGACCCCATGAGTCCCGGAAGCGCCAGGCGCGTCACCGGGTCCCGCGGATCCGCGCAACACCGAGGAGACACACGACATGATCCCCCCCACCCCGACCACGGCCGCACAGCGCGAAGGGGGCGCGCGATGAGGGTGCTGCTGCTCGGCGCCACGGGATTCATCGGCCGCTTCGTCGCCGACCGGCTGCTCGCCGACCCGGCGGTGCACCTCACGGCCCTGGGCCGCCGCGACGACTCCGACGTGCGCTTCGACCTCGCCAACGGCAGTCCGGGGGCGCTCACCCGGTTCCTGGACGCCGTCCACCCCGGTGTCGTCATCAACTGCGCCGGGGCCACCCGCGGCGGCGCCCGCGAGCTGACCCGGCACAACACCGTCGCCGTCGCCACCGTCTGCGAGGCGCTGCGCCGCAGCCGCTGCGGCGCCCGCATGGTCCAGGTCGGCTGCGCGTCCGAGTACGGGCCGTCACAGCCCGGCTCCTCGACCGCCGAGGACGCCGTGCCCCGCCCCGGCGGGCCGTACGGGGTGTCGAAGCTCGCGGCGACCGAACTGGTCCTCGGCTCCGGGCTGGACGCCGTCGTCCTGCGGGTGTTCTCGCCGGTCGGCCCCGGCACCCCGGCCGGCTCGCCCCTCGGCCGGCTCGCGGAGACCATGCGCCGCGCCATGCAGTCCGGCGACGCGGAGCTGAAGCTCGGCGGCCTCGGTGCGCAGCGCGACTTCGTCGACGTACGGGACGTGGCGCGCGCCGTGCACGCCGCCTCCCTGTCGGCGGCGCAGGGCGTGGTCAACATCGGCACCGGCCGCGCCGTACGGCTCCGCGACGCCGCGTCCCTCCTCGCGCGCGTCGCCGGCTACACGGGGTCCCTCCACGAACTGGACGGCCCGCCCGCGCGGCCCGTCATCGGCGCCCAGCGCTCCGAGTCGCCCTCCGACCACCTGCCCCCGGTCACCGCCCACCCCTACCCGGACGGCTGCGGGGCCTGGCAGCAGGCCGACGTGCGCACCGCCCGCGACCGGCTCGGCTGGCGGCCCCGCATCAACCTGGAGGAGTCCCTCGCGGACATCTGGATGGAGGCGGCGTGCCGCATCTGACCGGCACCGGCACCGGCCTGCCGGCGACCGGTGCCGACCGGCTCGGCTTCGGCGTCCCCGGCTACGCCCACCCGCTCCTCGCCCCCGTGGAGTGGGCCGAACTGACCCGGCCGGGCGTGCCCGTGCACTGGGCCGTCCTCAACGTCGCGGACGGCCCCGGCGCCTGGCCCGACCCGCACTGCCTGGAAGCGGCAACCCGGCTCCGGAACGCCGGCGTCCGGGTCCTCGGCCACCTCGGCCTCGGCGGGGGCGACCGCCCGTTCGGCGACACCGTCTCCGAGGCCCACCGCCACCTCGACTGGTACCGCGTCGACGGCTACTTCCTGGCCCGCTGTCCCACACAGCGGCAGGACCTGCCCGAGGTGCGCCGGCTCACCGCCACCCTGAAGGCCCTCCTCGACCGGGTGGACGGCGGGCACCTGGTCCTCGGCCACGGCGGCCCTCCGCACCCCGGCTACGCGGACACCGCCGACCAGTTGGTCACCTTCTCCGGGTCCTGGGCCGAGTACCGCTGGTCCCAGGCGGCGGAGTGGACCGCCGACCACCCGCCGGAGCGCTTCGTCCACTTCGTCCACGGCGTGCCGCGCGCCCATCTCGGCGAGGCCGTGCGGATCGCGCGGTGGCAGGGGGCGGGGACGGTCTTCTTCACCGACCGCACCGGACAAACCGGCCCATTCGCGGCCCTGCCCGGCTACTGGGACGAAATCGTCTCGCAGATCGGACCAGGTGTCTCGGAATGAGAAGGGCCGTGGCAGTGTTACGGAACATGTAGTCCCCGCCCGCGCGGGGGTAGTCCCGTACTGACATACGACCAACGGAGTCCCCGTGTCGCTGCCACCCCTGGTCGAGCCGGCTGCCGAGCTCACCGTAGACGAGGTCCGCAGGTACTCCCGCCATCTGATCATCCCGGACGTCGGGATGGACGGACAGAAGCGGCTGAAGAACGCCAAGGTGCTGTGCGTGGGCGCCGGCGGACTCGGCTCCCCGGCCCTGATGTACCTGGCCGCCGCGGGCGTGGGCACGCTCGGCATCGTGGAGTTCGACGAGGTCGACGAGTCGAACCTGCAGCGCCAGATCATCCACAGCCAGGCCGACATCGGCCGCTCCAAGGCGGAGTCCGCCCGCGACTCCGTCAAGGGCATCAACCCGTATGTGAACGTGATCCTTCACGAGGAGCGGCTCGAGGCCGACAACGTGATGGACATCTTCAGCCAGTACGACCTGATCGTCGACGGCACGGACAACTTCGCCACGCGCTACCTGGTCAACGACGCGTGCGTGCTGCTGAACAAGCCGTACGTCTGGGGCTCCATCTACCGGTTCGACGGCCAGGCGTCGGTCTTCTGGTCCGAGTACGGGCCCTGCTACCGCTGCCTCTACCCCGAGCCCCCGCCGCCGGGCATGGTCCCGTCCTGCGCCGAGGGCGGCGTCCTGGGCGTGCTCTGCGCGTCCATCGGCTCCATCCAGGTCACCGAGGCGATCAAGGTCCTGGCCGGCGTGGGCGACCCGCTGGTCGGCCGGCTGATGATCTACGACGCCCTGGAGATGCAGTACCGGCAGGTCAAGGTCCGCAAGGACCCGAACTGCGCCGTCTGCGGCGAGAACCCCACCGTCACCGAGCTCATCGACTACGAGGCCTTCTGCGGCGTCGTGTCGGAGGAGGCCCAGGAGGCGGCGGCCGGCTCCACGATCACTCCCAAGCAGCTCAAGGAGTGGATCGACGACGGCGAGAACATCGACATCATCGACGTCCGCGAGGTCAACGAGTACGAGATCGTCTCGATCCCCGGCGCCCGGCTGATCCCCAAGAACGAGTTCCTGATGGGCAACGCCCTCCAGGACCTCCCGCAGGACAAGAAGATCGTCTTGCATTGCAAGACGGGTGTCCGCAGTGCGGAAGTCCTGGCGGTCCTGAAGTCCGCGGGCTTCGCCGACGCCGTCCACGTCGGCGGCGGCGTCATCGGCTGGGTCAACCAGATCGAGCCCCACAAGCCGGTCTACTGACCACCCCTCCCGCCGACCGGCGGGACTGAAGAAGCCCACGGCTCCGACCAGTTCGGATGCCGTGGGCTTCTGCCGTTGTCGGTCGACTTCGGGTGGCCTCGGACGGCCCGGGGACGGCCCGGCTTGGCAGCCGGGCTTGGTCGGACCTGGGTGAGGACGCCTTGCGCGCGCTCTGCGGCTTCATCCAGGAGGGCCGTCCGCAGCCCGATGACGTCGACGCGGAGGCCATCGCCCTGTACGGATTCCACGTGCGAGACCCACACGGGCCTGATCCTGCCGAGCAGGAAGTCGTGCTACGGAGGGCGGCTGAAGCGATGCCGCCGCCGCGCGTTTACACGCTGGGGCCTGATAGCTCGTCGATCGAGCGCGACGGCCTGTAGCCGAGGTCGGCCACAACTGACCACGGGCGGCCGCGTCCTGCGGCCGCCCTATCGATCAGCGTCCTGACCTGCTGCTGAGCTGTCGGCACCTGTCGACATTGGTCACCATTGAGCGCCCTTCCACAGCCCGAGGGCGACCGGGAGGGTGCTCGTGCGTGAGCACCGCTTGAGGAGTTCGATCAGCGGTCAGTAAGCCCGTGGCACCCCCAGGACGGGACGCCCCGCGAGTGGCCGCCCCTCACATCGACGCTCGGCGCTCGAACCCCTTGACCTCAAGCAAAGTTGAGAATCCAGCATGGTTCACATGGACACCAGGAACACGGACATCAAGGCCATCGAAGAGATCGTGGCCACCGTCGAGCGGACGCAGCGCGCCAAAGACGCCGAGGGCTTCCTCGCCCTCTTCCGCTCCGATGCCATCTGGACGACCGCTCATGGCAAGGTCCTCATCGGCCTCGACGCCATCGGTGAGTTCACCCGCGCCGTACTGCCGAACTCCGACTGGGACGGTGATGTCACCTACGAGGTAGTGCACATCCAGTTCCTGCGGCCCGATGTGGCCGCGGTCAAGATCCGGCAGGTCTACCACTCGGCAGACGGCGACACGGAGGGCGCTCCGCTCTACATCGTGACCAAGCAGAGTGACGGCACCTGGCTGCTGCACGTCGGCCAGAACACCGAGGTCCGAGCTGGCTGAGAGCCTGACGGTTGTGCTCCGCAGGGATCGTGGGGGTGTCGTGGCAGTGCCCGTCGCAGTCTCAGTTCCGCAGGGCTGCGCGGCTTCTCCCGTCCGACTGCCTGAAGCCGGATGCCTGCCTCGACCCACCACTGTACGAACGACCTGGTCGCCCTGGGCCGCGCCCGCTCGGCTCTGTACCAGCTCCCGGCGATGTAGGGAGGAGTGGTCGGCTGTGCGGAGCTGGGGCTCCTTCAAGGTGATCAGCTCATCGGAACGCTGCTGTTGGAAGAGGTCGGCATGTTCTGGACGGACCGCCGTTTCGCGCCCGGCCCGGGACGGGCCGCGCTTCGCCCTCCCTTCGACACCTCGTGCGACGCCTGGGAGCGAGGGGACGCGGAAACGGCTCCGGCTGCGGACGGGTCTACTGACCGCGTCGCCCCTCCGGGCTCGGGGGCCGGGCCGTGGGGTCCGGCCCCCTTCCCGCTTCCCGTGGCGGTGGGTCGCGGAGGTGGTGTCCGGGGCGTGCCGGGAGCGGGGCGCTACGAGCAGGTCGTGCCGTCCTTCGGGACCCTGGCCCGCAGCAGGTAGTCGTCGACCGTCCGCGTCACGCACGCCGACGAGCCGTACGCGCCGTGTCCCTCGCCCTTGTTGGTGATCAGCACGCCGACGCCCTCGCCCAGGCCATCCGCCATCTTCCGCGCGCCCTCGTACGGCGTCGCCGGGTCGCCCGTCGTGCCCACCACCAGGATCGGCCCCGCACCCGGCGCGGACACGTCCTGGGTCGTCGACTCGCCCTTCACCGGCCAGTTCGCGCACCAGCCCGCCGTGTCCCACGCGAGGAACTCCCCGAACACGGGGGATATGCGCCGGAACTCGGGCAGCAGCGCCTTCGCCTCGGCGGCCGTGGGCCGCTGGTCGCTGTCGGCGCAGGAGATCGCCCGCTGTGCGTGGCTGTCCGTGCCGTAGTGGCCGCTCGCGTCACGGTCGTTGTACATGTCGGCGAGCCGCAGCAGCGCGTCGCCCCGGCCGTCCTCCGCCTCCCGCAGCGCCTCCGTCAGCAGCGGCCAACTGCTCTTCGAGTACAGCGGGAGCACGATGCCGGTGAGCGCCAGGCCCTCCGTCAGCTTCCGGCCGCCGGTCGCCTCCAGGGGCTGCCCGTCGAGCCGTGCCAGCAGCCGGGCCACCCGGGCCGTGCCCGCCTTCGCGTCCTCGCCCGTGGACGCGAAGTAGTTGTCCAGCGCCCGCTGGAAGCCCGTCGTCTGGTGCCGCGCGTGGCCCTTGCTGTCGGCGGTCGGGTCGACCACCGCGTCCAGCACCGTCCGGCCCGTGCGCCCCGGGAACAGGTGCGCGTACGCCGCGCCCAGCTGCGTGCCGTACGAGATGCCGAAGTAGTTCAGCTCGGCGTCGCCCAGGACGTGGCGGATCACGTCCATGTCGCGGGCCGTGTTGCTGGTGGTGACGTGGGCGATCAGCTTGCCGGAGCGGCGGGCGCAGCCGGCCCCGAAGTCGGAGCCGTCCTTCAGGTAGGCGGCCTCCTCGGCCGGCGTGTCCGGCGTCGGGTCGATCCGTGCCTCGGCACTCGCCTGCTCCTGGTCCGACCGGCACACGACCGCCGAACTGCCGCCCACCCCGCGCGGGTCGAAACCGACCAGGTCGTAGCGGGCGTTCAGCCCGTCGTACTCCGGCGCGAAACCCGGCAGCATCTCCACGCCCGACGCGCCGGGGCCGCCGAAGTTGAACAGCAGGGAGCCGATCCGGCCCTTCCTGTCGCGGGCCTCCTTGCGGATCAGCGCCACCGGCAGCGTCTCGCCGTCCGGCTCCCGGTAGTCCAGCGGCACCCTCACCGTCGCGCACCGCCAGGCCGCCCCCGGCTTCTCGCCGCCCTCGGGCGCCCCGCACGGCTCCCACCGCGGCTTCTGGCCGGTCAGCGCGGCCGGCAGCCCCGGCATGTCCGGCGTGCTCCCCGGCCGGCCCGGCGCGCCGCTCGCCGTGCTCCCCGCCGACGGTCCGCCGCCCCCGCCGGCCGCCCCGCCGTCCTGGCAGCCCGTGACCACCCCGGCCGCCAGGGCCGTCAGGACCGCCACCGCCACGGCCCGCACCCGCTTGGACATGCACTCCCCCAGAACTCCCCCGGACGTACCGGGCATCCCGCCGCTAAACCGTCATCGTAGGCGCCACCGCCCCCGGCACCGGCGGCCCTGTGGACAACCTCACGGGCAGACGGTCCCCGACGCCGGGACCTTCCCGTCGAGCAGGTAGGCGTTCACCACGCGCCGCACGCAGGCGTCGCCGCCGTTGTAGGCGCCGTGCCCCTCGCCCCGGTACGTCACCTCGACGCCGACGCCCTTGCCCAGCGCCGACGCCATGGCCCTGGCGCCCTCGAACGGCGTGGCCGGGTCGCCCGTCGTCCCGATCACGAGGATCGGGGGCGCGCCGGGGGCGCTCACCTCCGGGTGGTCCGCCCGGCCCGCGACGGGCCACTGGCCGCACCACAGCATCCCCCAGCCGAGGAAGTCACCGAACACGGGCGACGCCTCGCGGAACTCGGGCAGTTTCGCCTTCACCTGCTCCACGGTGAACCGCTGCCTGTCGTCGACGCAGTTGATCGCCGCGTTCGCCGCCTGGAGGTTGTTGTAGTTCCCGTTCTCGTCGCGGCCGTTCATCGAGTCGGACAGCGCCAGCAGCAGCGCGCCGCTGCCGCCGTCCGCCTCGTCGAGGCCCTGCTCCAGGTACTGCCAGTACTCCTTGGAGTACAGGGCCTGCGCGATGCCGTTGAGGGCCTGCGTCTGGGTCAGCTCGCGGTCGCCGATGCCCGGGACGGGGCGCTTGTCGAGCCGTGCCAGCAGATCGGTGACGAACCGCTCGATCTCCTCCGGGGTGTTGCCGGGCAGCGCGCACCCGTCGCCCCGCCGCACGCAGTCGGCGGCGAAGTTCCGCAGGGCCAGTTGGAACCCCCTGGCCTGGCCGAGCGCCCCCTGCTCCGCGGTCCCGCCCGGGTCGACGACGGCGTCGAAGACGGCCCGGCCCACCCGGCGGGGGAACAGGTGCGCGTACACCCCGCCGAGCTCCGTGCCGTACGAGATGCCGAAGTAGTGCAGCTTGTCGTCACCGAGGACCTGCCGCATCAGGTCCATGTCGCGGGCCGCGTTCTCCGTGCCGACGTGCGGCAGCACCTTGCCCGAGTTCTCCTCGCACGCCTCCGCGTACTTCTTCAGCTCCCTCTGGTACGCCTTCTCCTCGGCGGCGTCGTCGGGTGTCGCGTCGCGCGCGAAGAGCGCGTCCAGTTCGCGGCGGCCCAGGCACTCCACGCCGTCGCTCAGCCCCACGCCGCGCGGGTCGAAGCCGACCAGGTCGTAGCGGCCGCGCAGGGTCTCGTAGTCGGGGGCGAAGGACGGCAGGGCGGTGATCCCGGAGCCGCCCGGGCCGCCGAAGTTGAAGACCAGGGAGCCGATCCGCTTCGACCGGTCGCGGGCCTTGGCGCGGATCAGGGCCAGCTCGATCGTGTCGCCGCCGGGGTCGGCGTAGTCGAGCGGGGCGTCCATGAACGCGCACTCCCAGCGGGTGCCGTCCGGGAGCGGGCTCGGCGTCGCGCCGGCCTCCGCCGCGGTGGAGGGCGCGCACGGCTTCCACGACGGCTTCTGCGCGGCCAGTTCGCTCATCGCGTCCCGGCCGGTCCCCTCGCCCTTCTCCCCGTCGCCGCCGCACCCCGCGGTGGCGCCGGTGAGCAGGACGGCGGCGGCGAGGACGGCGGTGCGCCGGCGGGCGGCCGGCCGCCGGGAGGGGCGAGTGATCGGCATGCGTCCATCGTCGGCGCGCCTCCCTCCCCCCGCCCGTGACGCGCGCCCATGCGGGTGGCCGGCCGCCCCGCCGCGTACGGCACCGGAGCCTGGGGGATCGGCGCCCCGGGGCGTGCGGGGGCGGGGGCGGCCGGCCGACCGGCCGGCGCTCCGGGGCGTACGGGGTGGCCGCCGCGCCTACAGCGGTACGACGGTGATCTCGGTCGCCTTCACGCTCACCCACACCGCGGAGCCCTCCGCGAGCCCCAGGTCCGCCGCTGCCGCCGGGGTCACCTCCGCGACCACGTCGGACGGGGCGCCCGGGGCACCCGACACGAGGACCCGCAGCCGCGCCCCGTGCGCGGTCAGCTCCCGTACGGTGCCCCGCCACACGTTGCGGGGACTGCCCGAGGGGCGGGCGCCGTGCAGCGACACCGCCTCGGGCGCCACCACCGCGAGGGCAGCCGCGCCGTCGGCGGGCGCCGGGTCGGCGGCCGTGACCAGCCGGGCGCCGCCCGCCGTGTCCAGGCCGCCGTCCCGTACGGTGCCCGGCCAGGCGTTGCGGCCCAGCATGCGCGCGACCCACGGGGAGCGCGGGTGCCGGGCCACCTCGGCGGGCTCCGCGTACTGCACCGGGCGGCCCTCCTCCAGGACGAGGACGCGGTCGGCCAGCGACACGGCCTCCACCGGGTCGTGCGTGACGATCAGGCACACGCCGGGGAACCCGGCCAGGTGCTGCCGCAGCGCGTGCCGCACGCGCGCGCGGGTCGTCTGGTCCAGGGCGGCCAGCGGCTCGTCGAGCAGCAGGAGCCGGGGCCGCGCGGCCAGGGCCCGGGCGAGCGCCACCCGCTGGGCCTGCCCGCCGGACAGCTCTCCCGGCCTGCGGTCCGCCAGATGGCCCACCCCGAGCCCTTCCAGCCGCTTCCGGGCCTCCACGCGCGCGCGGGAGCGCGGCACGCCCTGCGCGCGCAGTCCGTACGCGGTGTTGGCCAGCGCCGACAGGTGCGGGAACAGCGCCCCGTCCTGCGGCACCCACGCGATGCCGCGCCGGTGCGGCGGCAGCCCGGCCAGCTCCCGCCCGTCGAGGCGCAGGGACGCGGCCGTCGCGCGCGGGGTGAGGCCCAGCAGGGCGCGCAGCAGCGTGCTCTTGCCGGCCCCGTTCGGCCCGACGACGGCGACCGTCGTCCCGGCGGGCACGTCCAGGGTGAGGGCGGTGGCCCCGCGCACCTCGGCCGCGAGCGGCCACGCCGCCCCCGCGGCGTACCCGCCGGCCGGCTCGTCCGCGAGCGGACCGGCGCCGTCCCGCCCCTCCTGCGCCCCCTCCGCCTCCTCCGCGACGGCCGCCGGTCGCGGTGCCTCCCGTACCGCCGCGTGCCCCAGCCAGCGACCGCGCAGGGCGACCAGGACCGCCGCGGCCGTGACGAGGAGCAGCAGCGAGACGGCGACGGCGCCGTCCGGGTCGTTCTGGAGCAGCAGGTACACCTGGAGCGGCAGCGTCTGCGTCGTGCCCGGCAGGTTCCCCGCGAAGGTGATCGTCGCACCGAACTCGCCCAGCGCCCGCGCCCAGCACAGCGCCGCCCCCGCGACGAACCCCGGCCCGACCATCGGCACGGTCACCGTGAAGAACGTCCGCAGCGGGGCGGCCCCCAGCGACGCCGCCGTCTCCTCGTAGCGCGGGTGCAGGCCCGCCAGCGCGCCCTCCAGGCTGATCACCAGGAACGGCATGGACACGAACGCCGCCGCCACCACCGCACCCGCCGTCGAGAACGGCAACGACACCCCGAACCGGTCGGCGAGGACCCCGCCCAGCAGCCCCCGCCGCCCGAACCCCTGCAACAGGGCCACACCCGCCACCGTGGGCGGCAGCACCATCGGCAGCATCACCAGCACCCGCACCAGCGCCTTGCCGCGGAAGTCGACCCGGGCCAGCGTCCAGGCCAGCGGCACACCGAGCAGCAACGACAGGGCGAGCGCCCACGCGGACACCGCCAGCGACAGCCCGAGCGCCTCCCGCACGGCGGGCGCGGTCAGCCGCTCCCCGAGCGTCCCCCACGGGGCGTGCGCCAGCACCCCGGCGAGCGGCAGCAGCAGGAAGACGACCGCGGCCAGCGCGGGCACGGCGAGCGGGACGGGGACCCGCCGGGCGCGGATCACGGCGTCTCGAACCCGGCCGCCGACAGTAGCGCACGCGCGCGCGGCGACCGCAGCCACGCCACGAAGTCGCGCGCCGCCCCGGGGTCGCGCGCGGAGCCGAGGGCGGCGGCCGGATAGGAGGCCACGGCGTTTCGCGCGTCCGGCACGGCCACCGTGTCGACCTCCCCGCGGGCGGCGGTCGCGTCGGTGGCGTACACGAGCCCGGCGTCCGCCTCGCCCAGCCGCACCTTGCCGAGGACGGCGCGGACGTTCGGCTCCTGGGAGACGGCCCGCACGTCCACCCCGGCCCTGTCGAGGACCTGCCGGCTGTAGCGCCCGGCCGGCACCTCGGGTGCGGCCAGCACCACCTTCAGGCCCGGCCGGGACAGGTCCTCCAGGCCGGTGATCCGCTGCGGGTTCCCCGCGGCGGTGACGACGGCGAGCCGGTTGCGGGCGATGACGACGGGCTCGCCGGTCGCCTCGCCCAGGCGGTCCATGGTCGGGGCGTCGGCGGTGACGAGGACGTCGGCCGGCACGCCCTGGCGCACCTGGGAGGCCAGCTCCTGCGACCCGGCGAAGGAGAACACGACGTCGGTGCCGGGGTGCTCCCCCTCGTAGGCGGCGCCGACGTCCTCGAAGACGTCCGTGAGGGACGCGGCGGCCAGCACGGTCAGCCTGCCGCCGCCCGGCCGCGCCGACCCGTCCGCCGGGGCACCGGAGCCGCCGCCGGAGCCCCCGCAGGCCGCCAGCGGCAGCAGCAGGGCCGCGGTCAGCAGGGACGCGACGGCGTGGCGCGCGGTACGGCGCACGGGAACCTCCGGACGGTCGGGCGTACGGGCGTTTGGGTGTGCGGGTCGTGCGGGTCACGCGGATCGCGTGCGGACGGTTAGACGCGGTCGATGTGGACGTTGGTCGACTTCACCCGCGCCACCGCCTCGACGCCCACCTCCAGGCCCAGCTCCTCCACGGCCTCGCGGGTCAGCAGCGACACGAGCCGGTGCGGACCGGCCTGGATCTCCACCTGGGCGGCCACGTCCCCGAGCTTCACGGCCGTGACGATGCCCGGGAACGCGTTGCGCGCGCTGGTGTACGGCACGTCGCCGCCCTCGTCGGACTGCGCGGCCAGCTCGACGGCGAACGCCGCCAGGTCGGGGCCGTCGATCAGCCGTCGGCCCGTCCCGTCCCGGCGCGTGGGGAGCCGGCCGGCGTCGGCCCAGCGGCGTACGGTGTCGGCGCTCACGCCGAGGAGACGCGCCGCCTGCTGCGAGGTGTAGGACCGCATGTGCGGCAATGTAGGCACGGAGGGCCCGCAGCTGCAAGCAGGATCGGTGGATCCTCCCAGCAGTTGCGGGACCTTTCGTACGAACCCGCTACGCGTGCGTAGTCCCCCACAGGGCGTTACGCGCGCGCAGTCCCCTACAGGGCGCCCTTCCGCGTCAGGTGGTTGAACGAGACCCAGCCGGGCAGCACCGGCAGCCACAGCGTCAGCAGCCGGTACAGCAGCACCGCCGGCGCCGCGACCTCCTTCGGCACCCCGGCCAGCACCAGACCGGCCAGCAGGGCGCCCTCGACCGCGCCGACACCGCCCGGTGTGGGCGCCGCCGAACCGAGCGCGTTGCCCGCCAGGAACACCACGGCGAGACTCGCGTACGTCAGCGGCTGGTGGCCGCCGTTGAACGCCCGGATCGACGCGTCGAGGCACAGCACGAACGTCGCCGTCAGCAGCAGCATGCCGCCGATCCCGGTCAGCAGCTTCCCGGGCCGCTGGAGCACGTCCAGCATGCGCGGCACCACCCCCGCGAACAGCGACCGCAGCCGTGTCGAGACGAACTTCCGCAGCGCCGGGACCGCCGTCACCACCAGCAGCAGCACCGCGATCGTCAGCAGTCCCGCGATGACCGTCCTGGACGGGGTGAAGTCGTCCTGCGACCGCTCCGTACCGGTCAGGTAGCCGAACGCCAGCAGCAGCAGGACGTGCGCCCCCAGCCCGAACAGCTGCGACGCCCCGACGCTCGCCACCGCCAGGCCGGGACGCACCCCGGACCGCTGGAGGAACCGCGTGTTCAGCGCGACCCCGCCGACCGCAGCGGGCGCGACGATCTTGACGAAGGACCCGGCGACCTGCGCCACCACGGTCCGCAGGAACGACACCCGCTCCGGTACGAAGCCGAGCAGGCTCATCGCCGCCGCCACGTAGCTCAGCGCCGAGCACGCGACGGCCACCGTGACCCAGCCCCAGGCCGCCTCACTGATCGTCGACAGCGGGATGCTGGCGATCTGCGACAGCAGGAAGTACGCGGCGATGGCGCCCGCGATGAGGCTGATCAGCGTGCGCGGCCTGATCCGCTCCAGCCGCACCGGCTCCACCGGCGCCTGCGGCCTGATCCGCAGCACCTGGCGGCGGATCTGCGCCAGCAGGTCCTCCTCGCGCGCCCCGTGCAGCGCGTCCTCCAGGGCCCGCTTCTCGGCCTGCTTCTCCGCCCGGACCGTCCTGCGCTCCGTCTTCGAGCCCGCCTCGCCGGCCTCCCTGGACGCCTCCAGCCGGGCCTGCTTCGCGGCCTCCGACGCCTTCAGCACCGCCTCCCGCTCCCGCTGCGACCGCTCGCGGGCCAGCTTGCGCAGCGTCGCCCGGCTGGACCGGCTCAGCGCGATCGGCTGGAGCAGCGGCAGGCAGCCCGCGACCTTGTCGGGTCCGAGGACCGCCACGGCCGCCGCGACCGCCCGCTCCGCGCCGACCCGCAGACCGAGCGTGGTGAGAAGCTGCGCGACGTCCATCCGCAGCACCAGGTCGCCCGCGGCGATCTCACCGCCGCGCAGGTCCGTGATCACCACATTGCCGGAACGATCCACCAGCAGGGCGTCGCCCGTCAGCCGGCGGTGCGCGATGCGCCGCGACTGCAGCGCCCGCACCTGCTCCCAGCAGCCGCGCACCACGTCGTCGGTGATCTCCTCGTCGGCCAGCGAGTCGAGGGAGCGCCCGCCCCGGTGCTCGTAGACGAGCATCACGGCGTCCGGGCCGAGCTCGGAGGTGGCGATCAGCTTCGGCGCGTTCGCCCCGGCGGCGATGGCCGCGTACGCGAGGAGCGCCTCCTGCTCCAGGGCCTGCCGCAGCGACTGGATGGAGCGGCGCGTGGTGATCCCGCGCAGCGTCAGCCGGCGCCACACCCGGTAGAAGAACCCCTGCGCCTGCTGTTCCCGGTCGACCACCGTCACGTCGAGGGGCGGGCCCTCCTCCAGGGTGACCAGGTAGCGGCGGCCCCGGTCGCCCTGCTCGGCGGTCTCCGGCAGGCCCTCCGCGCGCATGGCCGACACCGGGCGGAACCCGACGTGGCGCAGGCCCGCCAGGAGCGTCTGGCCCGTGGGGCGGACGTTCGGGGAGCCGACCGTGTAGAGGGTCCCGTACGCGACGGTCCAGCCGATCAGGATCGTCAGCATGATCGAAAGCGGTGTCGTGTAGCCCGCGACCAGCATGGTGAACGCGTCGAGCAGCAGCACCACCCACAGCACGACCCGCCAGCGGGGTCGCCGGGCCATGCCGACCGCCGACATGTACGCGATGACCGGCGCCAGGTAGCCGTGGACCGGGTCCGTGAGCCCGCCGCCGCTCTGCGGCTGCGTGAGCGCGTCCTGGATCGTCGTGGGCGCCGCCCGCGCCACCCACAGGTCCGTCGCGAGGGTCACCCCGTGCGCGAGCACGGCGGCGAGGACCCCGTCCGCGATGCGCAGGCCGTCCCGCTTGATCAGCCGCTCGATCGCGAACGCGACGGGCACGAGCAGCACGGCGATGCTGGAGACGAGCCCGGCCATCTTGACGAACACGTCCGGGGCCTGGCCGGTGCCCTTGTTGATGTCCTGTTCGAGCCCCGAGGTGGTGCCGCTGGCGAAGGCCGCGATGCCGATGACGACGACGATCGCGAGAACGCCGACGAGCAGGCGCAGCAGGTCGGAAGGGCGGTGCACGCGCGCGGCGAGCAGCGGTTCGTCACCGGAGAGGTCGCTGTGCTGCTCGGCGGGGGCGTCGGTCGGCGCGGGCCCGTCCGCCGCTTCGGGGTCCGGCCCGCCGCTCCGCGAGGCGGTGTTCGGGCGCGGCTCGGCGCCAGGAGCGCTCGCCGCGTCGGGAGGCCGCACGTCCTGTTCCTTCGCCTTCTCTGTGTCTTCTTGATCTCGTATCACCAGTCACCGCCCGGAAGATGGTGGCACGACCGGGAGGCGGGGGAGGGCATCAGGGTGTGGTGCCCGCGTTGTCGTACCCGTGGTGCAGGATGGTGCGGATGACTGTTGAGGAGCACCCCGACCGGCTTCCGGAGTACGCGGAGCGCGTGCTGGAGGTCGTCGAGCTCATCCCGCCCGGCCGGGTGCTGACCTACGGGGACGTCGCCGAATGGCTCGGCGAGGGAGGCCCCCGCCAGGTCGGCAGGGTCATGGCGCTGTACGGCGGTGCCGTGCCGTGGTGGCGCGTGGTGCGCGCCGACGGCCGGCTGCTGCCCGGGCACGAGCGGCGCGCCCTGGGGCACTACCGTGAGGAGGCCACCCCGCTGCGGGAGGCCGCGCCGGCGCACGGCGCCGCGACCCCCCTGCCGCGCCTCGACATGAGGCGGGCCCGCTGGGACGGGATCGGCGGTGCCGGCAGCGCTGGCGCGGACGACACCGGGCGTGCGATGGCTCACAATTGACAGCTTCCGCCATACGGCGGGGCCGCGCCCCTTCTCCACCGCACCCTCACCCTCAGCACACCTCCCAGGACCGGCGATCCACGTGAGTTCCTCCTTCACCACCCGGCGCGCGCCGCACCAGGACCCGGTACGGCCGGGGAGCCCCGGCGCGTACCGGCTGGTGCGCACCCCGCCGGACCCGGTGGCCCCTCCTCTCCTGGACGCAGCGCAGCGGGCGGTGGTTGACCACGCGGACGGGCCGCTCCTCGTCCTCGCCGGACCCGGTACCGGCAAGACGACGACGTTGGTCGAGGCGGTGGCGGCGCGCGTCGAGCGGGGTGCCGACCCCGAGAGGATCCTCGTCCTCACCTTCAGCCGCAAGGCCGCCGTCGAGCTGCGCGACCGCATGGCCGCCCGGCTGCCCGGCGCGCGCGCCCCGCAGGCGACGACGTTCCACTCGTACTGCTACGCCCTCGTCCGCGCCCACCAGGACGCCGACCTGTTCGCCGAGCCGCTGCGCCTGCTGTCCGGCCCCGAGCAGGACGTCGCCGTACGCGAGCTGCTCGCCGGCCAGCTGGTCCTGGAGCGCGACGGCCTCGCCCGCGTCCACTGGCCCGACGAGCTGCGCGCCTGCCTCACCACGCGCGGCTTCGCCGACGAGGTGCGCGCCGTGCTGGCCCGCTCCCGCGAGCTGGGCCTCGGCCCGCGCGCCCTCGCCTCGTTCGCCGCGCGCACGGGGCGGCGCGACTGGTCGGCGGCGGCCGAGTTCCTCGCCGAGTACCTGGACGTCCTCGACATGCAGGGCGTCCTCGACTACGCCGAGCTGGTCCACCGCGCGGTGCTCCTCGCCGAGCGCGTGGCGCTCCCCGCGTACGACGCGGTGTTCGTCGACGAGTACCAGGACACCGACCCGGCGCAGGTACGGCTGCTCCAGGCGCTCGCGGGGCGGGGGAGGACCCTGTACGCGTTCGGGGACCCCGACCAGTCGATCTACGCGTTCCGGGGCGCGGACGTCAACGGCGTCCTCGACTTCCCGCACGTGTTCCGGCGCGCGGACGGCGCCCCCGCGCCGGTCGCCGTGCTCCGGACGGCGCGCCGCTCCGCCCCGGCGATCCTGGCCGCGACCCGGCTGCTCACCGCGCGGATGCCGCTGCCGCGCCTGCCCGCCGACACGGTGCGGGCCCACCGCGACCTGACGCCGGTCCGCGAGGGCGGGCGGGTCGAGACGTACACCTTCCCGACCGCGTCCACGGAGCTGGACAACATCGCGGACATCCTGCGCCGCGCGCACCTGGAGGACGGGGTGCCGTGGAGCGACATGGCCGTCCTGGTGCGCGCCGGCGCACGCTCCCTGCCGTCGCTGCGCCGCGCCCTGACCTCGGCGGGCGTGCCGCTGGAGATGGACGGCGCGGACGTCGCGCTGCGCCACGAACCGGCGGTGGCCCCCCTCCTCACGGCCCTGCGCGCCACGGCGACGGCGGCCCTGCGGGGCGCGACGGACGTGGTGGGCGCGTCGGACGTGGCGGACGTGGGGGGCGCGGTGGAGCGGCCCGCCGAGGAGGGCGCCACCGACGCGGGAGCCACCGGCGGAGCCCCCGCCGACGGACCGGCCACCGGCAGGGCCCCGGACGACGGCGCCTCGGGCGACGGCACCCCCGGTGCGGAGGACTCCGGTGCGGAGGACTCCGGTGCGGAGGACCCCAGTGCGGAGGACTCCGTCCCCTGGCTGGACACGGAGACCGCGCTCACCCTGCTCACCTCGCCGCTCGGCGGCATGGACGCCGCCGACCTCCGCCGCCTCGGACGCGCCCTGCGCGACGAGGAGCGCGCGGCGGGCAACAAGGTCCCCCCGCCCTCCGACGCGCTGCTCGCCCGCGCCCTCGCCGAACCCGAACGGCTCGTCGCCCACGACCCCGCCTACGCGCGCGGAGCGCAGCACCTGGGCAGGCTGCTCCGCGAGACGCGCCAGCTCCTCGCCGCCGGCGGAACCGCCGAAGAGGCCCTCTGGCACCTGTGGAACGGCACCGGCTGGCCCCACCGCCTCCACCGGTCCGCCCTGCGCGGCGGGCCCGCCGGCCGCAACGCCGACCGGGACCTCGACGCCGTGTGCGCCCTGTTCGACACCGCGGCCCGCGCCGAGGAGCGCACCGGCGGGCGCGGCGCCCTGAACTTCCTCGCCGAGCTCGAAGCGCAGGACATCGCCGCCGACACCCTCTCCAAGCGGCAGGCGCGCCCCGACGCCGTACGCCTGATGACGGCGCACCGCTCCAAGGGGCTCGAATGGAGCCTGGTCGTCGTCGCCGGCGTACAGGAGGGGCTCTGGCCCGACCTGCGGCGGCGCGGCTCCC
Source organism: Streptomyces tamarix (assembly GCF_032423885.1). Classification (NCBI taxonomy): domain Bacteria; kingdom Bacillati; phylum Actinomycetota; class Actinomycetes; order Kitasatosporales; family Streptomycetaceae; genus Streptomyces; species Streptomyces tamarix. The sequence goes on along the minus strand of NZ_JAWCTQ010000001.1, from coordinate 386,972 downwards.
TCCTGGAGGCCGACCGGATCGGCCGCGACGGCCTCGCCGAACCGCTCACCCCCGGCGCCCTCCTCGCGGAGGAGCGCCGCCTCTTCTACGTGGCCGCCACGCGCGCGCGCGACCGGCTGGTCGTCACCGCCGTCAAGGCGCCCGCCGAGGACGGTGACCAGCCCTCCCGGTTCCTCGCCGAGCTCGGCGTCGAACCGAGGGACGTCACCGCCCGCCCGCGCCGCCCCCTCGCCGTCGCCGCGCTCGTCGCGGAGCTCCGCGCCACCACCGTCGACCCGGACGCCTCACCCGCCCTGCGCGACGCCGCCGCCCGCCGGCTGGCCCGGCTCGCCGCGCTCACCGACGACGAGGGCCAGCCCCTGGTCCCCGCCGCCCACCCGTACCGCTGGTGGGGCCTGTACGACCCGACGCACGCGCCCGCCCCGCTCCGGGACCGCGACCGGCCCGTCACGCTCTCCGGCAGCGCCCTGGAGCAACTGGTCGACACGTGCGCCCTCCAGTGGTTCCTGGGCCGCGAGGTGAAGGCGGACGCCCCCGCGACCGCCGCGCAGGGCTTCGGCAACGTCGTCCACGTCCTCGCCGACGAGGTCGCCTCCGGCCGCACCCCCGCCGACCTGGCGGTCCTCATGGAACGCCTCGACTCGGTGTGGGACGCGCTGGCGTTCGACGCGCCGTGGAAGTCGGCCCAGGAGAAGGAGCACGCGCGCGTGGCGCTGGAGCGCTTCCTGCGCTGGCACGTGATGGACCGGGGCGGCCGGACCCCCGCCGCCACCGAGCACGGCTTCGACGTGACGCTGGAGGCGGGGGAGTACCAGGTGCGGATCCGGGGCTCCATGGACCGGGTCGAGCGGGACGAGCAGGGCCGCGCCTACGTCGTCGATTTCAAGACCGGCAAACAGGCCCCCACGAAGGACGAGGTCGCCCGCCACGCCCAGCTCGCCGTCTACCAGCTCGCCGTCCGCGAGGGCGCCCTCGACGAGGTCTTCGACGGCCGCCGCCCCGAACCGGGCGGCGCCGAACTGGTCCACCTCCGCCAGCCGGCCCCCCGCAAGGAGGGCGGCGACGCCCTGCCGCGCGTCCAGTCCCAGGAGCCGCCCCCGCGGGAGTGGGTCACCGGCCTGCTCGCCACCGCCGCGGGCCGCGTCCTCGACGAGCGCTTCACGCCCACCACCGGGCAGCACTGCGCCACCTGCGCCTTCCGCGCCTCCTGCAGCGCCCGCCCCGAGGGCCGCCACATCGTGGAGTGAGACGGGGGCGGGCCCCTACCGCCCAGCGGGAGACGCCCCACCGCCCGGCGGGGCTGTCGGCACCCCCGGCTAGCCTTCTCCGGTGACCGCACGCATCACCGACCCCGAGCAGCTCAAGGAGCTGCTCGGCATCCCCTTCACCCCGGAGCAGACGGCCTGCATCACCGCGCCGCCCGCCCCGCAGGCCATCGTGGCCGGAGCCGGTTCCGGGAAGACGACGGTGATGGCCGCCCGCGTGGTGTGGCTGGTCGGCACGGGGCAGGTCGCCCCCGAACAGGTCCTCGGCCTGACCTTCACCAACAAGGCCGCCGGCGAGCTGGCCGAGCGGGTCCGCGCCGCCCTGGTCCGCGCCGGCGTCACCGATCCCGACGTGATCGACCCCGACAACCCGCCGGGCGAGCCCCGCATCTCCACGTACCACGCGTTCGCCGGCCGCCTCCTCACCGACCACGGCCTGCGCATCGGTCTGGAGCCCACGGCCCGCCTCCTCGCGGACGCCACGCGCTACCAGCTCGCCGCCCGCGTCCTGCGCGAGGCCCCCGGCCCGTACCCGGCGCTCACCCGGTCGTTCCCCACGCTCGTCAGCGACCTCCTCGCCCTCGACGCCGAGCTGGCCGAGCACCTCGTCCGCCCCGAGGACCTCCGGGCGTACGACTCCGCGCTGCTCACCGCCCTCGCCCCGGTCCGCCTCGGCAACGCCGACCTCCGCAAGGTCCCCGAAGCCGCCGCCGCCCGCCGCGAACTGCTGGACCTGGTCGTCCGCTACCGCGCCGCCAAGCGCGAGCGGGACCTGCTCGACTTCGGGGACCAGATCGCCCTCTCCGCCGAACTGGCCCTCACCCGCCCCGAGGTCGGCGCGCAGCTGCGCGACGAGTTCCGGGTCGTCCTCCTCGACGAGTACCAGGACACGTCCGTCGCGCAGCGGCGGCTCCTGGCCGGCCTCTTCGGCGGGGACACGGGCCACCCGGTCACCGCCGTGGGCGACCCCTGCCAGGCCATCTACGGCTGGCGCGGCGCGTCCGTCGCCAACCTCGACGACTTCCCCGAGCACTTCCCGCACGCGGACGGCCGCCCCGCCTCCCGGTACGCGCTCAGCGAGAACCGCCGCAGCGGCGGGCGGCTCCTCCAGCTCGCCAACGGCCTCGCGGAGCCCCTGCGCGCCATGCACGCGGGCGTGGAGGCGCTGCGCCCCGCTCCCGGCGCCGAGCGCGACGGCGTCGTACGGATCGCGCTGTTGCCGACGCAGGCCGAGGAGATCGCCTGGCTCGCGGACTCCGTCGCCCACCTGGTCCGCACGGGCGTGGAGCCCGGCCGGATCGCCGTCCTGTGCCGCACGGCGACCGACTTCCCGGAGATCCAGGCGGCCCTCGTCGCGCGCGACGTGCCCGTCGAGGTCGTCGGCCTGTCCGGCCTGCTGCACCTCCCGGAGGTCGCCGACCTGGTCGCCGTGTGCGAGGTCCTCCAGGACCCCGGCGCCAACGCGTCGCTGGTAAGGCTCCTCACCGGGCCGCGCTGGCGGATCGGCGCCCGCGACCTCGCCCTGCTGGGCCGCCGCGCCCGCCTGCTGGTGCACCGCGCCGGCGACGGGGCCGCCGACGCGGACGAGCGCCTGGCGGCCGCCGTGGAGGGGGTGGACCCCGCCGAGGTGATCTCCCTGGCGGACGCGCTGGACACGTTCCTGGAGACGGGCGGGCACGACGACGGGCTGCCCTTCTCGGCGGAGGCCCGCGTCCGGTTCGCGCGCCTCGCCGCCGAGCTGCGCGACCTGCGGCGCTCGCTGGCCGACCCGCTGATGGACGTCCTGCACCGGATCCTGGCCACCACCGGCCTGGAGGTCGAGCTCTCCGCGTCCCCGCACGCCCTGGCCGCCCGCCGCCGCGAGACCCTGTCGAACTTCCTGGACATCGCCGCCCGGTTCGCGTCCCTCGACGGCGAGGCGACGCTCCTGGCGTTCCTCGGGTTCCTGCGCACGGCCGCCCAGTACGAGAAGGGCCTCGACAACGCCCTCCCCGGCGGGGAGAACACCGTGAAGGTCCTCACGGCGCACAAGTCGAAGGGCCTGGAGTGGGACGTGGTCGCCGTCCCCGGGCTCGTGACCGGACAGTTCCCCAGCAGCAGGTCCCGCGAGGCGTGGACGGCCCAGCCGCAGGTCCTGCCGCACGCCCTGCGCGGCGACGCCGAGACCCTGCCCGGGATCGACGCGTGGGACGCGAAGTCGCTGAAGGCGTTCAAGGACGCCCTGCGGGACCACCAGCACACCGAGGAGCTGCGCCTGGGGTACGTGACGTTCACCCGCCCCCGCTCGGTGCTGCTCGGCTCCGGCCACTGGTGGGGGCCCTCCCAGAAGCGCCGCCGCGGCCCCTCCGACTTCCTGCACGCCCTGTACGACCACTGCGCGGCCGGGTACGGGGAGATCGAGGCGTGGGCGGACGAGCCGGAGGAGGACGCCGAGAACCCGGCGCTCCGGGCGTCCGCCGAGGAGCGGGCGTGGCCGCTGCCCCTGGACCCCGACTCCCTGGCCCGCCGCCGCGCCGCCGCCGACACGGTCCTGGCGTACCTGGAGAGCCCGCCCGCCGAGCCCGAGGCCGCCCCGGAAGCCCCCGAAGCCGCCGAGGTCCCGGAGGCCGCCGAGGTCCCGGAAGCCCCCGGCGACCTCCTGTGGCCGGACGACCTGGACGCCCCCTGGCCGGACGACGCCCCGCCCGAGGACGCCTTCGACGACCACGACGCGCCCCCGCCCGACGAGGCCCCCGACCACGGCCCGCACGAGCCCCACGCCACCGCCACCGTCCCCGGCGACGGCACCGACCCGGCCCCGGGGGACCCGCACGCCCCGCCCCCGCGCGCCATCCCCCGCCAGCGCGCCGCCGCCGACGACGGCGACGGCACGGCCCCCGCCGGCCCGCTCGCGCCCGAGGAGGCCCGTACCGTCGCCTCCTGGGACCGCGACCTCGACGCGCTCACCGGCGAGCTGCTGCGCGCCCGCGCCACCACGCGCGAGGTGCCCCTGCCCGCCTCCCTCTCCGCGTCGCAGCTGCTGCGCCTCGCCGCCGACCCGGACGCCTTCGCGGCGGAGCTGGCCCGCCCCATGCCGCGCCCCCCGCAGCCCGCCGCCCGGCGGGGCACGCGGTTCCACGCGTGGGTGGAGTCCCGCTTCGAGGAACTGCCGCTGCCCCTGCTCGGCCCCGACGAGCTGCCCGGCGGCGAGGTGTACGCCGACGAGCCGGAGATCGCCGACGAGCGGGACCTGGCCGTCCTCAAGGAGGCGTTCGAGCACACCCCGTACGCCCACCGCACCCCGTACCGGGTGGAGGCCCCCTTCCAGCTCGTGCTCGCCGGCAGGGTCGTGCGCGGCCGGATCGACGCCGTCTACCACGACCCCGGCTCCGGCACGTACGAGATCGTCGACTGGAAGACCAGCCGCCACCGCACCGGCGACCCTCTCCAGCTGGCGGTCTACCGGCTCGCCTGGGCGGAGTCGCACGGTCTGCCCCTCGACGCGGTCACCGCCGCGTTCGTCTACGTGCGCACCGGCGAGGTCGCCCGCCCGGACGGGCTGCCCGGCCGGGCGGAACTGGAGCGGATCCTGCTCGGTGGGACGGCCGACGGGACACCCGCCGACGCCGGATAGGCTCAGGAGCATGAGCGACACCCCGGACAGCGCCGTCCAGACCGTACGGAAATACGTGGAGCAGCACCGCGCGGCCTTCCTCGACGACCTCGTCGAGTGGCTGCGCATCCCCTCCGTCTCGGCCCGGCCCGAGCACGCCCCCGACGTGCGGCGCAGTGCCGAGTGGCTCGCCGCGAAGCTCGCGCGGACCGGCTTCCCGGTCGCGGAGGTCTGGGAGACGGACGGCGCCCCCGCCGTGTACGCGGAGTGGCCCTCCGCCGACCCCGGCGCCCCCACCGTCCTCGTCTACGGCCACCACGACGTGCAGCCCGCCGCCCGCGAGGACGGCTGGCACACCGACCCGTTCGAGCCCGTCGTCCGCGGCAACCGGCTCTACGCGCGCGGGGCGGCCGACGACAAGGGCCAGGTGTTCTTCCACACCCTCGGCGTCCGCGCCCACCTGGACCTCACCGGTCGCGACACCCCGGCCGTCAACCTGAAGCTGCTCGTGGAGGGCGAGGAGGAGTCCGGCTCCGCCCACTTCCGCGCGCTGGTCGAGGAGCGCGCGGACCGCCTCGCCGCCGACGCCGTGATCGTCTCCGACACCGGCATGTGGTCCGAGACGACCCCCACGGTCTGCACCGGCATGCGCGGCCTCGCGGACTGCGAGATCGAGCTGTACGGCCCCGACCAGGACATCCACTCCGGATCCTTCGGCGGCGCCGTCCCCAACCCGGCCACGGTCGCCGCCCGCCTGGTCGCCGCGCTCCACGACGAGGACGAGCGCGTCACCGTCCCCGGCTTCTACGACGGCGTCGCGGAGCTCACGGACGCGGAGCGGGCGCTCATCGCGGAGCTGCCGTTCGACGAGGCCGCCTGGCTCGCCGCGGCCCGGTCGCACGCCACGCTCGGCGAGGCCGGGTACTCCACCCTGGAGCGCGTCTGGGCCCGGCCGACCGCCGAGGTCAACGGCATCGGCGGCGGCTACCAGGGCCCCGGCGGCAAGACGATCGTCCCGTCGTCCGCGCGGCTGAAGCTCTCCTTCCGGCTCGTCGCGGGCCAGGACCCGGACCGGATCGAGCAGTCCGTACGCGACTGGGTCGCCGCCCGCGTCCCCGACGGCATCCGTCACGAGATCACGTTCGGGGCGGCCACCCGGCCCTGCCTGACGCCGCTCGACCACCCGGCGCTGCGGGCCGTCGCCCGGTCCATGAGCCGCGCCTTCGACGGCGCGAAGATCCGCTACACGCGCGAGGGCGGCTCCGGACCCGCCGCCGACCTCCAGGACGTCCTGGCCGCTCCGGTGCTGTTCCTCGGCATCTCCGTACCGTCCGACGGCTGGCACGCGCCGAACGAGAAGGTCGAGCTCGACCTGCTGCTGAAAGGCGTGGAGGCGACCGCCCACCTGTGGGGCGAACTGGCCGACGCGCTCCGCTGAACACGACGCTGAACAGACACCCAGACACCCGGGGGAGTTGGAAGCACCAGTGAGCACCATCAGCAACGAGGCCGGTCCCCGCCCGATCGGCTTCACCGCCCCGAGCGGCATCGACCGCGCCGCCCACCACCGTCTCGACGAGGCGTGGCTCGCGGCGGCGTGGAGCCACCCCACCACGCGCGTCTTCGTCGTGTCCGGTGGCCAGGTGCTGGTCGACGACACCCCGGACGGGCGCACCGAGCTGGTCATGACGCCGACCTTCGAGGCGCCCGTGACCGAAACGCACCGCTACTTCCTCGGCACGGACGCGGACGGCGTCAGCTACTTCGCGCTCCAGAAGGACGCGCTGCCCGGCCGGATGGACCAGTCGGCGCGCCCCGCCGGGCTGCGCGAGGCCGGTCTGCTGCTGGACGCCCGCGACGCCGCCCTGATGGTCCACGCGGTCGCCCTGGAGAACTGGCAGCGCCTCCACCGCTTCTGCTCCCGCTGCGGGGAGCGCACGGTCATCGCGGCGGCGGGCCACATCCGCCGCTGCCCGGCCTGCGGCGCGGAGCACTACCCGCGCACCGACCCGGCAGTGATCATGCTGGTGACGGACGAGCGCGACCGGGTGCTGCTCGGCCGGCAGGTGCACTGGCCGGAGGGCCGCTTCTCGACCCTCGCCGGGTTCGTCGAGCCGGGCGAGTCCATCGAGCAGTCCGTGGTCCGCGAGGTGTACGAGGAGGCCGGGATCACGATCGGCGAGGTGCGGTACGTCGCCAGCCAGCCGTGGCCGTTTCCGTCCAGCCTGATGCTGGGCTTCATGGCCCGCGCCACGTCGTCCGAGATCGACGTCGACGGGGACGAGATCGAGGAGGCCCGCTGGTTCTCCCGCGAGGAGCTGGCAGCCGCCTTCGAGTCCGGCGAGGTGCTCCCGCCGTACGGCATCTCGATCGCGACGCACCTGATCGAGACGTGGTACGGCAGGCCGCTCCCCAGGCCGGGCACCGCCGCCTGACCCCGCCCGCGCGGAAACACGGGGACGCCCCCGCCGGTGATCCACCGGCGGGGGCGTCCCCGCGAGGCGCCGGCCCGGGTGTCAGCCGGCCAGGGCCTGCTGGACCTGCATCAGGCTCGGGTTGGTCATCACGACGTCCTCGCCGCCGCCGCGCGGCGTGACGAGCACGGTCGGAACGGTCTGGTTGCCGTTGTTGACCTTCTCCACGAAAGCGGCGGACTCCGGGTCCTGCTCGATGTTGATCTCGGTGTACGCGATGCCCTCGCGGTCCAGCTGGCTCTTGAGCCGCCGGCAGTACCCGCACCAGGTCGTGCTGTACATCGTCACAGTTCCCTGCATCGTCTCTTCCGCTCCTCGGATGACTGGAGTGCCTGATCGCACCCGGGAGAACGTACGCGCCCCGTCCCCACATTCCCGGCGGCGGTACGACCGGTCTCCCGCCCCTGTGGACGACCGGCCCGGCCCGCTCCGGGGACCTGGCAGCATGGCAGGGTGACACCAGCGACGCACTCCACCCTCTTCCCGCAGGTCCCCGAATCGGCGGACGCGGTGCTCGACGGGCTCGACCCGGAGCAGCGCGAGGTGGCGACTGCCCTGCACGGCCCGGTGTGCGTCCTGGCGGGCGCGGGCACGGGCAAGACCAGGGCGATCACCCACCGCATCGCCTACGGAGTGCGCGCCGGGATCCTCCAGCCCGCGAGCGTGCTGGCCGTCACGTTCACCCACCGCGCCGCCGGCGAGATGCGCGGCCGGCTACGGCAGCTCGGCGCGGGCGGCGTCCAGGCCCGTACGTTCCACTCCGCGGCGCTCCGGCAGCTCCAGTACTTCTGGCCGAAAGCCGTCGGTGGCGACCTGCCCCGGCTGATCGACCGCAAGGCCCAGCTCGTCGCCGACGCCGCCGCCCGCTGCCGGATCCGGCTCGACCGCACCGAGCTGCGGGACGTCACGTCGGAGATCGAGTGGGCGAAGGTCACGCAGACCGTCCCCGCCGACTACCCGGCCGCCGTCGCCAAGGCCCAGCGCGACGCCCCGCGCGCCCCGGCCGAAACTGGCCAGATCTATGCCATGTACGAGCAGCTGAAGCGGGAGCGCGACGTCCTCGACTTCGAGGACGTGCTGCTACTCACGGTCGGCATCCTCCAGGACCGGCACGACATCGCGGAACAGGTCCGCCGCCAGTACCAGCACTTCGTGGTGGACGAGTACCAGGACGTGTCCCCGCTCCAGCAGCGCCTCCTCGACCTGTGGCTCGGCGACCGCGACAGCCTGTGCGTCGTCGGGGACGCCAGCCAGACGATCTACTCCTTCACCGGAGCCACCCCCGACTACCTGCTGGACTTCCGCACGCGCCACCCGCACGCGACCGTCGTCAGACTGGTCCGCGACTACCGCTCCACGCCGCAGGTCGTCCACCTGGCCAACGGCCTCCTCGCCCAGGCCCGGGGCCGCGCCGCCGACCACCGGCTGGAGCTGGTCTCCCAGCGCGACCCCGGCCCCGAACCCGTCTACACCGAGTACGGCGACGAGCCGACCGAGGCCGAGGGGACGGCCCGCCGCATCCGCGACCTGATCGCCTCCGGCGTCCCGGCCGGCGAGATCGCCGTGCTGTACCGCGTCAACGCCCAGTCCGAGATCTACGAACAGGCCCTCGCGGACGCCGGTGTCCCGTACCAGCTGCGCGGCGCCGAGCGGTTCTTCGAACGCCAGGAGGTGCGCGAGGCGGGCGCCGCCCTGCGCAGTGCCGCCCGCTTCGGCGCGAACGACCCGCTGCTCGACGACGTCGTCGACCTGCCGTCGCAGGTCCGCGCCGTGCTGTCCACCAAGGGCTGGACGACCGAGCCCCCCGCCGGCTCCGGCGCCGTGCGGGACCGCTGGGAGTCCCTGGCCGCGCTGGTCCGCCTCGCCGAGGACCTCGCCCGCGCCCGCCCGGAGGCCGTCCTCGCGGACCTGGTCGCGGAGCTGGACGAGCGGGCCGCCGCCCAGCACGCCCCCACGGTCCAGGGCGTGACGCTGGCCTCCCTCCACGCGGCGAAGGGCCTCGAATGGGACGCCGTGTTCCTCGTCGGCCTCACCGAGGGCACCCTGCCCATCACGTACGCCAGGACCGACAAGCAGATCGAGGAGGAGCGGCGGCTGCTCTACGTCGGCGTCACCCGCGCCCGCCGGCACCTGAACCTGTCGTGGGCGCTGTCCCGCTCGCCCGGCGGTCGCGCCCACCGCGAGCCGTCCCGCTTCCTGAGCGGTCTGCGCCCCGGCAGCGGGAGCCCCGCCGTCCGCGCCGTTCGCACGACCGGCGGTGTCGAGCGCGGCGCGGGGGCGGCCCGTTCCCGGCGCGCCCGGGGCCCGGTGCGCTGCCGGGTGTGCGGCACGACGCTCACGGTCGCCGGCGAGATGAAGCTGATGCGCTGTGAGGACTGCCCCTCGGAGATGGACGAGGGCCTGTACGAGCGGCTCCTCGAATGGCGCGCCGGCCAGGCCCGCCGGCTGGGCCAGCCCGACTACTGCGTCTTCACCGAGAAGACCCTCATCGCCATCGCGGAGACCGTCCCGTCGACCGACGCCGAGCTGGCCGCGATCCCCGGGGTCGGCATCCGCAAGCTCAACCGCTTCGGAGCCGACATCCTCGCCATCTGCGCAGGTGAGGAACGCGGGGACGGCGGCGGCGAAGACTGATCCCAACTCGTCGAAAAAATAGTTTGCGCCCGCCCTACGAAGCGCCATAGGTTCTTAACCACGCGAACAGCGGCTTCCTCGAAGCCCTGCCGTCGTGCTGTACTTATCCGAATACCGCAGGACCAGCCCCGGCCGGTCCTCCCGAGACGCCGAGAGGAGGCGATTCCAGTGATCAGCATCAACACCAGCTTCGTCAGCACCGCCAAAATGACCGATCGCTCGGTCGTCTCCGCCTGCACGCTCGGCCTCTCCGGTTCGGCGTTCCTTGGCAGCGGTCTGTTCGGCTTCCGGGCCGTCCGTCCGTCGTCCTCCCTGTCGGCCCTCCCCGTCGTCGAGGGCTTCGAGGCCAACGAGCGACCGACCGAGGCACTGGAAGCAGGAGTAGCAGCGGCGCAGGCTCCGGCCTATGCCTTTGCGGCGACCGGTGCCGACCACACGAAGCAGACGCAGCAGCACCACACGATGTGGGCCTTCCGTGGGCTCGAACCCTGGAGCGATCCAGCCTGATCCAGGATCAGGCCGGCGCCTTCAGGGCCGCGGAACCCCACCCGGGATCCGCGGCCCTTCTGTTTTGCCCGAACGGGCGGAGCAGAGCGAAGGGGCCCCGGGACCAGCAGAACCCGGTACCAGCCCACCGGCCGACCAGCCGGACCGACCAGACGAGGAAAACACCACCGTGCATCTCGAAGCGCACGCCCCGTCCGTACCGCCTTCCCAGACGCTCCCCCCGCCCGGTCTCACGGAGGACCACGACGTGACCGCCCTCACTGCGCTCACCGCGCTCGACGACGCCATCGAGAACCTCGGCGTACCCGTCCCCTGCCGCTCCTACGACCCGGAGGTCTTCTTCGCCGAGTCGCCGGCGGACGTCGAGTACGCCAAGTCCCTCTGCCGCACCTGTCCCCTCATGGCCGCCTGCCTGGCCGGTGCCAAGGAGCGGCGTGAGCCGTGGGGCGTCTGGGGCGGTGAGCTCTTCGTCCAGGGCGTGGTCGTCGCCCGCAAGCGGCCGCGTGGCCGCCCGCGCAAGAACCCGGTCACGGCATGAACACCATCGCCGGAACCATCGACCGCCCCCTCACGCACGACCCCCAGAAGCAGGCCCCGATGACCTCTTCCGCGAGCGAGCCCATGGGCTCCGCGACCCCTGACGTCACCACCCTCGGCGCGCACGCCTCGCGCCAGAACAGGACCCGAGAAATGCAACTCATCCCAGAAGCCCTGGCCCGTGCCCATATGCACGAGCGCCTCAGGCAAGCCGACGAGCAACGCACGGGCGCGCGTCTGATCGCCGCCCGCCGGATGCAGCGTCGCGCCGAACGCGCCTCGCTGCGTGCCCGCCGCGCGCTGGCCATGGCGGTCATGCAGTAACCAGCCGCGACGCACGGCGATCCCATGCTCTCCCCGCGGGGGCCGGTCCACCCGGACCGGCCCCCGCGGCGCGCTGCCCGGCATCCGCCCCACGGGGAAGCGGCCGTCCGGCGGCAGCCCGGCGCGTTTCCAGCGCTCGCGGGGTCGCGCGCGGAGCGCGGTGTGCTCACGCTGCGGCGCGACCGCCGACAGCCTCCCCGGCCCGGATCTGCCCCGTCGAGAACATCTGACACATCGGACAAGACGGATACGCCAGGCGCATCGGGTGCGTCGGGAACTGCGCCAAGCTCCCCCTGTTCCGTGTGCCCCGTGCCCGCGGCCACCTCCGGACCGTCGAGAGCGGACCCGCCTCCGTCCGGTGGCGACGCCCCGCCCCGTCAGCCGGGCCCCATCGGCCAGGTCCTGCCCGGACAGGTCCCGTCGGGCCGCCCGCCCGTCAGGCCGGCTCCTCCAGCGGCTCTTCCGGCAGGAACCCCGGCAGCCACTCCTCCAGCTCGTCCCGCAGCCGCACCGACGCGTTCAGCTGGCACAGCACCCCGATCGTGCTCAGCGTCACCCGGTGGATCAGCAGATACGCGGGCGGGAGGTTCAGCTGCTTCCCCAACTGGTGGGCGGGGGACCGGGGATCGGCTATTCGCGCCGCCTGCGTACGGATCCACTCCCGCGTGAACAGGAACTCGTCGGCGTCGGCGGGCTCGATGATCGGCAGCAGGTAGTCCAGCACCGCGTCCGGGTCGAGCTCGATCGACTCCTTCACGAACCCCGCGTCGCACAGCAGCTCGTAGACCGTCTCCGCCTCACCCTCCAGGGCCATCCGCAGACAGAGGCCGATCGTCTCCGGCAGCCCGCCGGGCAGCCGGTCCACCGTGCCGAAGTCCAGCACGCCGAGCCGAGGCTCACCGCCGTCCTCACCCGGCAGCAGACGGAAGTTGCCCGGGTGCGGATCGGCGTGCAGCAGCCCCGTCCGCGCCGGCCCCGAGAACAGGAACCGCGCCAGCAACTGGCCCGCCCGGTCCCGCTCCTCCGGCGTGCCGTCCGCTATGACCTCCGACAGCGGCACCCCGTCGATCCACTCCGTCACCAGCACCTGGTCGGACTGGTGCACCACGTCGGGGACCACCACGTCGGGGTCGTCGGCGAACTCGGCGGCGTGCTCCTGCTGCGCCCGCGCCTCCAGCTCGTAGTCCAGCTCCTCCGACACCCGGTCGCGCATCTCGGCGATCAGCGGCTTGATGTCCATCCCCGGTACCAGCGGCCCCAGCAGCCGGGCGAACCGGCTCAGCTGTGTCAGGTCCGACAGCAGCGCCTCACCCGCCCCCGGGTACTGCACCTTCACCGCGACCCGGCGTCCGTCGTGCCACACCGCCCGGTGCACCTGCCCGATCGACGCCGCCGCGGCCGGCTTGTCGTCGAACTCCAGGAACAGCTCCCGCCACTCGGCCCCCAGGCGCTCGGCGAGCACCCCGTGCACCGTGCGCGTCGGCATCGGCGGCGCCGCCTCCTGAAGCTTCGTCAACGCCGCTCGGTACGGCCCGGCGACCTCCTCCGGCAGCGCCGACTCGAAGACGGACAGCGCCTGGCCGAGCTTCATGGCACCGCCCTTCAGCTCGCCCAGCACCTTGAACAACTGGTCCGCCGTGCGCTGTTGCAGCTCGCGTGCCACGATCTCGGCGGACTTTCCCCCGATCCGCTTGCCGAGCCCCCACGTGGCCCGTCCCGCGAAGCCCAGTGGCAGCGCGGCCAACTTGGCGGTACGGGTGACCGCCTTCCGGGGAAGATCAGACATACGCCCCTCCAAAACCCAGATTGCCGTGCCGCGTTGCCTGACACGCGCCGCCGACGGCGGTTACCCCGCCATTGTGTCCTGCCCGGCCCGGACTCCCGAGGCCCGCTCCCGATCCGCCTGATCCTCCTCCCACCCGGCCTGATCCTCCTCCCACCCGGTCCGCTCCTCCGCCCCGCACGGGCACTCCCCGTGCGGCCGCACCCGCAGCGCACGCCACTCCAGCAGCGGTGACGACACCTCCCACCGGACGCCCGCGCTCGCCGGCACGCCCCCGTCGAGGAACGCCAGCGCGTGCGCCGCGGTCAGCCCGGCCACCGCAGCCGTCAGCCCCACGTCACCGGTCGGCACGGCGCCGCTCCGGCGGCCCGACCGCCACTGCGCCATCAACCGGGGCCACGCGGGATCGGCGTCCACCCGACCCAGTTCCACGCACCGCGCGCACGCCGACTCCCCGGGCAGCACCAGCGGGCCCACCACACCCGTGGCCTCCAGCACCCCCGCGAACAGGTGCGGCGTCCCCGTGCCCACCCACGCGTCGGCCGTCACCGGATCCGGGGCGTACGCCGCGAGACCGTCCCGCGGCGCGACGACCACCAGAGACAACGCGGGCTCCGGCCCGCCACCCCCACCGGTCCCGGCAACGCCACCGGCCGCACCGCCCCCACCGACTGCACCGCCCCCACCGGCCGCACGGGCCGGACGGCCGCCCGGTGCCGACCGCGCCACCAGCCGCCGGGCCGCCACGTCTCGCCGCTCCCCGACCGACTCGGGCGGCAGCCCGCCCGGCGCTACGTCCCACGGCTCCACCCGCCCCCCGTCCAGCACGTCCACCCGGCCCACGCCCGCCGCCGACAGCAGCGCCGCGATCGTCGACCCGACCCGGCCCGCGCCCCGGACCTGCACCCGCGTACCGCTGCGCGCCGCCAGCCGCCGCAAGGGCTCGCCCGGTCCCCGGTGCACCACCGACAGCGACCCGAGATCGGCGCGCAGCCGGTCCAGCACCTCCGCCTCCCGTCGCACCGCGTCCGCCGCCCGGCCGCCCGCCGCCGTGTCCTCCAGCAACCCGGCCCGCGCCAGCCGGTTCAGCAGCGCCTCCAGCCAGCCGTCCGGCACCCCGAGCCCGCGGGCCTCCTCCCGCAGCCGCGCGACACCGCGCGTCCCGTCCAGCAGCTCCAGCAGGCTCCCGGTCGTCGTGTCCACCGGGCCCACCACGACCGCGTGCGCGGGCGCCACCCCGAACTGCACGTACTGAAGATCACGCCAGGCGCGCCGCAGCGCCGGCCTCACCATCGGATACACGTCCGCCCCCCATCACCGGTCACGGGGACAGCATCCCGCCGACGCCGCCGCCCTGCGGAGCGCCGTCCACAGGGTCGGGTATCTCGTCATACAAATGGCGCGGCCTGTGGAGGGACGGGAGGGACGGGAGGCACACGAAGCCTTCCGGTGCAGACTTCCCCCGGGCGGGCGGGTACGGTCGGTGCGTGCCCGCCGACCCGCAGCCCAGTCCGACCAGCGAACCGCTCCGCGCCGAGCGGGCGCCCGCCGTCGAGGTGCGCAGGAGCTCCCGGCGCCGCCGAACCGTCTCCGCCCACCGGGAGGGCGACCGGGTCGTCGTGCTGATCCCCGCCCGGATGTCGCAGGCGGAGGAGCGGCGCTGGGTCGACACGATGCTGGACAAGCTCGCCGCCCAGGAGAGCCGGCGCCGCCCCGGCGACTCCGAGCTGGCCGAGCGCGCCGAGCGGCTGTCCGCCCAGTACCTCGGAGGCCGTGCGCGGCCGGCGTCCGTGCGCTGGGTCACCAACCAGAACACCCGCTGGGGCTCCTGCACCCCCGCCGAGGGCAGCATCCGCCTGTCGCACCGGCTCCAGGGCATGCCCGAGTACGTCGTCGACTACGTCCTCCTGCACGAGCTGGCGCATCTGCTCGTCCCCGGGCACGGGCCCCGGTTCTGGCGACTCCTGGAGCCGTACCCCCGCACGGAACGCGCGCGCGGGTACCTGGAGGGCGTGGTCGCCGCCGGCCGGCTGCCCCACCCGCCCCGCCCGTCCGGCGACTGACGTTCACCGATCCTGTACCGAGTCCGTACCGAGCCGGTCGCCGTCGTGGTCCCCTGTCGTACCCAGCCGTTAGCCTGGCGCGACGCACACCAATCCGGGATGGGGGACGGTCGTCACGCATGGCCAGGGAATTCCAACGGGGCCACAAGGCCCGGATCAGCGATCTTACCGCCGGGACCGATCTGTACGTCGGCGTGCAGATCGCGGGCCCCGGACTGACCTTCGACATCAGTTGCTTCGGCCTCGACACCGACGAGCGGCTCTCCGACGACCGGTACTTCGTCTTCTTCAACCAGCCGAAGTCCCCCGAGGAGTCCATCCAGCTGCTCGGCGCGCAGGCCGGTGACACCGAGTCCTTCCGTGTCACGCTCGACCGCGTCCCCGAAGCGATCCACAAGCTGTCCTTCACGGCGACGATCGACGGCGCGGGCCAGATGTCGCAGATCGGTCCCGGGTACATCCGGATCGTCGCGGGCGGCGAGGAGGTCGCGCGCTACGCGTTCGGCGGCGCCGAGTTCAGCACCGAGCGCGCGGTCATGCTGGGGGACTTCTACCGCAAGGACGGCTGGCGCTTCGCCGCGGTCGGCCAGGGCTTCGACGGGGGCCTGGAAGCGCTGCTGAGGAACTTCGGCGGTGAGGTGCTGGAGGAGGAGCAGCCGCAGCAGGCGCCCCAGCCCCAGCAGCAGGCGGTCCCGGGCTTCGCGCCCCCGGTCGCCGGCCCTGCCCCGGCCCGGCCCGCGCCCGCCTTCGCCGCCCCGCCCGCTCCGGCTCCGACCTCGCCGGCCCCGGCACCCGCCTCCACGCAGCAGCAGCCACAGCAGCCGCTGCACGCCGCGCCCACCATGGCGGCTCCCCTGGCCCCGCCGGCCGCCCCCGCCCCGCAGGCTCCTGTCCCGCACGAGCCCGCCCCGCAAGCACCCACGTCGCCCCCGACCCCGTACGGCCACCCGCAGCACCCGCAGCCCCCGGCGCCCTACGGCCACGTACCGGGCCAGACCCCGCCGCACGGCGCACCCGCCCCGTACAGCCAGCCCGCGCCCGCCCCGTACGGCCAGCAGCCACCCGCGGGCACGCCCCCCACGGGCATGCCGCACGGTGTCCCGCAGGGTCCCCCGCACGGTGTCCCGCAGGGTCCCCCGCCCGGCATCCCGCAGGGCGCCGGACTCGCCGCCGCGCTCCAGAAGTACCGCGAGACGCCCACGGGGCAGCGCTGGGCTTCGCAGAACGCGCAGCTCATACGGGTCGACCTGGCCATGGACCAGACCCCGGTGCTCGCCCGCCAGGGCAGCATGGTCATGTACCAGGGCAAGGTCGACTTCAGCTACAAGGGCGCCGGTTTCGCCGGCCGCATCGTCGGCAACGCCACCGGTCAGGAGATGCAGCTGATGCGCTGCACCGGCCGCGGCCAGGTCTTCCTCGCCGAGAACAGCGCCCAGCTGCACCCCATCGAGCTCCAGGGCGACGGGATCTGCGTCTCCGCCGAGCACGTCCTCGCGTTCGACGAGTCGCTGCACCACGAGGTCCGCCGCATCGAGGGCCACGGCATCCCCGGCGGCGCGCTGTTCACGATGCTGTTCCACGGCACCGGCACGGTCGTCGTGAAGACGCGGGGCATCCCGGTCGTCCTGCCGGTCACGCCGACCACGTTCGCCGACTGCAACGCCGTCGTGGCCTGGTCGGCCGCCTCCCAGGTGGTCCTCTCCAGCCAGGTCCGGCTGCGCCGCAACGCCTACCCGGGACACAGCGGCGAGACCGTGAACCTCCAGTTCCGGGGCGCCCCCGGCAACTTCGTCGTCGTCCAGCCCTACGAGGTCTGAGGGAGCCCGAAGAATGAACCAGCAGCTCGCGGGCTACGCCCCGACCGCGACCGCGGCCCGCATGGAGAACCACGGCAACGCCATGCTGAAGGTCGCCATGGCCACCGGCCAGGACCTGTTCGCCCGCACCGGATCCGTCGTCGCGTACGAGGGCTTCATCCAGTACGAGCCGAACCCGCCCGCCGTGCGTCAGATCGCCTCCTCCTGGGTCACCGGCGAGGGCGCGCCCCTGATGAAGTGCTCCGGCGACGGCCTGCTGTACCTTGCCGACTACGGCGCCGACGTGGTCGTCGTCCACCTCGACAACGACGCCCTGTCCGTCAACGGCACCAACGTGCTGGCCTTCGACGCGCACCTCCAGTGGGGCGTCGAGCGGGTCAAGGGCATGGCGAAGTTCGCCGGCCAGGGGCTGTGGAACGTGCGGATCGCCGGCACCGGCTGGGTCGCGCTCACCTCGCGCGGCACGCCGGTCGTCGTCGACTGCGGTCGCGGCGACGACGAGACGTACGTCGACCCGGACGCGCTCGTCGCCTGGTCGCCGGCCCTGAAGGTGAAGGGGAAGCGCAGCTTCAAGGCGTCCTCCCTGATCGGGCGGGGCAGCGGCGAGGCGTACCAGATGGCCTTCTCGGGCCAGGGCATCGTCGTCGTACAGCCGAGCGAGGACAGTACCGACCGCCTGCGGATCCGGAACTGAGCCGGGGGAGCGAAACAGATCATGCATAGCCCGCTTTTCAGCTACGCGGAACAGCAGAGCCAGGACCGGTACACCGTGCAGAACCCGCAGCTCCTGCGGGTCGCCCTCACCGGTCACGACGACGTCCTCGCCCGCAAGGGCGCCATGGTGGCGTACCAGGGGCTGATGGACTTCGACGGGGAGTACCAGAACCAGAACCAGCGCACGGCCCGCGCCAACACCGGCGAGGGGCTCGACCTGATGCGCTGTTCCGGCCAGGGCACCGTCTACCTCGCCAACCTGGCGCAGCACATCCACGTCGTGGAGGTCGACCAGGACGGGCTGACGGTGGACAGCGCCTACGTGCTGGCCCTCGACTCGTCGCTGCACACCGAGGTCATCGCCGTGGACAGCCAGTACGGCATCTCCGGCTCCGGCAAGTACCAGCTGAACGTCTCCGGTCGCGGCCAGGTCGCCCTCATGACCTCCGGCCAGCCGCTGATGCTCCGGGTCACCCCGGACACGTACGTCAACGTCGACGCGGACGCGATCGTCGCCTGGTCGTCGTCGCTGCGCGTGCAGATGCAGGCGCAGACCCACTCGTCGAACATCCGCCGGCGCCGCGGCGACACGGGGGAGGGCTGGGAGCTGAACTTCCTCGGCCAGGGCTTCGCCCTCGTCCAGCCCAGCGAGGTCATGCCGCCGCAGGGCGCCCGGATCGGGCAGGGCGTCGCCGCCCAGTTCGGCGTCGGTCAGCACGGCGCGCACGGGCAGAACCAGAACAACGCCTGGAACTGAACGCGTGGGGGCGGCCCGCCGCGACGGGCCGCCCCCACACCTCCTCCCGCGACGGCGGGCCGCCTCCGGCTACAGGCGCGCCAGGGTCTGCTCCACCAGCCCGGCCACCGACCCGTCGGCCACGCCCGCCACGTCGTCGTACGCGAACCAGCGCAGGTCCAGCGACTCGTCGCTGATCGCCTCCACCGCGCCCGGCGGCGCCACCGCCGCGTACTGCACGTCCAGGTGCCAGGCACAGGGCGTGGAGTGCCGGTCCAGCCGCACCGGGCCGCCCGGCAGCAGCGTCAGGCCCGGGATGCCGGACTCCTCGGTCGCCTCGCGGAGCGCGGCCTCGGCCATCGTGCGGTCGCCGGGCTCGCAGTGGCCGCCCATCTGGAGCCACATGCGCAGCTTCCTGTGCAGGGTCAGCAGCACCCGGCCGCGCTCCGGGTCCACCACCAGCGCGCTGGCCGTGAGGTGCCCGGCCGCGCAGGACCTCCACATCGCGTCCTCGTACGCCGAGAGGTGGTCCAGATACGTGCGGCGCAGTTCTTCCTGGTCCCCGTACTCCTTCAGTACGAGGACGGCGTCAGCGTGCAGGCTCACTTGTCGGTGTCGTCCTTGCCGTCCTCGTCGGAACGGTCGGCGGCCTCACCGAGCATCTTGTCCCAGTCGGAGAAGTCCATCTGCTCGCGGTGGACGAAACCGTCCGGGTCGTCCAGGTCCGTGGCCGTGGGCAGCATGTCCGGGTGCGCCCACAGGGCGTCCCGGCCGTCGACGCCGCGCGCGTCGGTGAGCGAGGCCCACAGCCGCGAGGCGTCCCGCAGGCGGCGGGGCCGCAGCTGCAGACCGATCAGCGTCGCGAAGGTCTGCTCGGCGGGGCCGCCCGAGGCGCGGCGCCGGCGCAGCGTCTCCCGCAGCGCGCCGGCCGAGGTCAGCCGGGAGCCGGCCGCCGCGTGCACCACCGCGTCCACCCAGCCCTCGACCAGCGCGAGCGCCGTCTCCAGCCGGGCCAGGGCCGCCTTCTGCTCGGCCGTCTCCTCCGGCTGGAACATGCCCTGCTGCAGCGCCTCCTGGAGCTGCTCGGGGTTGGCCGGGTCGAGCTGCGCGACCGCGTCCTCCAGCTTGGACGTGTCGACCTTGATCCCGCGCGCGTAGCCCTCGACCGCGCCGAACAGGTGCGAGCGCAGCCACGGCACGTGGGCGAAGAGACGCTGGTGGGCCGCCTCGCGCAGCGCCAGGTACAGCCGCACCTCGTCCAGCGGGACGCTCAGGTCACGGCCGAACGCCGTCACGTTCAGCGGCAGCAGCGCGGCCTTCCCCGAAGGACCGAGCGGCAGCCCGATGTCCGTCGAACCGACCACCTCTCCGGCCAGCGTGCCCACGGCGTGGCCGATCTGCTGGCCGAACATGGCGCCGCCCATGGAGCGCATCATGCCGATCAGCGGGCCCGCCATGGCCTGCATCTCCTGCGGCAGCACGTCGCCCATGGCCGTGCCGACGCGCTCCGCGACCGGGTCGACGAGCTGCTGCCACGCGGGCAGCGTCGCCTCGACCCACTCCGCGCGCGACCAGGCGACCGCGGTGGTCGACCCGGACGGCAGGGACGTCACGTCGTCCAGCCACAGGTCGGCGAGGCGCACGGCGTCCTCGACGGCCTTCCGCTCGGCGGGGCCCACGCTGGCGTCCTTCGTGCCGTCCGGGGTGCCCTGGGAGACGGTCTGGCGGGCGATCTGCTTGGCCATGTCCCAGTTCACGGGACCGCCCTCGTAGCTCAGCATCTGGCCGAGCTGCTGGAAGGCCGCGCCCAGGTCGGCCGGGTTGAAGGACCCGAACATCGCGGCGAACGGGTTGTCCGCGCCGCCCTGGCCGCCGGGCAGCCCGCCGAACCCGAACGGGTTGGCACCACCCTCGGGCTTCTTCTTGCCCTCGTCGCCGTCGTCCGGCTCCTCCGGCGGAAGGCCGAATCCGAATGGGGTGTCGCTCACGGGTTTCCTCGGCTCGTTGGGCCGCCGGCCTCGCGCCGACGGCGGTTGCCCGACATCACACCCAGCGTAGACATCCCGGCCGGGTACGGGGCTCGGTGCTCCGCCCGCGCACCGGCTGCGGCAGGATGGACGCCACCTGGTGCGCACGCCTTGTCCGCGTACGTACTGAAGACAACCGCTGGAGACGCCTGGTGAGTTCCCCAGATCCGCAGGTTCGCGCAGCGCGAAACCGTTCAACCCCCTCCGCCGCCCGGGGCCCCGTCGTCGCGGTCACCGGCGCCGCGTCCGGTGTCGGGGCCCTGCTGACCCGGCGCCTCGCCGCGTCCGAGGAGATCAAGCAGGTCGTCGCGATCGACGAGCGCCGCGGCGAGGTGTCCGAGGCGCTGTGGCACGTCCTGGACGTACGGGACCCGGCCATCGCCGAGAAGCTGCGCGGCGCGGACGTCGTGGTGCACCTGGCGCTCGACCTCGACCTGGAGACCGACCCCGCCGCCCGAACGGCGTACAACGTACGCGGTACGCAGACGGTGCTCACGGCCGCCGCGGCGGCGGGGGTCCGCCGCGTCGTCCTGTGCACTTCCGCCATGGTGTACGGCGCCCTGCCCGACAACGACATCCCGCTCTCCGAGGACGCCGAGCTGCGGGCCACCGCGGAGGCGACCGGGGTGGGCGACCTGCTGGAGATCGAGCGCCTCGCGCGCCGGGCGCCCCGCGCCCACCCGGGGCTCAACGTCACCGTCGTACGCCCCGCCACCCTCGTCGGGGGCACCGACACCGCCCTGACGCGCTACTTCGAGTCGCCGCGGCTGCTGGTCGTCGCCGGGTCGCGGCCGGCCTGGCAGTTCTGCCACGTCGAGGACCTGGTGAGCGCGCTGGAGTACGCGGCGCTGGAGAAGGCCGACGGGGAGTTCGCGGTCGGCTGCGACGGGTGGCTGGAGCAGGAGGAGGTCGAGGAGCTCAGCGGCATCCGGCGGATGGAGCTGCCGTCCGCCGTCGCGCTGGGTGCGGCGGCCCGGCTGCACCGCATCGGCCTCACCCCGTCACCGGCCGGCGACCTGGCGTACACGATGCACCCGTGGGTGGTGAGCGTCGGCCGGCTCCACGACGCCGGCTGGCGGCCCGCCTGGACCAACGAGGAGGTGCTGGCCGCGCTCCTGGAGGAGGTCGCCGGCCGCCGCACCGTCGCCGGCCGCCGCCTCGGCCGCAAGGACGCCACGGCCGCGGGTGCGGCGGGCGCCACGGTGGCCCTCCTCGGCACGGCCGCCCTCGTCCGCCGGGCCCGCCGCCGCCGGGGCCTGTGACCCCGGGCCCGCCGCCGGGGCCCGTGACCCCGGGCAGGGGCCTGTAGGAGGCTCCAAAGCGGCGGGGGTGTCCGCCGGGCGAACGGGCAATTCCGCGGAGCGGGGGCGTGCGGCACGATGGGGGCATGGCTTCCCTCCACGACCACCCCGGTGAGCGCGCCGCCGAAGAACCGATCCGGCTGCTGGCGATCCGTGACACGCCGCTCTCCCTCGACGAGGTGTTCCGGGCCGTCGGCGACGACGCCGCCGGCGGCACCGCCCTCTTCGTCGGGACCGTGCGCGACCACGACGGCGGCGCCGACGTGGACGCGCTCGGCTACTCCAGCCACCCCACGGCCGAGGCCGAGCTGCGGCGGGTGGCGGAGAAGGTGGTCGCGGACTTCCCCGTACGCGCCCTCGCCGCCGTCCACCGGGTGGGTGACCTGGTGGTCGGCGACCTCGCGGTGGTCGTCGCCGTGGCGTGCCCGCACCGCGCGGAGGCGTTCGCGGCGTGCCGGAAGCTGATCGACGACCTCAAGCACGAGGTCCCGATCTGGAAGCACCAGCGCTTCTCCGACGGCACCGAGGAGTGGGTCGGCTCCTGCTGACCGGCCCCCCGACGCCGCCCCACCGCCCGATTTGCGTAACCCCCTCCCCGGCAGCAGCGTTGAAAGGAAAGCTGGTTAATCTGCTGATCATCCAGTCGCTTTCACTTTGGGGAGGTCGCGATGGCAGCACTCGCCTGGTTGCTGATTCCGCTGTCGGCTGCCGTCGGCGCCGCGATATGGGGAGGCTGGGCCGCGCGGAGCCGTACCACCGAGGACATAGCCGAGCTGGACGGCTACGCGCGTTTCCGCGACGCGATGGACAGGGCCCGCTCCCGCGGCTGATCCATCCGACGATCACCCCGGACGGCGGCCCCGAGGGTGCACGGGCGGACGGGTCCCGTACTGTCGTTCCATGCCACGCCGCACCGTGACGATGCTCGCCGCCACCCTCGCCCTCATCGCGCTGCTCTGCGCGGGAGTGCTCATCCCGGTGCCCTACTCCGAAATGAGCCCGGGGCCGACGGTCAACACCCTGGGCGACTCCGGCGGCGAACCGGTGCTCCAGGTCTCCGGCCACGAGACGTACCCCACTTCCGGCCACCTCAACATGACGACCGTCAGGGTCACCGGAGCGGAGTACCGGATGAACCTCGTGGAGGCCGTCGCCGGGTGGCTCGCCCACGACAGCGTCGTCGTCCCGCACGACACGCTCTACCCGGACGGCAAGACCGAGGAGCAGTCGACGCAGGAGAACGCCGAGGAGTTCAGCCAGTCCCAGGAGAGCGCCCGTGTCGCCGCGCTCCGGCAACTGGGCCTCCCCGTGGCGTCCCGCGTGGTCGTCTCGTCCGTCCAGAAGGACAGCCCCGCCGAGGGCAGGCTGCACGCCGGCGACGTGATCAAGGAGGTCGACGGCACGCCCGTACGGGAGCCCAAGGACGTGGCGGCGATCGTCACCAAGCGGCGGCCCGGCAAGCCGGTCGACTTCACCATCGTCCCGGCCAAGGACGCCGCCGCGGCGGAGAAGGCCCGCCGCGAGCCGACCACCACCGAGGAGATCACCGTCACCACCAGGCGGGCGGACGACGCGGACCGGGCCGTCGTCGGCATCCAGGCCGGCACGGACCACACGTTCCCGTTCCAGATCGACATCAAGCTCGAGGACGTGGGCGGGCCGAGCGCCGGCCTGATGTTCGCCCTCGGCATCGTCGACAAGCTGACCCCCGGCGCCCTGACGGGCGGCCGCTTCGTCGCCGGGACGGGAACCATCGACGAGACCGGCAAGGTCGGCCCGATCGGCGGCATCCAGATGAAGCTGGTGGGCGCGCGCGACGCCGGGGCGACGTACTTCCTGACCCCCGCCGCCAACTGCCCGGCCGCCGCGTCGGACGTCCCGGACGGGCTGACGCTGATCAAGGTCGACACGATCGCGGACGCGGTGAAGTCGCTGGAGAAGGTGCGCGAGGGCGACACCGCGGGCCTCCCCGGCTGCTCACGGAGCTGACCGACCGGGGGAAGCCTCCCGCGGCCCCCTTTCCCGGCCCGCGGCCGTACCCCGGCCACCGCTCCCGGCCCGCGCCGGAAGCGGGCCTGACCGGCCCACGCCGGAAGCGGGCCGGGAGCGGTCCGCACCGGAAGCGGGCCGGGCCGGGCGGTCAGCCCTCGAACGTGGCGGACAGCGCCTCCGCCAGCCCCGGCACCAGGTCCGAGCCGGTCAGGACCTCCGTGGGGGAGTCCTTCTCGCGGAGCCGGATCGCCGACTCGCGCGCGCCGCTGCGCAGGACGGCCACGGTCATCCGCACCTCCTGCCGGTCCGGGTGGGCCGCGACCCACTTCGCCAGCGCCGCCTCGTCGAGCCCGTCCGGCACGGACCCCTCGGCGGACGGCGGGAGCATCAGCCGCTCCACGGTCAGCGCGCACCCGGCGACCGCATCGGGCCAGGCGACCGTCGCGAGGAACTCGTCGAGCGGGGCCCCGGTCGGCAGCTCGTCCTGCTCGATCGGGGTGAGCGGCGCGGCGGCCTCGTCGGCGTCGAGCCCCAGCTGGGCGGCCAGCTCCGGCTCGTCGGCGCGCAGCCGCGCCGTGTCGACGAGGGCGAACAGGCGGGCCGGCTGGTCCCAGCCGAGCCCCGAGGCGTACTCGTCGATTTCGAGGACCGCGCGTGTGAGCGGACCGGCGGCCATCGGAGGGCCGGAGGGAGAAACATTGGACATGGTCAATATCCTGCCTCTTCTCGACCCGAAGACGGGAACCAGGTAAAGCTTCAGTAAGTTGCATCAGTGGGGCCCGCGGAAAACCGGGGCCACAGCACCACACAGGCAACACACGACCGCGAACTCGAGGGGCGCACGTTGGCTTTCCAGATGCCGGACCGCGGCGGAGGCCCGACCGGGCCACGGATCAGAGTCGGCCGGCCGTCCCGGCGGGCCCGCACCCTGCTCATGACGCTGGGGGTGCTGGCCGTCCTGGCCATGCTCTTCGTCATGTTCGCCGGGTTCTGGACGGACTGGCTCTGGTACAGGTCCGTCGCGTACTCGTCCGTCTTCACCACCACGCTGTGGACCAAGGTCGGCATGTTCGCCGTCTTCGGTCTGCTGATGGCCCTCGCCGTCGGGCTGAACGTCTGGCTCGCGCACCGGCTGCGGCCGCCGCTGAGCGCGATGTCGCTGGAGCAGCAGAGCCTCGACCGGTACCGCATGGGCGTGGCCCCCTACAAGAAGTGGGTGCTCCTCGGGATCACGGCGCTCGTCGGCCTGATCGCCGGCGCGTCCGCCTCCGGCCAGTGGCGCACCTGGCTCATGTGGGTGAACGGCGTGCGCTTCGGCGAGAAGGACCCGCAGTTCGGCATGGACGTCGCGTTCTACGCGTTCGACCTGCCCTGGTACCGGTTCCTGCTCGGCTTCGGCTTCGCGGCCACGGTGCTGTCCCTGATCGCCGCCACCCTCACGCACTACCTGTACGGCGGGCTGCGCGTCACCAGCCCGGGCGCGCGCGCCACGGCCGCGGCCACGGGCCACCTGTCGGTGCTGCTCGGCGTCTTCGTGTCGCTGAAGGCCGTCGCGTACTGGCTCGACCGGTACGGCCTGGCGGTGAAGTCCAGCGACTTCAAGGCGGCGGGCAACTGGACGGGCCTGCGGTACGTCGACGCCAACGCCTACCTGCCGGCGAAGACGATCCTCTTCTGCATCGCGGTCATCTGCGCCCTGCTCTTCTTCGCGACGCTGTGGCGCCGCACGTGGCAGTTGCCGGTCATCGGCTTCGGCCTGATGGTCCTGTCGGCGATCCTGATCGGCGGCCTCTACCCGGCGATCGTGCAGAAGTTCCAGGTCCAGCCGAACGAGCAGGCCAAGGAAGCGCCGTACATCAAGAAGAACATCGAGGCGACGCGCAAGGCGTACGCGATCGACACGACGGTCCCCGAGAACTACACGGGCAAGGCGACCGTCAAGTCGAAGGAGCAACTGCGCAAGGACTCGGACGCCGCGGCCAGCTATCGGCTCGTCGACCCGAACATCGTCTCGCCGACGTTCCAGCAACTGGAGCAGAAGCGGAAGTACTACCAGTTCCCCGTCACGCTCGACGTCGACCGGTACGAGGGCAAGGACACCGTCGTCGGTCTGCGCGAGCTCAACATCAAGGGCATCCCGAAGCGGAACTGGATCAACGACCACTTCACCTACACCCACGGCTACGGCGCGATCATGGCCACGGGCACGTCGGTGGACACCACGGGCTCCCCGATCTTCACCGAGAGCGGCCTGCCGACCTCCGGCCAGATGCCCAAGTACGAGCAGCGGATCTACTACGGCGAGAAGACCGAGCAGTACTCGATCGTCGGCGGCCCGCAGAAGGAGCTCGACTACGAGGCGAACGGCGAGCGGACCACCAGCTACCGCGGCGACAGCGGCGTCAGCCTGTCCAACGCCTTCAACCGCGCCGCGTACGCCGTGGCCTTCAGCGAGCCGCAGATCCTGTACTCGGGCGCCATCGGCGAGGGCTCGCACATCCTGTACAACCGCACGCCCAAGCAGCGCGTGGAGGCGGTCGCCCCGTGGCTGACCATCGACGGCGACGCCTACCCGGCGGTCGTCGACGGCCGCATCCAGTGGATCGTCGACGCCTACACGACGACCAACGGCTACCCGTACGCGTCGCGCACGACCCTCGGTGACACCACCGCGGACTCGCTGACCGCCGGGAACCAGACCCGCACGGTCGTCGCCCAGCAGAACCAGGTCAACTACATCCGCAACTCGGTGAAGGCCACCGTCGACGCGTACGACGGCTCGGTGAAGCTGTACCAGTGGGACACCAAGGACCCGGTCCTGAAGACCTGGATGAAGGCGTTCCCCGGCACGGTGCTGCCCAAGAGCGCCATCAAGGACGACCTGAAGTCCCACCTGCGGTACCCGCAGGACATGTTCAAGGTCCAGCGCGAACTGCTGACCCGGTACCACGTGCGCGACGCCGCCCAGTTCTACAGCGGCTCCGACGCCTGGCAGGTGCCGGCCGACCCGACGAAGAAGGACGGCAACGCGGTCCCGCCGTACTACCTGAGCCTGAAGATGCCCGGGGACACGCAGCAGCGGTTCTCGCTGACGACGACGTTCACGCCGAACGGGCGACCCAACCTGGGCGCGTTCATGGCCGTCGACGCCGATGCGAACAGCAAGGACTACGGCCGCATAAGGCTGCTGAGGGTCACGTCCGAAGTGCCGGGCCCCGCCCAGGTGCAGAGCAAGCTCAACAGCCTCCCCGACGTGGCGACGTTCGTCCGCGACATGAAGGGCGCCGACTCGGAGATCGAGTACGGCAACCTGCTCACCGTGCCGCTGGACGGCGGGTTCCTGTACGTCGAGCCGGTCTACGCCCAGGGCCGCAGCGCGCTCTACCCGCTGCTGAAGAAGGTGGCGGTGTCGTACATCGACGCGAGCAAGCCGGAGGGCGACGCCACGAAGGACACCACGAGGTTCGAGGACAGCCTCGGGGCCGCGCTCAACGCGGTGTTCGGCGTGGAGGGCGAGACGCCCACCACACCGCCGCCGTCGACGAACCCGCAGCAGCCGCGCCCGCCGGCCACCGGCGAGGCCGCGCTCAAGCAGGCCATCGAGGACGCCCAGAAGGCGTTCACGGACGGCGAGGCGGCGCTCAAGAGGGGCGACTGGGAGGCGTACGGCAAGGCCCAGCAGGAGCTCGCGGAGGCGCTTCGGCGCGCCGCCGACGCCGACGCCCAGCGCAAGGGCACCGACCAGAAGCCGTCCCAGGGCTCGACCGCCCGCGGCGGCACCGCCCAGGGCGCCGCCCGGAGCGGCAGTACCGGCAGTACCGGCTGACCGGCCGCGGCCCCCGCCGAGGGGGCCGCGCAACGCCCCTCCCGCGCCGTGATACGGTGGAACACACAACGGCGCGGGGTGGAGCAGCTCGGTAGCTCGCTGGGCTCATAACCCAGAGGTCGCAGGTTCAAATCCTGTCCCCGCTACTGAAAGCCAGGGCCCGGATCCTTCGAGGATCCGGGCCCTGGTCATGTGTGCGGCCCGAAAGTCGTGTCCGGCGGGGGAGTTGGCGTGTGACGTGTTTGACTTATCTCTCTGTGGGCATGTCGACAAAACGCTGAAGTGACCTCACTGGGTGCGATATACCAGGTGTAGGCGGGTTGCGGGTGGTGCGACGATGGTACGTATGGGGGACAGGGCGGCGCTATTGGAGACTGGGCGGTTCGAGCGACGGCACGCCGGAGGGACCGGGGAGGCGATCGACCACGCCGACGCCGCACCGGAGGCCGCGGGGGGATGGAGCGCCGCCGCGATGGACGCCGCGATGGACTTCGCGGAGGCCACCGCCGACACCGTCGAGTCCGAGGCGCGGCACCGCCGTGCCGCCGACGGCGGGGACACCGCGTCGATGAGCGTCCTCGGTGCCATGCTGCTGCGCCGCGGCGACCTGGACGGCGCCGAGCCCTACCTGCGCGCCGCCACCGCGGCCGGCGACCGCGCCGCCGCCAACAACCTGGGTGTCCTCCTCCACCAGCGCGGCTACCCCGACGAGGCCGCCGGCTGGTGGCGCGTCGCCGCCGTCGCCGGTTCCGCCGCCGCGGCCCACGCCCTCGGCCGCCACCACCGGGAGCGCGGCGACGAGCCCGCCGCCGAGTACTGGCTGCGCCAGTCCGCCGAGCAGGGCCACGCCCTCGGCGCGTACGCCCTGGCCGACCTCATGGAGCACCGCGGCGACGCCGGCTCCGAGCGCTGGCTGCGCGTCGCCGCCGAGCAGGGCCACCGCGAGGCCGCGTACCGGCTCGCCCGCGCCCTGGAGCGGCAGGCCGACCGGCGCGGGACCGACCCCCGTACGGGTGAGGCCGGGGCGGCCGGCGACACCGCCGACAGCGTCGAGCAGTGGTACCGGCAGGCCGCCGCGCGCGGCCACCGCAGGGCCGCGCTGCACCTCGGCGCGATCCTGGAGAAGCGCGGCGAGGTGAAGGAGGCCGGCCGCTGGTACCTGACGGCCGCGAAGGACGGCGAGCCGCGCGCCGCCTGCGCCCTCGGGTTCCTGCTGCGCGACGCGGGCGACGAGGAGAGCGCCGCCGTGTGGTGGCTGCGCGCCGCCCAGGACGGCGACGGCAACGCCGCCAACGCGCTGGGCGCCCTGCACGCCGCCCGCGGCGAGTACCAGACCGCCGAGCGCTGGTACCGCGCCGCCACGGACGCGGGAGACGTGAACGGCGCCTACAACCTCGGGCTGCTGTTCGCCGCCCAGGGCCGCACCGCCCAGGCCGAGCAGTGGTACCGGCGCGCCGCGTACGCCGGCCACCGCGAGGCGGCGAACGCCCTGGCGATCCTCCTGCTCCAGGCGGGCGACCCGCACGGGGCGGAGCCGTGGTTCTCCAAGGCCGCCGAGGCGGGCAGCGTCGACGCCGCGTTCAACCTCGGCATCCTCTACGCCGGCCGCGACGACGACCGTACGGCGCTGAGCTGGTACGAGCGGGCCGCGGCGGCCGGGCACACGGAGGCCGCCCTCCAGGTCGGCATGGCCCGGCTCCGCGACGGCGACGAGCGGGAGGCCGAGCGGCACCTGCGGTGCGCCGCCGGCGGCGGCAGCGCCGAGGCGGCGTTCCGGCTGGCCACCGTCCTCGACGCGCGGCAGCCGCCGCCCGAGCCGCACACGCTCGGCCAGCCCCGGGCGCCGAAGACCGAGTGCGAGGAGTGGTACGAGCGGGCCGCCGAGCAGGGCCACCGCCGCGCCCAGGTGCGGGTCGGGATGCTCGCCGCCGCGCGCGGCGACGTGGTGGAGGCGGCCCGCTGGTACCGGGAGGCCGCCGAGGCCGGCAGCCGCAACGGCGCGTTCAACCTGGGGCTGCTGCTCGCCCGCGACGGCAACGAGCGGGAGGCCGCCCTGTGGTGGAGCCGCGCCGCCCGGGCCGGCCACGGGCGGGCCGCGCTGCGCCTGGCGCTGCTCGCCGCCCGGCGCGGCGAGCTGGCCGAGGGGCGGCGGTGGTGCGCCCGCGCCGTGGACCTCGGACCCGCCGAGGTCGCCGAGCGGGCGGCCCGGCTGAGCGAGGCCCTGCACCAGGAGCTGACGGCGTAGTGATGGATTTGCGCTGGTCCACGGCGTCCCGTAAGGTGGTGTTCACCGACGCGGGGTGGAGCAGCTCGGTAGCTCGCTGGGCTCATAACCCAGAGGTCGCAGGTTCAAATCCTGTCCCCGCTACTGAAACCGAAGGCCGGATCTCTCAGATCCGGCCTTCGGTGTTTTCGCGTTCCCGTACGTGAGGAGGGGGCCCGTGGGGTCCCGGGACGGCAAAGGGCCCCCGGCGCGGCGCGCGCCGGGGGCCCTCGGGCCGTCTTCGCTGGTCAGGCGCCCGCGCAGGGCGGGCACAGGCCGCGGTAGGTGACCTCCACGTCGGAGATCGTGAAGCCGAAGCGCTCCGAGTCCGGGAGGTCCGACAGGGGGTTGCCCGTCGGGTGGACGTCGCGGATGGCGCCGCAGCGCGCGCAGACCAGGTGGTGGTGGGGGCGGTGCGCGTTCGGGTCGTACCGCTTGGCGCGGCGGTCCGTGGACACCTCGAGGATCTCGCCCAGGCTGACCAGCTCGCCCAACGTGTTGTACACGGTCGCGCGGGAGATCTCGGGCAGTCGCTCGGCCGCGCGGGCGTGGACCTCGTCGGCGGTCAGGTGGACGTGATCTCCGTCGAGGACCTCGGCCACGACGCGGCGCTGCGCGGTCATCCGCCAGCCGCGGCCGCGCAGGCGTTCCAACAGGTCACTCATGCAGTTCAGCCTAACAGGCGGGGGACTCAGTCCCGAACGGGTGTTGGTTTGGAAGCGGGCTTGACTTAGACAATGTCCATTGTAGGATCGGGAACGGCTTTGGCCAAGGGACAGGATTTGTTGCTGACACGCAGGAGGCGCACGTGACGCAGGGACCGCTCACCACGGAGGCCGGCGCGCCGGTCGCCGACAACCAGAACAGCGAGACCGCGGGCATCGGCGGCCCGGTTCTGGTCCAGGACCAGCTCCTGCTGGAGAAGCTCGCGCACTTCAACCGCGAGCGCATCCCGGAGCGCGTGGTCCACGCGCGCGGTGCGGGCGCCTACGGCACGTTCACCGTGACCGCCGACGTGACGCCCTACACCCGGGCGAAGTTCCTCTCCGAGATAGGCAAGGAGACCGAGGTCTTCCTGCGCTTCTCGACCGTCGCGGGCAACCTCGGCGCGGCGGACGCGGTGCGCGACCCGCGCGGCTTCGCGCTGAAGTTCTACACCGAGGAGGGCAACTACGACCTCGTCGGCAACAACACCCCGGTGTTCTTCATCAAGGACGCCATCAAGTTCCCCGACTTCATCCACACCCAGAAGCGCGACCCGTACACGGGCTCGCAGGAGGCGGACAACGTCTGGGACTTCTGGAGCCTGTCGCCCGAGTCCACGCACCAGGTGACGTGGCTGTTCGGCGACCGCGGCATCCCGGCCAGCTACCGCCACATGGACGGCTTCGGCTCGCACACGTACCAGTGGAACAACGAGGCCGGCGAGGTCTTCTGGGTCAAGTACCACTTCAAGACCGACCAGGGCATCAAGAACCTCACGCAGGCCGAGGCCAACAAGCTCGCCGGTGAGGACCCCGACTCCCACCAGCGCGACCTGCGCCAGGCGATCGAGCGCGGCGAGTACCCGACGTGGACCGTGGGCGTGCAGATCATGCCGGCCGCCGACGCCGCGACGTACCGCTTCAACCCGTTCGACCTGACCAAGGTGTGGCCGCACGCCGACTACCCGGTCATCGAGTTCGGCAAGCTGGAGCTGAACCGCAACCCGGAGAACATCTTCGCCGAGGTCGAGCAGTCGATCTTCTCCCCGGCGCACTTCGTGCCCGGCATCGGCCCGTCGCCCGACAAGATGCTCCAGGGCCGCCTCTTCGCGTACGGCGACGCCCACCGCTACCGCGTCGGCATCAACGCCGACCACCTGCCGGTGAACCGCCCGCACGCCACCGAGGCGCGCACCAACAGCCGGGACGGCTACCTGTACGACGGCCGCCACAAGGGCGCCAAGAACTACGAGCCGAACAGCTTCGGCGGCCCGCACCAGATCGACCGCCCGCTGTGGCAGCCGGTCCCGGTGACCGGTGTGACCGGCGACCACCCGGCGCCCGTCCACGCCGAGGACAACGACTTCGTCCAGGCCGGCAACCTCTACCGGCTGATGACGGAGGAGGAGAAGAGCCGTCTGATCGAGAACCTGGCCGGCTCGATCTCCCAGGTGTCGCGCGAGGACATCGTCGACCGCGCCATCAACAACTTCCGTCAGGCCGACGGAGACTTCGGCAAGCGGCTGGAGGCCGCGGTCCAGGCCCTGCGCGGCTGACAGCACTGGACCGCTTGTCGTGGGCGGAGGGCCGGTTCCCCGTGGGGGAGCCGGCCCTCCCGCGTGTCCGGCCGCGTGCGGGTCCGCGGTCAGCCCGCCGCCGGCAGCACCGTCGCGCCCCGGCGCCCCGAGGTCCAGCAGCGGAGGACGTCACGGACGGAGACGACCCCGACCGGGCCGTGCCCGTCGAGGACGACCAGGTGCCGGAAGCCGCCGTGGGCCATCGCCTCGGCCGCCTCCTCCAGCGCCCAGCCCGGCGCCGCGAACACGACGTCGGCGGCGGTGTGCGCCCCGGCGGTCTCCAGGTCGGGGTCCTGCCCGGCGCCCAGGGAGTCGAGGATGTCGCGCTCGGTGAGGATGCCGGGGCGGTGGGTGTCGTGGTCGAGGACGACGGCCGAGCCGACGCGGCGCAACGACATCAACGTCGCCGCCTGGCGCAGGGTGTGGTTGGGGCCGATGGTGAGGACCAGGGAGCTCATGGCGTCGCGGACGAGCATGGGGGAGCCACCTCCTTGGGGAACCCCTCCGCGAGAAGGGGTTCACAAGCGCACAAGATGGGCGGCTCTCAGCGTGGCAGCGCGGCACGGGCACGACAAGGCCACTGGCGAGACCTCGACAAGGGCCCGCCGGGAGCCGGTGGCGCCCCGCCCGGGCCCGCTCAGCCCCGCGGGCCCAGGTACCCCAGCAGCTCGCCGTGGAGCAGGCCGTTGGAGGCCGCCGCGTTGCCGCTGTACGGGCCCTCCCGGCCGTCCAGCCCGGTGAACGTGCCGCCGGCCTCCTGGACCACGATCGCGTTCGCCGCCATGTCCCACAGCGACAGCTCCGGCTCGGCGCAGAGGTCCACCGCGCCCTCCGCGACCATCATGTACGGCCAGAAGTCGCCGTACGCGCGCGTGCGCCAGCACGCCCGCGACAGGTCCAGGAAGCCTTCCAGACGGCCCAGTTCCTCCCAGCCGGTCAGCGACGAGTACGCGAACGAGGCGTCCGCCAGCTTTGCCACCCCCGACACCCGGATGCGCGTCGCCGACTCCAGGTCGCGGCCCGTGTACGCGCCCCGGCCCTTCGCCGCCCACCAGCGGCGCCCCAGCGCCGGGGCCGACACGACGCCGACCACCGGCCGGTGGCCTCCGTCGCCGTCGTCCTCCATCAGCGCGATCAGCGTGGCCCAGACGGGCACTCCGCGCACGTAGTTCTTGGTGCCGTCGATCGGGTCGACGACCCAGCGGCGCGGACCGGTGCCCTCCACGCCGTACTCCTCGCCGAGGATCGCGTCGTGCGGACGCTCCCGCTGGAGGAGGCCGCGGATCAGCTCCTCGGCGGCCCGGTCCGCCTCGCTGACCGGCGTCATGTCCGGCTTCGTCTCCACCTTGAGGTCCAGGGCCTTGAACCGGTCCATCGTGGCGGCGTCCGCGGCGTCCGCCAGTACGTGGGCGAGGCGCAGGTCATCGTGGTAGTCGGCCATGCGCCCGACTCTATCCCGCGCCCCCGGGGGCGGTGCGCGACGGCGGCGGGCTCAGTGCGACGACCCCGACAACTGGAGTCCGATGACGCCGACGATCACCAGCGTGATCGAGACGATCTTCAGCGTCGACACGAGGTCCCCGAGGAACACCATCCCGTAGACCGCCGTGCCCGCCGC
The DNA here is from genome assembly GCF_032423885.1 of Streptomyces tamarix. NCBI lineage: Bacteria > Bacillati > Actinomycetota > Actinomycetes > Kitasatosporales > Streptomycetaceae > Streptomyces > Streptomyces tamarix. The sequence goes on along the minus strand of NZ_JAWCTQ010000001.1, from coordinate 353,218 downwards.
GCCGATCCCCGTCCACACCGCGTACGCCGGCCCGATGTCCAGCTTCCGCAGCGACAGGGTCAGCAGCCCGAAGCTGCCCAGCGCGAACGCCGCGAACGCGACCGTCGGCCACAGCCGCGTGAAGCCGTGCGACAGTTTCAGGCAGACCGCGAAGCCCGTCTCCAGAAGGCCGGCGACCACCACCAGCAGCCACGCCATCGTCCGTGCCTCCCACGCCCTCGCCGCCGGGAGGTGAGGGTGCCGTCCCGTTCGCGCCGTGCTCGGTACGATTATGCCTTTGTCCACCTCAAAGCTGGCGAAAACGGGCGAATCAGTCGCCCTCGCGTCGCTCCCGCGTCGACAGCAGGCGCCGCAGCGAGTAGAGCCGCGCCTTGTCCGCGTGCCCCTCCTCGACCCACGCGTCCAGCGCGCAGTCCGGCTCGTCGTGGCTGCACGCGCGCGGGCAGCCCGCCGTGCCCGGCTCCAGGTCCGGGAACGCGTGGATCACGCGCGACGGGTCGACGTGGTTCAGCCCGAACGACCGCACCCCCGGCGTGTCGATCACCCAGCCCCCGGCGCCCGCCAGCGGCAGCGCCAGCGCCGACGTCGTCGTGTGCCGACCGCGCCCCGTCACCGCGTTGACGTGGCCCGTCGACCGCCGCCGGTCCTCCGGCACCAGCGCGTTCACCAGCGTCGTCTTGCCCACGCCCGAGTGCCCCACGAACGCCGTGGTGCGGCCCGCCAGCTGCTCCCGCACCCGGTCGGCGGCGCCCCCGTCGGACAGCTCCTCGCGGTTCGTCACGACGTACGGGATGTCCAGCGCGCCGTACAGCTCCAGCAGCTTCTCGGGCGGGGCCAGGTCCGACTTGGTCAGCACCAGCAGCGGCTCCAGGCCGCCGTCGAACGCCGCGACCAGGCACCGGTCGATCAGCCGCGGCCGGGGCTCCGGGTCCGCGAGGGCCGTCACGATGGCCAACTGGTCGGCGTTGGCCACCACCACCCGCTCGTACGGGTCGTCGTCGTCCGCCGTGCGGCGCAGCACCGACGCGCGCTCCCCGATCCGTACGATCCGGGCCAGCGTGTCCTTGTTCCCCGACAGGTCGCCGACGATCGAGACCCGGTCGCCGACCACCGCCGCCTTGCGGCCCAGCTCCCGCGCCTTCATGGCCGTGATCGTGCGGTCCTCCACGAGGCAGGTGATCCGGCCGCGGTCCACGGTGAGGACCATGCCCTCCGCGGCGTCCTCGTGCTTGGGGCGGATGCTGGTGCGGGGGCGGTTCCCCTTGCGGTTGGGACGGACGCGGACGTCGTCCTCGTCGGCGTTCTTGCCGTAGCGGCGCATGTCGTTCAGGCCTCGATCGCGAGCATTTCGGTCCACATCCGGGGAAAGTCGGGCAGGGTCTTGGCGGTCGTCGCCACGTTCTCCACGCGTACCCCCTCGACCGCGAGGCCGATCAGCGCGCCGGCCGTCGCCATCCGGTGGTCGTCGTACGTGTGGAACACGCCGCCGCGCAGCGGGCGGGGCCGGATGCGCAGACCGTCCTCGGTCTCCGTGACGTCGCCGCCCAGCGCGTTGATCTCCCGGGTGAGCGCCGCCAGCCGGTCCGTCTCGTGGAGCCGCAGGTGCGCCACGCCGCGCAGCGTCGACGGGGAGTCCGCCAGCGCCGCGACGGCCGCGATGCCGGGGGTCAGCTCGCCCACCTCGCCGAGGTCCACGTCGATGCCGTGGATCCGACCCGAACCGGTGAAGGTGAGACCGGCGTCCGTCAGCTCGCAGGAACCACCCATCTCGGTGAAGATCTCCCGCAGCGCGTCGCCGGGCTGCGTCGTCCGCGCGGGCCAGTCGGGGATCGTGACCCGGCCGCCCGTCACCAGCGCGGCCGCCAGGAACGGCTGCGCGTTCGACAGGTCCGGCTCGATCACCAGATCGCGGCCGAGGAGCGCCGACGGGGAGACCCGCCACACGTTCGGCTCGCCGCCCGTCTCCGGCTCGTCGACCTGCGCGCCCACCGCGCGCAGCATGTCGACGGTCATCCGGATGTGCGGCATCGACGGCAGCCGCGGCCCCGTGTGCCGCACCTCCACGCCCTGGTTGAAGCGGGGCCCCGACAGCAGCAGCGCGCTGACGAACTGCGACGACGACGAGGCGTCGATGTCGACCTTCCCGCCGTCCAGGGCGCCCCCGCCGTGCACCGTCATCGGCAGCGCGCCCCGCCCGCCGTCGTCGATCCGGGCGCCCAGCGCGCGCAGGGCGTCGATCACGCCGTGCAGCGGGCGCTCGTACGAACGGGCGTCGCCGTCGAAGCGGACCGGGCCGTCCGCCAGCGCCGCCACCGGGGGCAGGAACCGCATGACCGTGCCCGCGTTGCCCACGTCGACCGCGGCCGGGCCGTGCAGCCCCGCCGGGATGACGCGCCACGCCTCCCCGCGGTCGTCCGGGCCGCCCGCGGCGGTCGAGCTGGACGACACCGTCTCCTCGATGCCGACGCCCATCGCGCGAAGCGCCTCCGCCATCAGCAGCGTGTCCCGCGACCGCAGCGGGCGGCGCAGCCAGCCCGGCTCGGAGGCGAGGGCGGCCAGCACCAGGGCGCGGTTCGTGACCGACTTGGAGCCGGGCACGGAGACGGTCGCGTCGACCGCGCCGCTCGCGTGCGGGGCGGGCCAGAGGTCAAGGGGCGCGGAGGCATCGGTCATGCCCCTCACTTTAGTGGGCCGGGCAGATCACAGACCCAGCAGCCAGCGGCCCCCGCCGATCAGCGAGGACAGCGACACGGTGTGGAAGAGGAACATCCACACCGCCGCCGGGGCGTGCGTGAGCCGGGCGAGCTGGTCGGCGTCGGAGTCCCGCGCCTCCCCCCGCCGCCGCTTCGCCTGGAGCTCGAACACCGGCCGCACCCCGCCCAGCAGCAGGAACCACACCACGCCGTACGCGAACGCCGCCTGCACCCGCGGCTCCGTCAGCCACGACACGAGCAGGAACGTCCCGCCCGTCACCACGACGGACAGCACCCCGTACGCGTTGCGGACCATCACCAGCAACGCGATCAGCAGCGCCGTCGCCACCCACAGCAGCAGCGTGATCCGGTGCGCCGCCAGCAGCCACGCCCCGCCCAGCCCCAGCAGCGACGGCGCCGTGTACCCGGCGGCCGCCGTCAGGATCATGCCGAGACCGGTCGGCCTGCCCCGGCTCACGGTCAGCCCGCTGGTGTCCGAGTGCAGCCGGACCGCCTCCAGCCGCCGCCCCGTGAGCAGCGCCACCAGGCCGTGGCCGCCCTCGTGGGCGATCGTCACCGCGCCCCGCGCCAGCCGCCACGGCGCTCTGACCGTCGTCACCAGCAGCGCGGCCGCGGCGGTCGCGACCACCAGCCACAGGCCGGGGGCGGGCTGGGGGCCCAGGACGACGTCGAGGATCTTCGTGGTGGGCATGGGGCGGACGACTCCTCGGGGGACGCGGGGACATGGCAGGCTTGGCGGTATGTGCGGACGTTACGCGGCCAGCCGAAGGCCCGAGGACCTCGCCGGGATCTTCGGAGTGGAGAAGTGGGAGCCCGAGGAGGCCCTGGCACCGGACTGGAACGTCGCCCCGACCAAAGAGGTGTACGCGGTCCTCGACCGCCCCCTGAAGGACGCCGCCACGCCCCGTCCGGTTCGCCAGCTCCGCCCCCTGCGGTGGGGACTCGTGCCGTCCTGGGCGAAGACCCCCGAGGGCGCGGCCCGGATGATCAACGCCCGGGCCGAGACCGTCCACGAGAAGCCCGCCTACCGCCGCGCCTTCGCCGCGCGCCGCTGCATCCTCCCCGCCGACGGCTACTACGAGTGGGTCACCGGCACCGACGAGCGGCGGCTGGAGGTCGAGGGCAAGAAGAAGCGGCCCCGCAAGCAGCCCTACTTCGTCACGCCCGTCGACGGCTCCGTCTTCGCGATGGCCGGGCTGTACGAGTTCTGGCGCGACCCCACGCTGCCCCCCGACCACCCGGGCGCCTGGCGGGCGACCTGCTCGGTGATCACCACCGAGGCCGAGAAGGGCCCCCTCGGCGTCGCCCCCGCCGAAGGCCCCCGCTCCCTCGCCGACATCCACCCGCGGATGCCGCTCATGCTCACCGAGGACCGCTGGGACGCCTGGCTCGACCCGGCCCGCACCGACGTCGAGGAGCTGCGAGCCCTCCTCGCCCCGCCGCCCGAGGGACTGATGCGGGCGTACCCGGTCACCACCGCCGTCAGCAACGTCCGCAACAACGGGCCCGAGCTCCTGACGGAACTCGACGCACCCGAGGAGAGCACCCTCTTCTGACCGGCGCCGGTCCCCGCGCGCGAGGATGGCCCCGTGACACAGACCGAGACCATCCCCACGGGCGCCGGCGACGCCCGGATCACCTGGTACGCGGCCGGGCCCGGCGCCCGGTTCGTCGTCGCCCTCGGCCACGGCGCCGGGGGCGGGATCGAGGCCCGCGACCTCCAGGCCCTCGCCGCGCACCTGCCGCGCGCCGCCGCGGCCACCGTCGCCCTCGTCGAACAGCCCTGGCGGGTCGCCGGCAGGAAGCTCGCGCCCGCCCCGAAGACCCTGGACGCCGCCTGGCGCGACCTGTGGCCCGCCCTGCGCGCCCCCGGCCTGCCCGTCGTCGCCGGAGGGCGCAGCGCCGGGGCCCGCGTCGCCTGCCGCACCGCCCGCGACCTGGGCGCCCACGCCGTCCTCGCCCTGGCGTTCCCGCTGCACCCGCCGGGCAGGCCCGAGCGGTCCCGCGCCGACGAGCTGCCGGGCGACCTGCCCACGCTCGTCGTCCAGGGCGGCAACGACTCCTTCGGGAAGCCCGCCGAGTTCCCCCGCGGCGGCCACCGGATCGTGGAGGTGCCGTGGGCCGACCACTCCTTCGCCGTGCCGAAGCGGGCCGCCACCACCCAGGAGGACGCGCTCGGGACGGTCGTGGACGGGGTCGCGCAGTGGCTCCGGGGCCTTTCGGGGCAGTCGGGAATGGCGGGCGGGCCCCCGCTGTTGTCCTGACCGTCGGTGAACGACATCAGGCCAGGAGAGGGAGTCCGTCGCATGGGTTCGACCATCTGCCCGAACCGGTCGCGCGCCACTGAGCTGGACTGGACGGTGCTGTCCGGGCCGACGACCGGCTCTGTGCGGGTGACGGGCGAGAAGAATCGACAGGGAAGGTCGGCGGCCGGTCGACTATTCTCCGATTCGAGCGGGTCCGCACTCGGTCTCGCCGCGGCGCTGGAGGAGGTGGGTCCGGTCACTGGGACCGACAGGGGGTCCGTCGAGGGCCCCGAGGAGACGGACGGCGAGCGCAACGCGCGCTTCGAGCGGGACGCCCTCGGCTACCTCGACCAGATGTACTCGGCCGCCCTGCGGATGACGCGGAACCCGGCGGACGCCGAGGACCTGGTGCAGGAGACGTTCGCCAAGGCGTACGGCTCGTTCCACCAGTTCCGCGAGGGCACCAACCTGAAGGCGTGGCTGTACCGCATCCTCACCAACACCTTCATCAACTCGTACCGCAAGAAGCAGCGCGAGCCCCAGCGCAGCGCGGCCGAGGAGATCGAGGACTGGCAGCTCGCCCGCGCCGAGTCGCACATGTCGACCGGCCTGCGCTCGGCCGAGTCCCAGGCGCTGGACCACCTTCCGGACTCCGACGTGAAGGCGGCCCTCCAGGCGATCCCGGAGGAGTTCCGCATCGCCGTGTACCTGGCCGATGTCGAGGGGTTTGCCTACAAGGAGATCGCGGACATCATGGGTACACCCATCGGCACGGTGATGTCCCGACTCCACCGTGGGCGCCGCCAGCTGCGCGGCATGCTCGAGGACTACGCCCGTGAACGCGGGCTGGTTCCCGCGGGCGCAGGAGAGTCCACGAACGACCGGAAAGGCTCGGGCTCATGAGCTGCGGAGAGCCGCACGAGACGGACTGCTCGGAGGTCCTGGACCACCTCTACGAGTTCCTCGACCGCGAAATGCCCGACAGCGACTGCACCAAGTTCGAGACGCACTTCGAGGAGTGCTCCCCGTGCCTGGAGAAGTACGGGCTCGAACAGGCCGTGAAGAAGCTCGTCAAGCGGTGCTGCGGGCACGACGACGTACCGAGCGACCTGCGCGCGAAGGTCATGGGGCGGATCGAGATGATCCGGGCCGGGGAGGCCGTCCCCGACCAGGACGTCTCCGCCGCCGTCCAGGAGTAGCGGCACGGCACGGAAGGACGGGGCGCCGTCGCGGGACACACCGCGGCGGCGCCCCGTTCCGTGTGCTTTTCACCCGAAGGTGCTAATCGGTTCCGTCCCGCCGCCCTCGGCGCACCCGCTCGTTAGCCTGCCAGCCAGGCGCCCGGTCCGAGCGGACCGGGCGGCGAACGGAAGCGGAGGGGTCGTGGCGGGCATTCCGGGAGCCGCGCGCGCGTACATCGCCGGTGCGGCGCTGGCCGCCGCCGCGTGCGCGCTCCCCGCGCTCGCCCCCGCCTCCGCGACCCCGTGGGGCTCCGTGGCGCTCCTGGCGGGGCTGTACGCGTTCTGCGAGTCCCCGGCCCGCTCCCGGCTCCTGGCCGGTACGGCGAACCGCGTGACCGGCCGCCCCGCCGGGGCCCGGGCCGCCGGCGGCGCCCCGCCCGCCCCCGCCGGGTGCTACTTCCCCGTCCTCCTCGCCGCCGCGCTCCTGCTGCCGCCCGCCGCCGCCGCGCTCGTCGCCGTGCCCGGGGCGCTGTTCTCCCCCGTCGGGGACCGGCGCCCCGCCCGGCCCCGACGCGTCTGGCGGGCCGCGCGGCTCGCCCTCGCCGTCTGGGCCGCCGCCCGGACCGCCGCCCTCCTCGGCGGGCCCGCCGCCGTCGACCGGACTCCCGACCTGCCGTACGCGCTCCTCCCGGCGGGCGCGGCCGTCCTCGTGTTCTGCGTGGTCCTGACCGCCCTCGACGGCGGCATCCTCGCCACCGCCGAGCGCGTGCCGCCGCGCGCCGCCTGGCGGGGCATCCTCGGCCGGTCCCTCGCCGCGCACGCCGCGCACGGGCTGGTCGGGCTGATGACGGCCGTGCTGTGGCGCAGCCCGTACGGCTGGCCCGCCGCGCTGTTCACCCTGCTGCCGATGTACGTCACGTGCTGGGCGTACACCCAGTACCACCGAGAACGCGCCGCGCACCAGGCGACGATCCGGGCCCTCGTCCAGGCCGTCGACCTCAAGGACACGTACACGCGCGGGCACAGCGAACGCGTCGGCCGCGCCTCCGTCATGATCGGCCGCGAGCTCGGCATGGACGAGGACCGGCTGGAGGTCCTCCGCTTCGCCGGCACGCTCCACGACGTGGGCAAGATCGGCGTCCCCACGCGCGTGCTGCGCAAGGACGGCCCGCTGACCCGGGAGGAGCGGCGGATCATCGAGCTGCACCCGGAGTACGGGCACGAGGTGGTGCGCGGCATCGGCTTCCTCGGCGAGGCGCGCTCCGCGATCCTCCACCACCACGAGCGCCTCGACGGCAAGGGCTACCCGTACGGGCTCCGGGGCGCCGAGATCCCGGAGCCGGCGCGGGTGGTCGCGGTCGCCGACGCGTTCGACGCGATGACCTCCACCCGCTCCTACAGCCGCGCCCGCCCCGTCCCCGCGGCCCTGGCCGAACTGGCCCGCTGCGCCGGCACCCAGTTCGACCCGGCCATGGTCGACGCCCTGACCAGGGCCCTCGCCCGGCACGGCTGGGAGGCGACGGTGACCTCCGACGAACCCCTGCCGTCCCCGGCGGGGCCCCCCGTCCTCCGGGCCCTTCGCGAAGGGCCGACGGACCCCGGCGCCACCGGGGGCGGGGCGGTGGGGCACGGGCCGGCGCGGGGGGCGTCCCGACGGGGGGAGCCTTGAGCGTGCCGGGCGTGGTGGCGGGGGTGCGCGGGTGCGCCGTCGGGACGGTGGCCGGGGGAGTGGCGTGGACCCTCTGGGCCGGCGTCCACCAGCCCGGGGCCGCCCTCGCCTTCGGCGTGCTGATCGCCGTCGGGGGGCTCGCCCGGTGGTACGCCGGGCCCGACGAGCGGGAACCCGCGCCGCTCGGCGCCGCCGGGGCGCTCGCCTACGCCCTCGTGCCCGCCGGGCACGGCGTACCGCAGACCGTCGCCGTCGCCGTGGTGGGCGCGCTGGCCGGGGTCTTCCCGCACATCGCGCGCGGGCGGGGCCCCCACCCGGACTACCTGGCCCGCAGGGTGCTCACCCTCGTCTTCGCCGCCGTCTGCGCCGGGCCCCTGCACACCGCCCCGGACCCGCGCCACGTGCCGGCCCTGGTGCTCGTCCTCGTCCTGACCGCGCTGTGCGACGCCGTACTGGCGGCCCTCCTCCTGCACGCCCGCACCCGCTACCCGTACGCGCCCCTCCTCCGCGACGAGCTGCGGGCCCTGCCGGGCGTCGGGTCCGCCATCTGCGCGACCGGCGCCGTGATGGCCCTCGCGGTGGCCGTCGTCGGGCTGTGGGCGCTCCCCGTGCTGTGCGTGCCGCTGCTCCTCACCCAGCTCGCCTTCCGCCGCTACGCCGCCGTCCGCCGCACGTACCGGCAGACCATCGCCTCCCTGGCCCGGGCCACCGAGGTCGCCGGTTACACGCCGACCGGCCACGCCCACCGGGTCGCCGCGCTCAGCCGGGCCGTCGGGCGGGAACTGGGCCTGTCGGGGGAGGACCTGACCGTCCTGGAGTACGCGGCGCTCATGCACGACATCGGCCAGCTCTCCCTCGTCGACCCGGTCCCCGAGGGCGCCACCGCCCTGCTGCCCCCCGCCGAGCAGCGCCGCATCGCCCTCCTCGGCGGCGCCGTGGTCCGCCAGACCGGCGTCCCCGCGGCCGTCGCCGCCGTCGTGGAGCGGCAGGCCGACCCGTACCGGGAGCAGCCCGTCGCCGCGCGGATCGTCCGCGCCGTCAACGCGTACGACGACCTGTCCGGGGAAACCGCCCAGGGGGCGCTCCGGGCGCTGGAGCACCTCCGCCTGGGGACCGCGCGGGACTACCACCCCGCCGTGGTGGAATCCCTCGTCAGGGTCGTCGCCCGCGGCGGCGTCGAGGGGCCGGCACCGGGGTAACCCATGGGTAATGAGCGGGCGTGCGACCGGGCATGGTTGGATGCCAACGAGAGGGTGTCCGGGGGCAGTGACCTTCAGCGACCGGCAGGCGGGAATCGTGAGGATCTTCGGGAAGGTACGGCATCGGCCCTCCGCCTCGTGGCGGCAGGCCACCGACCGCGCGTTCACGCTGATCGGGGACGGGCGGTACGAGGACGCGGGCGCGCTGCTGACGCGCGCCGCCGATCTGGAGCCCTGGCTCTCCGAGTCCTGGTTCAACCTGGCGCTGCTGCACAAGTTCCGCCACGACTGGGAACAGGCCCGCGCCGCCGGGCTCCGGGCGGTCGCCCTGCTCGACAAGGAGACCGGGGCGCCCGACTGGTGGAACGTCGGCATCGCCGCCACGGCCCTCCAGGACTGGCCGCTCGCCCGGCGGGCCTGGCAGGCGTACGGCCTGAAGGTGCCCGCGGGTGACGCGCCCGGCGGGGAGCCGACCGGCATGGAGCTGGGCAGCGCCGCCGTACGGCTGTCGCCGGAGGGCGAGGCCGAGGTGGTGTGGGGCCGCAGGCTCGACCCGGCCCGGATCGAGGTGCTGTCGATCCCGCTGCCGTCGTCCGGGCGCCGCTGGGGCGAGGTCGTCCTCCACGACGGGGTGCCCAACGGCGAGCGGACCACCGCGTCCGGGCACAGCTTCCCCGTGTTCGACGAGATCGAGCTGTGGGCGCCGTCGCCCGTGCCGACCTGGGTGGTGCTGCTGGAGGCCGCGACCGAGGCCGACAGGGACGCCCTGGAGCGCCTCGCCGCCGACGCCGGGTTCGCCGCCGAGGACTGGTCGTCGTCCGTGCGGCTGCTGTGCCGCACCTGCTCCGAGTCGCGGATGCCGAGCGCCGAGGGCGACGGCGAGCACCTCGACCCGCACGACCACAGCGAGCCCGGCCACCCGGGCCCCCTCGGCCACCGCACCGCCGGCGACCTGTGGGTGCCGGAGCGGGAGTGCGGCATCGCCGCGCCGGCCGGGCTGGTGCGGGGGCTGCTGGACGGCTGGGTCGCGGACAGCCCGGACAGCCGGGAGTGGCGGGATCTGGAGGAAGTCTGCTGATGCCCGTCCCCCCGGGCCCGTAGGCTGTACGGGCACATCGCAACGGGTATTTAAGGGAAGGCGCGAAACCGGTCATGGCGCAGCAGGAGACGGACCAGCAGGGCTTCGAAGCCCTCCCCGTGGACGACGAGGGCTTCGTCGTCGACACGGAGAACTGCGAGGAGCGCGAGCAGGCGTACCGCGCGCGCGGCACGTCGCGTCCGATCACGGTCGTCGGCAACCCGGTGCTGCACAAGGAGTGCAAGGACGTCACCGCGTTCGACGACGAACTGGCCCGGCTGGTCGACGACATGTTCGCCAGCCAGCGCACCGCCGAGGGCGTGGGCCTCGCCGCCAACCAGATCGGCGTCGACCTGAAGGTCTTCGTCTACGACTGCCCCGACGACGAGGGCGTGCGCCACGTCGGCGTCGTCTGCAACCCGGTCCTGGAGGAACTGCCGCCCGAACGGCGCGTCCTGGACGACTCCAACGAGGGCTGCCTGTCCGTCCCCACCGCGTACGCCTCGCTGGCCCGCCCCGACTACGCGGTCGTGCGCGGCCAGGACGTGAAGGGCAACCCCATCAAGGTCCGCGGCACGGGCTACTTCGCCCGCTGCCTCCAGCACGAGACGGACCACCTGTACGGCTACCTGTACATCGACCGCCTGTCGAAGCGGGACCGCAAGGACGCCCTGCGCCAGATGGCCGAGGGCACGCCGCGCTACCCCGTGGTCCCCAACGACTGAGCCCCCGGGCCCCCACCTGCTCCGGGACGCGACAAGCCCGTGCCGGCGAACGGCCGCGTCCGGCACGGGCGTGTCCCGTCGCCCCCTCCGTCCCCGTCGCCCCTGCCGTCCCCGTCGCCCCGCGCTTCACCGTTCCGTCACCGGGCGGACGGACAGCGGTGGCGCGGGGGCTGTTGACGCGCGTTGACCGTCACGCCAGTCTCTCCCGTACACCGTCCTCACAACAGGGAGACGCAATGCTGAGACGTACGGCACGCCTTCTGTTGTCCCTGGTCATGGCCGCCGTCGCCGGCCTCGCCGGAGTCGTGGCCACCGCCGGTCCCGCCCAGGCCGACGACTGCTACACCTGGTCCCGCACCCTGTCGCAGGGCGCGACCGGATCCGACGTCACCCAGCTCCAGATCCGGGTCTCCGGATACCCCGGCTACGGCGCGGTCCTCGCCGTCGACGGCTCGTACGGCCCGGCGACCACCGCCGCCGTCAAGCGCTTCCAGGCCGCCTACGGGCTCACCGCCGACGGGGTCGCCGGCCCCGCGACCTTCAGCAAGATCTACGCCCTCCAGGACAGCGACTGCACCCCGGTCCACTTCAGCTACGCCGAACTCAACCGCTGCAACTCCACCTGGTCCGGCGGCGCCGTGAGCGCGGCCACCGCCAAGGCCAACGCGCTGCGCACCATGTGGAAGCTGGAGGCCCTGCGGCACGCCCTGGGCGACCAGCCGATCACGGTGACCAGCGGCTTCCGCTCGGTGAGCTGCAACAACGCGGTCGGCGGGGCGTCCGACAGCCGCCACCTGTACGGTGACGCCGCCGACCTCGGCGCCGGCCCGCACTCGCTGTGCAAGCTGGCGCAGCAGGCCCGCAACCACGGCTTCAACGGGATCCTCGGCCCCGGCTACCCGGGCCACAACGACCACACGCACCTCGACCACCGGCCCAGCCGGTACTGGTCGGCGCCCAGCTGCGGCATCTGACCGACGGCGCGGCGGCCCGCGCCCCTTCCCGCGGGGGAGGGGCGCGGGCCGCCGTACGCCGGGGGCGGACCGGTCAGAAGTCCTCGTCCAGGTCCACCGAACCCTCGACGGCGACCTGGTACGCGGAGGGGCGCCGCTCGAAGAAGTTCGTCAGCTCCTGGACGCCCTGCAGCTCCATGAACGCGAACGGGTTCTCCGAGCCGTACACGGGGGCGAAGCCCAGCCGGGTCAGGCGCTGGTCGGCGACGCACTCCAGGTAGGCGCGCATCGACTCGGTGTTCATGCCCGGCAGGCCGTCGCCGCACAGGTCGCGGGCGAACTGCAGCTCGGCCTCCACGGCCTCCTTCAGCATGTCTACGACCTGCTGCTCCAGCCGGTCGTCGAACAGGTCCGGATCCTCCTTGCGGACCGTGTCCACGACGTCGAAGGCGAAGCTCATGTGCATCGTCTCGTCGCGGAACACCCAGTTGGTGCCGGTCGCCAGGCCGTGCAGCAGACCGCGCGAGCGGAACCAGTAGACGTACGCGAAGGCGCCGTAGAAGAACAGGCCCTCGATGCACGCGGCGAAGCAGATCAGGTTCAGCAGGAAGCGGCGCCGGTCGGCCTTGGTCTCCAGCCGGTCCAGCTTCTCCACCGAGTCCATCCACCGGAAGCAGAACGCGGCCTTCTCGCGGATGGACGGGATGTTCTCGACGGCGTCGAACGCGGCGGCGCGGTCGTCCGGGTCGGGGAGGTACGTGTCGAGCAGCGTCAGGTAGAACTGGACGTGCACGGCCTCCTCGAACAACTGGCGGGAGAGGTAGAGTCGGGCCTCGGGCGAGTTGATGTGCTTGTAGAGCGTCAGGACCAGGTTGTTCGCGACGATCGAGTCGCCCGTCGCGAAGAACGCCACGAGCCGGCCGATCAGGTGCTGCTCGCCGGGGGTCAGCTTCGCCAGGTCCGCGACGTCCGAGTGGAGGTCGACCTCCTCGACGGTCCAGGTGTTCTTGATGGCGTCCCGGTAGCGCTCGTAGAAGTCCGGGTAGCGCATCGGACGCAGCGTCAGCTCGAAGCCCGGGTCGAGCAGTCTGGGGGTGCCGGTGCGAGGCGCCGCCGATGAGGGGCGGTGGCCGGGTGACGGGTGGGTGTCGCGGGTGGAGCTCATCACTGACAGGCCTCGCAGGACTCGGGGTTCTCAAGGGAGCAGGCGACGGCGTCGGGCTCGGACGCCTGCTGGACGGGCACGGGGGTCGCGGACGCGGCGCGGGCGATCCGCGTCGCCGGGCGGGAGCGCAGGTAGTACGTGGTCTTCAGGCCCTGCTTCCAGGCGTACGCGTACATCGACGACAGCTTGCCGATGGTCGGCGTCTCCAGGAACAGGTTCAGCGACTGCGACTGGTCCAGGAACGGCGTCCGGGCGGCGGCCATGTCGATCAGGCCGCGCTGCGGGATCTCCCACGCCGTCCGGTACAGCTCGCGCACCTCGGCCGGCACCCAGGTGAAGCCCTGCACCGAGCCGTTCGACTCGCGCAGCGCCTCGCGGGTCTGCGCGTCCCACACGCCGAGCTTCTTCAGGTCGTCCACCAGGTACGAGTTGACCTGGAGGAACTCGCCGGACAGCGTCTCGCGCTTGAACAGGTTGGAGACCTGCGGCTCGATGCACTCGTAGACCCCCGCGATGGACGCGATCGTCGCGGTCGGCGCGATCGCGAGGAGCAGCGAGTTGCGCAGGCCGACGGAGGCGACGCGCTCGCGCAGCGCCGCCCACCGCTCCGGCCAGGTCAGCTCCACGTCGTAGTGGTCGGGGTGCAGCACGCCGCGCGCCGTGCGGGTCTTGTCCCAGGCGGGCAGCGGGCCGCTGCGCTCGGCCAGGTCGGCGGACGCCTCGTACGCGGCGAGCATGATCCGCTCGGCGATCCGCGTGGACAGGGCGCGCGCCTCGGGCGAGTCGAACGGCAACCGCAGCTTGAAGAAGACGTCCTGGAGGCCCATCGCGCCCAGGCCCACCGGGCGCCAGCGGGCGTTGGACCGGCCGGCCTGCTCGGTCGGGTAGAAGTTGATGTCGACGACCCGGTCGAGGAACGTCACCGCGGTGCGGACCGTCTCGTCCAGCCGCTCCCAGTCGATGCCGTCGCCGGCGACGAACGCGCCCAGGTTCACCGAGCCCAGGTTGCAGACCGCGGTCTCCCCGTCGTCCGTGACCTCCAGGATCTCGGTGCACAGGTTCGAGGAGTGGACCGTGTGGCCCGGCTCGGCGGTCTGGTTGGCGGTGCGGTTCGCGGCGTCCTTGAACGTCATCCAGCCGTTGCCGGTCTGCGCGAGGGTCCGCATCATCCGGCCGTACAGGTCGCGGGCCGGCATCGTCTTGCGGGCCAGGCCCTTCGCCTCGGCGGCCCGGTACGCGGCGTCGAACTCCTCGCCCCACAGGTCGACCAACTCGGGCACGTCCGACGGGGAGAACAGCGACCACGGGGCGTCGGCGTTGACGCGGCGCATGAACTCGTCCGGGATCCAGTGCGCCAGGTTCAGGTTGTGGGTGCGGCGGGCGTCCTCGCCGGTGTTGTCGCGGAGCTCCAGGAACTCCTCGATGTCGGCGTGCCAGGTCTCCAGGTAGACCGCGGCGGCGCCCTTGCGGCGACCACCCTGGTTGACGGCGGCGACCGACGCGTCGAGCGTCTTCAGGAACGGGACGATGCCGTTGGAGTGGCCGTTGGTGCCGCGGATCAGCGAACCGCGGGCGCGGATGCGGGAGTACGACAGGCCGATGCCGCCCGCGTGCTTCGACAGCCGCGCCACCTGGTGGTAGCGGTCGTAGATGGAGTCCAGCTCGTCCTGGGGGGAGTCCAGCAGGTAGCAGGAGGACATCTGGGGGTGGCGGGTGCCCGAGTTGAACAGGGTGGGGGAGGAGGGCAGGTAGTCGAGCCGGCTCATCAGCCCGTACAGCGCCTCGACCTCGCCGAGGGCGCGCGCGGTGCCGTCCTCCGCCAGTCCGCAGGCGACGCGGAGCAGGAACTGCTGCGGGGTCTCGACGACCTTGCGGGTGATCGGGTGGCGCAGCAGGTAGCGGGAGTACAGGGTGCGCAGCCCGAAGTAGCCGAAGCGGTCGTCGGCCGCCGGGTCGATCACCGCGTCGAGCCGGTCGGCGTGGCGGGCGACGAAGTCGGCGGTCCGGTCGGCGATGAGCCCTTCGCGGTGGCCGACGGCGACCGACGCGGAGAACGCCACCGCTCCCTGGCCGGCGGCCTCGTCGGTGATCGCGCGGGCCAGCAGCCGGGCGGCGAGCCTGGAGTACGCCGGGTCCTCGGCGATCAGGCCGGCCGCCGCCTCGGTGGCGAGCTCCCGGAGTTCGGCCTCGTCCGACCCGGCGTGCCGGCCGCGCAGGGCGGCGGCGGCGACCCGGCCGGGGTCGGTGTCGGGAAGGTCCGCGGTGAGGTCGGTCAGGGTCCGCAGCAACGCGGTCCCGGGAGCGTCGGCTTCGGTGGCTGAGGCCGGATCCGCTGGCGCGATGGTCACGTGGGGGCTCTCCCTCGCTCGGCTCGGGGCCGCACGGCGGGGAGGCGGGAAGCGGGCGCACCCCGCCCTTGGGCACGGGGGCGTGCGTGACCGCGTCCGCCGGCCCACTCCGCGAGGCCCGGACGTCTGGGCACCCGGGCCGGACGGTCCGGGTGCGCTGTCGGCAGGTCGTCGGACTTGTGGGGTACGCGAAGGGCACACCGGTACACCGTTGCGGGACAGTTCCGGACTCGCACCGGATTCCCCTGCTACGACAGCGAGCACGAGCATACATGTGGGGGGCGCGGGATACGGCACCCCCCACATGTTGTGTCAGAGTGTCAGCTCGTACGCGAGGAGGGGCAGACCGGGCAGGGGCTCCCAGTCCCGCTGCGGGGCCCTGGCGAAGCCCATCCGGTCGTACAGCCGCCGGGCGCCGCGGGCCTGCGGGACGACCGACAGGACGAGCCGCGCGCAGCCGTCGACGGCGCGTGCCCGGTCGGCGCACGCCCGTACGAGCGCCTCGCCCACGCCCCGTCCGCGCGCCGCGCCGGACACGGCGAGCACCCGGAACTCGGCCTCGTCCGGTCCCGCGATGTCCGCCCACGGGCTGCCGTCGGACGGGACGAACGTCACGCCGCCCAGGAGCGTGCCGTCCGGGTCGACGGCGACGAGCACCTCGGCCTCGGCGGCCCGGCGCGGCACGTCGCGCAGCAGGTCGAGGTAGGGGTCGTCGGCCCCGTACTGGAGCAGCCCGCCGTCGAGGTAGGCGCGGGCGCTGATCTCGCCCAGGGCGCGGTGCTCGGCGGGGCGTACGGGGCGGATGGCGAAGTCGGTGGTGCTCGGTGCGGCGGGTGGGGTCCAAGTGGCGTCCATGGGCCCCAGTGTGGCGGGATCAGCCGCTCGCGCCCACGTCGTTTCGGGGCGCCCCGTCGCCCACGGGCGGCAGGTCGCCGCGTTCGACGGGCTCCCCGGCGCCGGGCCGGAGCTCGGGCAGGACCGCGTCCAGCTCCTCGTCGGAGGCGCGGTGCGCCCGCTCGGCGGCGCCGCGCAACGTGTCGCGGTCGACGGAGCGGTCGGCGCTGACCCGGACGCGCAGCCCGTTCTCGGCGCGCACGTACGCGTGGGCGCCGTCCGAGGCGCGGTACCAGCCCGCGCCGTCCTTCTCGCAGGGGGTGCCGGCGGGGCCGGTGGCCGAAACCGCGGGGAGCTCCGCGCAGCTCGCCGCGTCGACCCCGCCGCGCTCGACGGCGAGGGTGATCGCGCCGCCGCCCGGGGAGACGTACGTGGCGGAGAAGCCGTCGTCGCCGAGGACGCCCACGGACTGCTCGGCCAGGTCGAAGCCGTCCGCCTCCGTCACGTACACGTGCTCGGGCCGGGTCTGCAGGGCGGCGGCGCGGGCCTCCAGTCCGGCCCGGTCGGGCACGTCCGCACCGGCCGTCCGCGTGCCGCAGGCGGCGAGGAGGAGCAGCAGGGCCAGGGCGGCCGGAGGGGGCGCGGGGCGGCGTCTCATGCGCCCATCCTCGCCCACCCCGCCCCGCGGAACGTGAGGGGCCCCGCACCACCCCGGCGGGGCGGTGCGGGGCCCTTGGGGGCCGCCGGGCCGCGCGGGTGGGGAGGGCGGGGCCTCCGGGCGCGGCGGGCCGGGGGGTCAGTGGCCGGTTCCCACCTTGGGCAGTTCGGGGCTGACCCCGGGGTCGCCGGAGTCGGCGGTGTAGTCGGACGCCGTCGTCTCGTCGACGCCCTCCGGGGCCTTCACCGCCCGCAGCACGAACGTGAGGACGACCGTGACCAGCAGGTTCAGCACGAACGCGGTGAGGCCGATGTAGCCGATCTCGCCGATGCCGGGGATCTCCGCCGACGAGCCGCCGAAGTGCTTCTGCGTGGGGCTCGCCACGTTGTACGCGGTCCACGTGCCGTACACCATGCCGACCGCCCAGCCGCCCAGCAGCGCCCAGCGGTGGAACCAGCGGGTGAACAGGCCGATGACCAGCGCGGGGAAGGTCTGGAGGATCCAGATGCCGCCCAGGAGCTGGAAGTTGATGGCGACCGTCTTGTCCATCGTCAGGACGAAGGCGAGGGCGCCCACCTTCACCAGCAGCGACACCAGCTTGGACACCTTGGTCTCCTGCTCCGGGGTGGCGTCCGGCTTCAGGAAGTCCTTGTAGATGTTGCGGGTGAAGAGGTTCGCCGCGGCGATGGACATGATGGCGGCCGGGACGAGCGCGCCGATGCCGATCGCGGCGAAGGCCACGCCCGTGAACCAGTCCGGGAACATGTCCTCGAACAACTGGGGGATGGCCAACTGGCCGTTCTGCACCTTGATGCCGGCGGCGATCGCCATGAACCCGAGGAGCGCGAGCAGGCCGAGCATCAGCGAGTACAGCGGCAGGATCGTCGTGTTGCGGCGGATCACGTCACGGCTGCCGGACGACAGGGTGGCCGTGATCGAGTGCGGGTACATGAACAGCGCCAGCGCCGAGCCGAGCGCCAGCGTGGCGTACGTCCACTGGGCCCCCTCGCCCGGCACGAGCGCGCCGCGCGGCTTGTCGGTCGCCGGGTTGACCTGCGCGAAGGCGTCGCCGGCGGCGCCGAAGATCGCGTCGAACCCGCCCAGCTTGATGGGGATGTAGATGATGGCGACCGCGATGACCAGGTAGATCAGCGTGTCCTTGACGAACGCGATCAGCGCGGGGGCGCGCAGCCCGGAGGAGTACGTGTACGCCGCGAGCACGCCGAAGGCGAGGAGCAGCGGCAGGTCCTTGATGAACCAGTGCGTCGACTCGCCGCCGCCGAGGCCCATGACGTCCAGCACGGCCTGGATGCCGACGAGCTGGAGCGCGATATACGGCATCGTGGCGAGGATGCCGGTGAGGGCGACCGCCAGCGACAGGCCCTTGGAGCCGAAGCGCCCGCGCACGAAGTCGGAGGTGGTGACGTACCCGTGCTTGTGCGACACCGACCACAGGCGGGGCAGGAAGGTGAAGATCAGCGGGTAGACGAGGATCGTGTACGGCACGGCGAAGAAGCCGGCCGCGCCCGCCGCGTAGATCGCGGCCGGGACGGCGACGAAGGTGTACGCCGTGTACAGGTCGCCGCCGAGCAGGAACCAGGTGACCCACGTGCCGAACGAGCGACCGCCCAGGCCCCACTCGTCCAGGCTGTTCTCGTTCTCCGCCCTGCGCCAGCGGGCGGCCATGAAGCCGAGGACCGTGACGAGCAGGAAGAAGAAGACGAAGACGGCGAGCGCGACGCCGTTGACACCGTCCTTCATCGCTCCCCACCCCCGTTCCGGGAGGCGCGGGCGCGCTGCTCGCGGTGCCACAACTGGTACGCGACCATCGTCAGCGCGGTCGACAGCACGACCCACAGCATCTGGTACCAGTAGAAGAACGGGATGCCGATGAGCGTGGGCTCCGTCCGGGAGTAGGAACCCACCCAGAGCATCGCGACGAACGGAGCGATCAGACAGAGCGCGATCACCACCCGGACGGGAGTGACCACCGGTTGTTTCTCTTGTGTCACCTCGGACATGGCGAACGGTCCCCTCATGATCAGCCGAATATGCGGTGAATCTAGGGGACGGCCAGGCCGCAGGGAACCCGTCACTCGATAACGGTGTGACTGCGGTGACCCGGCGGGTCCGGCGAGGGCCGGGGGAGGGCGGCGGGCGCGGCGCGGGCGGCGGGAGACGGGAGGCGGGCGTGCGCGGTGGGGGGGTGTCAGCCCGGCGTGCCGCCCGCCCGGCCGCCGGGGTTCCGGAGGACGGGGTCCCGGAGGACGGGGTCCCGGAGGACGGGGCGACCGCGCCGGGGTGCCGGGCCCGGCCGCCGTACGTCCGCGCGGTCCTCCGGCCCCGGGGGGGCCGGGCCGCTACTCGGAGGTGGGCCGCTTGAGGCGCGCCACGAACTTGTAGCGGTCGCCCCGGTACACCGAACGGACCCACTCCACGGGGGCGCCGTTCTCGTCGACGGAGTGGCGGGACAGCATCAGCATCGGCAGGCCCACGTCCGTACCGAGCAGCCCCGCCTCGCGCGGGGTGGCCAGGGAGGTCTCGATGGTCTCCTCGGCCTCGGCCAGCCGCACGTCGTACACCTCGGAGAGCGCCGTGTAGAGGGACGTGTACTTCGCCAGGGAGCGGCGCAGCGCCGGGAAGCGCTTGGCCGACAGGTGCGTCGTCTCGATGGCCATCGGCTCCCCGCTGGCGAGGCGGAGCCGCTCGATGCGCAGGACGCGCCCGCCGGCCTCTATGTCGAGCAGCCCCGCGAGGGTGTCGTCGGCGGTGACGTACCCGATGTCCAACAGCTGGGAGGTGGGCTCCAGGCCCTGGGCGCGCATGTCCTCGGTGTATGAGGTGAGTTGGAGCGCCTGGGAGACCTTGGGCTTCGCCACGAACGTGCCCTTGCCCTGGATCCGCTCCAGGCGGCCCTCGACCACCAGTTCCTGGAGGGCCTGGCGTACGGTGGTGCGGGAGGTGTCGAACTCGGCGGCGAGGGTGCGCTCCGGCGGCACGGGTGTGCCGGGGGGCATCGTCTCGGTCATCTCCAGCAAGTGGCGCTTGAGCCGGTAGTACTTCGGTACGCGAGCCGTGCGGGTCGCCGTCCCGTTCTCGGACGGGAGCCCGACCGCGGTCTCCGTACCGCCACTGTCCGTGGCCATGGCCTGCCTTTCCGACTCCTGTACTGCTGCCGTCACCGGCTCCTCCGTCTGTCGCGGCTCACATGGTGGCACGGACCGGTCACGGGTCTTCGCCCCTCCTCAGGTGTCGGTCCGATAACGGACGCAACAGCCCCTCTTATACACCCTTGACACCCCCAAAGGTCTAGGCCAAGCTCCGGGTTACTGGTCTAAACCATTAAAGACCAGGTCCCAGCCCCACGAGCAGTACTCGTCGTTCGTCGTACGTAATGTCTTCGCGGTGGGCGGGGTTGCAGGCATCCCTGAGGAGGGTGGCGTGAAGCGCAAGCTCATCGCGGCGATCGGTGTCGCGGGCATGATGGTCGGCCTCACCGCGTGCGGCGGTTCCGACAGCGGCGGGAACGACAAGGCGGGCGGGGCCAAGGAGCTTACCGTCTGGCTGACCGTCGACGCGCAGAACAACTGGCCCGAGCTGGTCAAGGCCGCCGACGACGCGATCGTCAAGAAGTACCCCGGCATCAAGATCAAGCACGAGTACTACGGCTGGCCCGACAAGAACACCAAGCTCGACGCGGTCCTGGCCACGGACAAGGCCCCCGACGTGGTCGAGATGGGCAACACCGAGATGATCGGCTACATGGCGAAGGGCGCCTTCGCCGAGGTCGACCCGAAGAAGTTCGACAACTCGGACAAGTGGCTGGACGCCCTCAAGGCCTCCGTCACCTACAACGGCAAGACCTACGGCGTCCCCTACTACGCCGGTGGCCGCGTGGGTACCTGGCGCAAGGACATCGCCGCCGAGGCGGGCGTCAAGGACGCCCCGAAGACCTGGGCGGAGCTGACCGCGGCCCTGGACAAGATCCAGGCCAAGAAGGGCGACAAGTTCAGCGCCTGGTACCAGCCCGCGCCCGACTGGTACGCCGCGATGTCCTTCGTCTACGAGGCCGGCGGCTCCATCGCCAAGCAGGACGGCGACACCTGGAAGGCGAACCTCTCCTCGCCGGAGTCGGTCAAGGGCCTCACCGCGTACAAGAACGTCCTCGACAAGTACATGCACGGCGACAAGACGAAGGACGAGTCCGACCGTCCCGTCGTCTTCGGCCAGGGCAACGCCGCCACCATCTTCGGTGCCGGCTGGGAGGGCGCCACCGCCGCCGACCCGAAGAACGACAAGGTCGGGGGGTTGAAGGACAAGCTCCAGGACTTCGTCATGCCCGGCCCGTCCGGCAAGAACCTCCCCGTCTTCCTCGGCGGCTCCGACCTGGCCATCCCGGTCAAGTCCAAGTCCCAGGACGTCGCGGCGGAGTGGATCGCCGTCTTCACCGGCGCCGAGGGCCAGAAGGGCCTCGCCGCCAAGGGCAACCTGCCCAACAACAAGGCGGACCTCGCCCCGCTGAAGGACGACCCGGCGACCGCCGTCCCGGCCACCGCCGCCGAGTACAGCTGGTTCGTCCCGACCGCGCCCGGCTGGGGCCAGGTCGAGAAGGGCCAGATCCTCAAGACGATGCTCGTCGAGATCGCCAACGGCAAGAAGTCGGTCGAGGCCGCCGCGAAGGACGCGGACGCCGCGATCGACAAGGTCATCAACACCAAGTGACCTGAGGGCGGGGCCCCGCCGCACGGCGGGGCCCCGCCGCCCGTACGCACGAGAGGGATCGCTGAGGAGCACGGGATGAGTGCCGCTGAGACAACCACCGCGAAGGCGCCGGCGGTGCGCCACGCGCCACCGCCCGGCCCGGGTGCCGGACCTACCGCCGGGAAGCCGGACGACAAGCGGACCAGGGGCGGTACGGGCCCCGGGGCGGGAGTGCCGTGGCTGCTCCTCGCGCCCTGCCTCACCATTCTGGTGCTGGTGCTCGGCTACCCGCTGGTGCGCCTGGTCACCCTCTCCTTCCAGAAGTTCGGCCAGCCCCAGCTGTGGGGCTTCCAGGAGGCCGAGAGCGCCGGCCTGGAGAACTTCGCCAAGATCCTCGGTGACGGCGAGTTCTGGGCCGTCGTCGTGCGCACGGTGATCTTCGCCGGCGGCGCCGTCATCCTGACCATGGTCCTCGGCATGCTGATCGCGCTGCTGCTCCAGCGGGTCTCGCCCTGGGTGAAGGCGCTCGTCAGCATCGTCCTGGTGGCCAGCTGGGGCATGCCCATCATCGTCGCCACCGCCATCTTCAAGTGGCTGTTCGACGCGGACTACGGCGTGCTCAACTGGCTCATCGACAAGCTGCCCGGCGTCGAGATGATCGGCCACAACTGGTTCGCCAGCGGCCCCCAGGGCCTCGCCGTGATCATGCTGCTGGTCGTGTGGGGCGCCGTGCCCTTCGTCGTGATCACGCTCAGCGCGGGCCTCACCCAGGTCCCCAAGGAACTGGAGGAGGCCGCCCGCCTCGACGGCGCCGGCTCCTGGGGCGTCTTCCGCTACGTCACCCTGCCGATCCTCAAGCCCATCATCGTCATGCTGACGACTCTCTCCGTCATCTGGGACATGGGCGTCTTCCCGCAGGTCTACGTGATGCGCAACGGTCACCCCGAGCCCGAGTTCCAGGTGCTCACCACCTACTCGTTCGACAAGGCGTTCGTCGTCAACGACTACGGCACCGGCTCGGCCATCGCCCTCGTCACGGTCTTCCTCCTGCTCGGCGCGGTCGCCGTCTACATGCGTCAGATGCTCAAGATCGGAGAGGTGGAGTGAGCGCCAACGCCACGGTCGCCACGGCCGACCCCGCGACCCCGGCCGCCCCGACGGCCCCGGCCGCCAAGGTCCCCCGGACCGCCCCCGGCCGCCCGCGCGCCGGGAAGCTCGGCTGGAACCTGCTGGGCCTCCTCGTCTTCGCCATCCTCGGCTTCCCCGTCTACTGGATGGTGAACACGGCCTTCAAGCCGGCCAAGGACGCGATCGACCCGAACCCGCACTTCTTCCCCTCCACCTTCACGCTGGAGAACTTCGAACGCGCCCTGCAGATCGCCGACTTCTGGGGCCCGGTCGGTCGCAGCCTCGTCGTCTCCCTGGTCGTCGTGGTCATCGGCATCGGGGTCGGCATGCTCGCGGCGCTCGCCATCTCGCGGTTCGCCTTCCGCGGACGCAAGGTCGTCATCGTCGGCATCCTCGCCGTCCAGATGGTCCCGCTCGTCGCCATGATCATCCCGGTCTTCCTGCTCCTCAACGACCTGGGTCAGTACGACAAGATCACCGGTCTGATCATCACGTACCTGACCTTCATCCTCCCGTTCACGGTCTGGACCCTGCGCGGCTTCATCGTGAACATCCCCAAGGAGCTGGAGGAGGCGGCCATGGTCGACGGCTGCACCCGCACCGGCGCCTTCGTCCGCGTCGTCTTCCCGCTGCTCGCCCCGGGCATGGTCGCGACGTCCGTCTACGGCTTCATCCAGGCCTGGAACGAGTACCTGTACGCGCTGATGCTGATGAGCCAGCAGAACCAGACGGCCACCGTCTGGCTCGGCAACTTCATCACGAAGAACGGCACCGAGTACGCCCCGATGATGGCGGGCTCCACCATGATGGCCGTCCCGATCGTGATCCTCTTCCTCCTCGTCCAGCGCAAGATGGCCGCGGGTCTCACGGCCGGCGCAGTGAAGGGATGACCGGTCCCATGACCACACTCGTACGCGGCACCTCCGACACGCTCACCCGCGACGCCCTCACCGTCCTCCAGCCCGGCTTCGTGGGCACCACCCCGCCGGAGTGGCTGCTGCGCCGGATCGGCGAGGGGCTCTCCTCGGTCGGCCTGTTCGGCCGCAACATCGCCACTCCCGAGCAGCTGGCCTCCCTCACCGCGCGGCTGCGCGCCGAGCGCGACGACATCCTCGTCGCCATCGACGAGGAGGGCGGCGACGTCACGCGCCTGGAGGTCCGCACCGGCTCCTCCTTCCCCGGGAACTTCGCGCTCGGCGTCGTCGACGACACCGACCTGACCCGTGCCGTCGCCCACGAACTGGGCCGCCGCCTGGCCGCCTGCGGCGTGGACTTCAACTGGGCGCCGTCCGCCGACGTCAACTCGGACCCGAACAACCCGGTCATCGGCGTGCGGTCCTTCGGCGCCGACCCGCGGCTCGTCTCCCGGCACACCGTGGCGTACATCGAGGGCATGCAGTCCGCCGGCGTCGCCGCCTGCACCAAGCACTTCCCCGGACACGGCGACACGAATGTGGACTCACACCTCGCGACGCCCCGCATCGATGTGGATCTGGACACACTGCACGCCCGTGAGCTGGCGCCTTTCCGCGCGGCCATCGCCGCGGGTTCCAAATCGGTGATGAGCGCGCATATCCTGCTGCCCGCGCTCGACCCCGACCGCCCCGCCACCCTGAGCCCGCGGATCCTCACCGGACTGCTGCGCCAGGAGCTGGGCTACGAGGGGCTGATCGTCACCGACGGCATGGAGATGCAGGCCATCGCGTCGGTGTACGGCATCGAGCGCGGTTCCGTCCTCGCGATCGCGGCGGGCGCCGACGCCATCTGCGTCGGCGGCGGCCTGGCGGACGAGGAGACCGTACTGAGCCTGCGCGACGCGCTGGTGGAGGCGGTACGGACCGGTGAACTGTCCGAGGAGCGGCTGGCCGACGCGGCGGCGCGGGTACGCGCCCTCGCGTCCTGGACCCAGGCGCACCGGGCCAGGGGGGCCGGATCGGAGCCGGGCGCGGCGGTGCAGGAGGGGACCGCGCCCGGCACCGGCATCGGTCTGGTGGCGGCGCGCCGCGCGCTGCGCGTGACACCGGGTCAGGCGCCGTACGCGCCGCCGCGGTCGGCGCCGTACGTGGCGTCCTTCGCGCCGGTCGCCAACATCGCCGTGGGCGACGAGACCCCGTGGGGCGTCGGCGCCGAGCTGGAACGGCTGCTGCCGGGAACCCGGACGGGGGCGTACGGCCCGGACGCGGTCGCCGAGGACGTGCTGCGGGCGGCGGGGGAGCGCCGGATCGTGGCCGTCGTGCGCGACGCGCACCGCCACGCCTGGATGAGGGAGGCGCTGGACGGGCTGCTCGCCGCCCGCCCCGACACGGTCGTGGTGGAGATGGGCCTGAACCAGGCTCCGCCGCGCGGGGCCCTGCACATCGCGACGCACGGCGCGGCGCGGGTCTGCGGGATCGCGGCGGCGGAAGTCGTCGCCGGCGCGTAGCGCACACGGCGAAGGGGCCGGGCACCCGAGGAGGGTGCCCGGCCCCTTCCGCGTGCTCCGCGGGGCTCGGCGCCGCTCTACAGGCCCTGCCAGGAGGGCTTGTTGGCGTAGGTGTGGCGGAAGTAGTCGGCGAGCTTCAGCCGGGAGGCGGCGGCCTCGTCGACGACGACCGTCGCGTGCGGGTGCAGCTGGAGCGCGGACGCCGGGACGAGCGCGGCGACCGGGCCCTCGACGGTCTGCGCGACCGCCTCGGCCTTCCCCTCGCCGGTGGCGAGGAGGACCAGGTGGCGGGCCTCCAGGATGGTGCCGATGCCCTGGGTGATGACGTGGTGCGGCACCTGGTCGATGTCGCCGTCGAAGAACCGGGCGTTGTCGATCCGGGTCTGCTCGGTGAGCGTCTTGATGCGGGTGCGGGAGGCGAGCGACGAGCAGGGCTCGTTGAAGCCGATGTGCCCGTCCGTGCCGATGCCGAGTATCTGGAGGTCCACGCCGCCCGCCTCGGCGAGCGCCCGGTCGTACGCCTCGCACGCCGCCTGCACGTCGTCGGCGGTGCCGTCCGGGCCCAGGAACGACTCCGGGCCCAGGCCCAGCGGCTCCACGACCTGGCGCAGCACCGTGGAGCGGTACGACTCGGGGTGCCCGGCGGGCAGCCCGACGTACTCGTCGAGCTGGGCGATCCGGGCGCGCGAGACGTCCACCGCGCCCGAGCGGACCTTGGCGGTCAGGGCGTCGTAGATGGGCAGCGGCGTCGAGCCGGTGGCCACGCCGAGCAGAGCGTCGGGCTTGCGGCGCAGGAGGGCCGCGATCGCCTCCGCGATGAGCTCGCCGCCTGCCTTGGCGTCCTGGACGATGACAACTTCCACGCTGGGCCTGCCGATCTGGGAGGAGGGGAAAGGGAGTCACACGGAAGGTGGTATAGACCAATCTAGCAGAACGGCGCCCGCCGCCCCACGCCTCCGCGCCCCGCGCGCGGCCCGGCTCGCGGCCCGCCGGCGGGGCCCGCCGGCCGGGTGCCCGCCGGACGGGCGGGCACCGCTGGCGGACCGCCGGGATCCCTGGTCGACTGGGACCCATGAGCGACGAGCCCGGACGGATCATGGCGGGGGAGATGGCGGAGCAGCCCGCCGTGCTGCGCCGCATCCTGGAGCGGGGCGCCCCCGGCATCCGCGCGGTCGCGCAGGCCGTCGCCGCGCGCGAGCCGCGCTTCGTCCTGCTGACCGCGCGCGGCACCTCCGACAACGCCGCGCTGTACGCCAAGTACCTCCTGGAGGTCCGCCTCGGCCTGCCCTGCGGCCTCACCTCCATGTCGACGACCACGGCGTACGGGGCGCGGCCCAGGCTGGCCGACGTCCTGGTGATCACCGTCAGCCAGTCCGGCGGCTCGCCCGACCTGGTGGCCTCCACGCAGGCGGCCCGGGAGGCGGGGGCGATCACGCTGGCGGTGACGAACAACCCGGACTCCCCGCTCGCGGCCGTGTCCGAGTACCACATCGACATCCTCGCCGGCCCCGAGAAGGCGCTCCCCGCCACGAAGACGTACACGGCGTCGCTGCTCGCCCTCTACCTCTTCGTGGAGGGCCTGGGCGGTGGCGACGGCTCGGCGGCGCGGGCCCTGCCCGACCTGGCGGAGCGGATCCTGGCCCGCCAGGACGAGGTGCGCGCCCTGGCCGCCCGCTACCGGTTCGCCGAGCGGATGGTGATCACCTCCCGCGGCTACGGCTACCCGACGGCCAAGGAAGCCGCCCTGAAGCTGATGGAGACCAGCTACATCCCGGCGCTCTCCTACTCCGGCGCCGACCTGCTGCACGGCCCGCTCGCCATGGTCGACAACGTCTCGCCCGTCATCGCCGTGGTGACCGACGGGCGCGGCGGGGAGGCGCTCCAGCCGGTCCTGGACCGGCTGCGCGGCCGGGGCGCGGACCTGTTCGTCGTGGGGCCGCAGGCCCAGGTGGAGGCGGCGTCGGCCGGGTTCGTCCTGCCGGTGGACGGCGTTCCGGAGGAGCTCCAGCCGATCCTGGAGATCCTGCCGCTCCAGCTCCTCGCGTACGAGGTGACGATCGCCCGCGGGCAGGACCCGGACGCGCCGAGGGCCCTGGCGAAGGTGACGGAGACCCGCTGAGGGCCGCGCGCGGGCCCCGGAGGCACCCGCGGGCCGCGGCGCCGCGACGGGACCCTCAACCCGTCCGGCACCGCAGCCCGGAGTTGCAACGGCCGGGGGTGTGCGGTCCCGCGGCCGTGGGTGAGGCCTCGACGCAGTCAGGGCAGAGAGCGCCGGAGCCCCGGTCCGCCCTCCTGTGCGGGGAGGACGGAAGCCTTACCACCCATTGTGGACTAGACCAATTCTTCCTGTCCATCCGCTGACGGGAGGCGGTTGCCGGTACATCCTCCACCACGGACCGGCAAAGCACCAGGTTCAACCGCACAGGTACGCTCGCGGATGTGCCGTCCATGAACGACCTCGTCCGCCAGCACACCGCCCTCGGCGACTCCGACCTCGAGTGGCTCCACCTGCTGGTCTCGGAGTGGCAGCTGCTCTCCGACCTCTCCTTCGCCGACCTCGTGCTGTGGGTCCCCACCCGCGACGGCACCCGGTACGTCTCCGTCGCGCAGATGCGCCCCAACACCGGGCCCACCTCCTACCAGGACGACATGGTGGGCCACCTCGTCCCCCGCGGTCGCCGCCCGCTGCTCGACGCCGCCCTCGACGAGGGCCGCATCGTGCGCGAGGGCGACCCGGAGTGGCGCGAGGAGGTCCCCGTACGGGTCGAGTCGATCCCCGTACGGCGCGAGGGCCGCGTCCTCGGCGTGATCGCCCGCAACACCAACCTGCTCACGGTGCGCACGCCCTCCCGGCTGGAGCTCACCTACCTCCAGTCCGCCTCCGACCTCGCCCAGATGATCGCCGCGGGGACCTTCCCCTTCCCCGAGCAGCAGGTCGACATGGACGCCTCGCCGCGCGCCGGCGACGGGCTGATCCGGCTCGACGCGGACGGCGTCGTCCAGTACGCCTCGCCGAACGCGCTCTCCGCGTACCACCGCCTCGGCCTCGCCGCCGACCTGGTCGGCCAGCACCTCGGCCAGATCACCGCCGAGCTGGCGCCCTCCCGCGGCCCGGTCGACGAGGCGCTCGTCAAACTGGCCAGCGGCTACGCCCCGCGCGAGACGGAGATCGAGGGCAACAGCGGCGTCATCCAGCTCCGCGCCATCCCCCTCAAGCCGAAGGGCACCCGGATCGGTTCGCTCGTCCTGCTCCGCGACGTGACGGAACTGCGCCGCCGCGAACGCGAGCTGATCACCAAGGACGCCACCATCCGGGAGATCCACCACCGGGTGAAGAACAACCTCCAGACGGTCGCCGCGCTGCTGCGCCTCCAGGCCCGCCGGATGGACTCCGACCGGGGTCGGGAGGCGCTGAACGAGGCGGTGCGCCGGGTCGGCTCGATCGCCATCGTCCACGAGACCCTGTCGCAGAACCTGGACGAGCGCGTCGAGTTCGACGACATCGCGGACCGGGTGATCTCGATGGTGGCGGAGATCTCCCCGGGCAAGGTGACCTGCCGGCGCAACGGGCGCTTCGGCATCCTCGACGCCGAGGTCGCCACGCCCCTGTCGATGGTGCTCACCGAGGTCCTGCAGAACGCCCTGGAGCACGCCTTCGCCCCGGCCGAGCAGGGGACGGTGGAGGTCACGGCGGTCCGCGGCGAGGGGCGCGACCCGCGGCTGCTGATCACCGTTCAGGACGACGGCCGCGGCCTGCCGGAGGGCTTCGACCCGCAGCGCGCCGGCAACCTGGGGCTCCAGATCGTACGGACGCTGGTGGAGGGGGAGTTGGGCGGCACGTTCGACATGCGCCCGGCGCCCGACCGGGGGACGCGCGTGGTGCTGGACGTGCCGGTCCGCGCGCAGAAGTAGCCGCCGCCCCGGTCGCGTCCCCGGCGCGCCCGGGGCGCGAACGCCAGCGAGCCCCGGACCGATTCGTACGGTCCGGGGCTCGAACGCTGTGGGTTACTGCTGCGCGCTGCTACTCGGGAGGCGCGGTGGCGGTGCTCAGGCGCTGGCGTTCCGCGCCCGGTTACGGGCGGCGCGGCGCTTCATCGCGCGGCGCTCGTCCTCGCTGAGGCCACCCCAGACGCCGGAGTCCTGGCCGGACTCGAGCGCCCACTGCAGGCACTGCTCCATCACGGGGCAGCGACGGCAGACGGCCTTGGCTTCCTCGATCTGCAGCAGCGCAGGACCGGTGTTGCCGATGGGGAAGAACAGCTCGGGGTCTTCCTCACGACAAACGGCGTTGTGACGCCAGTCCATGGCTGCTACCTCTCCTTGGTGTTGCATGCAAGTTGCTTGTGAATGTGAACGCTTTCACGAATCCCTCCGCAAGGGAAGGGCCGACGGCCAGATGAACTGGTGTGGACCTGGTTTGAGGAGGGGTTCTGGCTCTCACTGGAGGCCGGTGCTGCGGGCCGTCCCGATCGCCACGTAGAGACTCGCAAACCTCGGCGGCGGATACAACCCCTTCCGGAAAGTTTTTTTTGATTCCTCGGTGTCGGCTAGGTCACAGCCGTACTTCCATGGGGTGGACCCCAGCCCATACGTTCGAGATAAAGGGCCAAGGGCCCTTCTACTCACACAATCACACCCAGTGCACGGCGAACGCCTGTGAACGTCACGCTCGTGCGGAGGCCCAGGTGGTCTCCGTCCATCTGGAACGGCAGCGGGACCTTCGAATGCAAGGCGAAGTCCGTCAGGTCGTGGAGCGAGACCGCGTGCTTGCCGCGCGGCCCGCGCTCCGGACTGGACGTCAGCAACTGCGTCCCGTACCGGGCGACGGCGGGCCCCGAGAGCCGGTTCAGCCCCAGCACGTCGAGGGCCTTGTCGAAGGACGCCTCCGGCGACGCGTACACGGGCTTGTTCCCCAGGTACGTCCAGGGAGCCGTGTTGCAGACTATCGACAGCACCAGGTCCTCGACCGGACCGTGGCCCGGCCGCTCCAGCGTGATCGTGCCGTGCCGCCGGTGCGGGTCCACCAGCAGCTGGCGGACG
The DNA here is from genome assembly GCF_032423885.1 of Streptomyces tamarix. Lineage (NCBI taxonomy): Bacteria > Bacillati > Actinomycetota > Actinomycetes > Kitasatosporales > Streptomycetaceae > Streptomyces > Streptomyces tamarix. The sequence continues at coordinate 323,157 of NZ_JAWCTQ010000001.1, read as the reverse complement.
ACCTGCCGCAGGTACAGGGCGTGCGTCGACCGCTTGCCCCGCTCCCGCTGCTGCTCGACGCGGCCGATCACGCCCGCGTCGAAGCCGAGGCCCGCGCAGAACGTGAACCAGCGGGCCGGCACCGCCTCGTCCTCCGTGCCGGGCGTACCGGCCGCAAGGCCGAGACCGACCGTCCGGCTCCGCTGCTCGCGCAGGGCGTCGAGGATCGCGCCGGTCGCCTCGACGGCGTCGTTCGGCAGGCCGAGCGCGCGGGCGAACACGTTCGTGGACCCGCCGGGCACCACCGCCAGCCGCGGCAGCCGGTCCGGGTCGGGGCCGCGGTGCAGCAGACCGTTGACGACCTCGTTGACCGTGCCGTCCCCGCCGAGCGCGACGACCAGGTCGACGTCCTCCATGTCGGCGGCCCGCCGGGCGAGGTCCCGGGCGTGGCCCCGGTACTCCGTCGTCACGGCGTCCAGCTTCATCTCGCTGGCGAGCGCGTGGATCAGCACGTCACGGGTGCGGGCACTCGTGGTGGTGGCTGCCGGGTTGACCACGAGAAGTGCGCGCATGCCCGCCAGGTTACCTACCGCGCGGTACCGCGCCCAGGGGGGCCGGGAGCGGGCGGCTACCCTGCTGGGGTGAGCAGCACCGAACAGAACCCCGCCCCCACGACGCGTCCTCCCCGCGTGACGGCCGCCGCGGCGGTGGCCGGACTGGAGGCGCTCGCCCTCTTCGCCGGAGGCGTCTACGTCCTCGTGAACACCCTGACCGGCACCCCCGACGACGTCACCCAGGCCCTCACCGGCGCTGCGACGCTCATCGCGCTCGGCCTCATCCCGCTGCTGGCGGCGCGGGGCCTGCTGCTGTGCCGCAGCTGGAGCCGGGGACCGGCGATCATCACGCAGATCCTGGCGCTGCCGGTGGCGTACACGCTCCTGACGAGCGCGGGCGCGGCGATCCCGGCGGGGATCGCGCTGGCGGTGGCCGCAGTGGCCGCGCTGGTGCTCCTGGTCCACCCCGCCACCACCCGGGCCCTGGGCATCACCCGGCACACCCCCTGACGGGCCGCCGGGTCCACCCTGGCCCGCCCGCCGGTGGTGTCACTCCTCCACCAGGAGCTTCTCCCGGAGCTGGGCCAGCGTGCGGGCCAGCAGCCGGGAGACGTGCATCTGGGAGATGCCCACCTCCTGCGCGATCTGCGACTGCGTCATGTTCCCGAAGAACCGCAGCAGCAGGATCCGCTTCTCCCGCGGCGGCAGGCCCTCCAGCAGCGGCTTGAGCGACTCCCGGTACTCGACGCCCTCCAGCGCCTCGTCCTCGGCGCCCAGCGTGTCCGCGACCGCGGGCGACTCGTCGTCCGTGTCGGGCACGTCCAGCGACAGCGTCGAGTACGCGTTCGCGGACTCCAGGCCCTCCAGGACCTCCTCCTCGGAGATCCCCAGCTTCTCCGCCAGCTCGTGCACGGTCGGCGACCGTCCGTGCCGCTGGGACAGCTCCGCCGTCGCCGTCGTGAGCGACAGCCGCAGCTCCTGGAGGCGCCGCGGCACCCGGACGGCCCAGCCCTTGTCGCGGAAGTGCCGCTTGATCTCGCCCACGACCGTCGGCGTCGCGTACGTCGAGAACTCGACGCCCCGCTCCGGGTCGAACCGGTCCACGGACTTGATCAGGCCGATCGTCGCGACCTGCGTCAGGTCGTCCAGCGGCTCGCCCCGGTTCCGGAACCGGCGCGCGAGGTGCTCGACGAGCGGCAGGTGCATCCGCACCAGCTGGTTGCGCAGCTCGGCCCGCTCCGGCGAGCCGTCCGGCAGGCCGCGCAGCTCGACGAACATCGCCCGTGCGCCGCTCCGGTCCTGCGGATCGTGCTGCTGGCCCCTGTTCCGCTGCTCGTGCTCGCTCTCGCCCATCCGTGCCGCCCGTTCCGCCCGCGCCCGCTCCGGCGCCTCCGCCAGGCCGTCCACCGGGTGCGGCCGCGCCTGCTGCTCCGGGATGCCCGCGATGCCCTCCGCCGCGTCCACGGCCCGCGGGCCGCGCTCCTCGTTCCGCACCGGACCGCCCCCGTCCCTCACGCCGGCCCGGGACCCGCGCCGCGCTGTTTGTACAGGCTGATCGAGACCGTACGGTCGTCCGCGACCGACGAGTCCACCTTGCCCGCCAGGGCGGACAGCACCGTCCAGGCGAACGTGTCCCGCTCGGGGGCGCGGCCGTCGGTCGTGGGCGCCGACACCGTGACCTCCAGCGAATCGTCGATCAGCCGGAACACGCAGCTGAGGACCGAGCCGGCCACGGCCTGCTGGAGCAGGATCGCGCACGCCTCGTCGACCGCGATGCGCAGGTCCTCGATCTCGTCGAGGGTGAAGTCCAAGCGCGCTGCCAAGCCGGCCGTGGCCGTACGCAGCACGGACAGGTAGGCACCCGCAGCGGGCAGCCGGACTTCCACGAAGTCCTGGGTCCCGGGCTCGCCTGCGATCTGGGACACCCTCACCTCCAAGGTGGCACAAACTCGTTCGGGGACCGGGAGGAGCGAGATCCCCCCGGAACCGTGCGGTACGCAGGAATGCGTAGTCGCCGTGACGCTATCGCGATCCGTGCCGCCGTGTCGCCGGGGTCCCGGACCGACACCCGTCACTCATGGTAAGCATATGGGTACGTACAGTGGCTAGGGGCCTGCGGCATCCAATCCTGAAGAATTGGCGGAGGGTTGACGTACCCATGCGCCGCGCGATCGAACCGTCCGCGTCTCAGGTCCGCCACCCCCTGTCCGGATCCGGCCGCCCGGTCACCACCGCGGCGACCGTCGTACCAGGTGCGAAGGCGCCCTCCTCCGCCAGCGCGACCAGCGCGTACAGCATCTTGGCGACATAGAGCCGCTCCACCGCGAGCCCGTGGCGCGCCGCGAAGTCCTCCGCGAACGCCTCCAGCGCGGGGCCCGTCCGCCCGTACCCGCCGAAGTGGAACCGGTCGTCCAGGCTCCACTCGCCGACCGGCCCGCCGAACGCCGCGGTCTGCAGCGCCCGCACCTCCCCGCCCAGGAAGCCGCCCTTCAGGACCGGTACGCCCAGCGCCCGCTGCCCCGGCGCCAGGCCCGCCGCCAGCCCGGCCAGCGTCCCGCCCGTGCCGCACGCCACCGCCACCACGTCCGCCCGGCCCCGCAGCTCCCGGCCCAGCTCCGCGCAGCCGCGCACCGCCGCCGCGTTGCTGCCGCCCTCCGGGACGACCACCGTGCCCCGCGGCGCGTCCCGCAGCAGCCGCGCCACCACCTCCGGGTCGCCCTTCGCGCGGTACGTCGCCCGGTCGACGAACAGCAGGCGCATCCCGTCCGCCGCGCACCGCTCCAGCGACGGGTTCAGCGGCCGCCCGGCCAGCTCGTCGCCGCGGACCACTCCGATGGTCGGGAAGCCCAGCAGCCGCCCCGCCGCCGCGGTCGCCCGCAGGTGGTTCGAGTACGCCCCGCCGAAGGTCAGCACCGGCCGCCCGGCCGCCGCGGCCAGGTTCGGCGCCAGCTTCCGCCACTTGTTGCCCACCAGGTCCGGGTGGACCAGGTCGTCCCGCTTCAGCAGCAGCCGCAGGCCGCGCCGGGCGAACCGGTCGTCGTCGGCCGGCCGCAGCGGCGAGGGCAGCCGCGGCTCCAGGGCGGCGGCGGGGTCGAGGGAGGTCACCCGCCCATTGTGCGGCTTCGCGCGGCGTGCGAACCGATTCGCACCCATGATCGACTTTTCGCCGGACGGAAGCGCTGCGGAAATCGAAAACCACGTCTCTCTGCCCTCTTCTCCACTCTCCAATCCCACCCATTCGTGTAATGGCATCCTCACAGTGTGTGCTGAAAGGCTTCGCCGGCAGGACGGATTCAGATCATCGAGGGGGACCTCTCATGTCGGTTGGTTCGGTTGGTTCGGTCGGCGACGGCGCCCGGGTGGAGCAGGACCCCCCGCAGCAGAGCCTCGGCACCGCCGCCGCGCGGAACCTGGCGACCACCACCAAGTCGGCGCCCCAGATGCAGGAGATCACCTCCCGGTGGCTCCTGCGGATGCTGCCGTGGGTACAGGTCCAGGGCGGCACGTACCGGGTGAACCGGCGGTTCACGTACGCCGTGGGCGACGGCCGCGTCACGTTCGTGCAGACCGGCGAGCGGGTCGAGGTGATCCCCGCCGAACTGGGCGAACTGCCCGCCCTGCGCGGATACGGCGACGAGGCGGCGCTCGCCGAGCTGGCCCGGCGGTGCTCCCAGCGCGCGTTCGCGCCCGGTGACGTGATCGCCGAGGCCGGGGCCCCCGCGGACCGGGTCTTCCTGCTGGCGCACGGCAAGGTCGAGAAGGTCGGCGCCGGCCCGTACGGCGACGAGGCCGTCGTCGACGTCCTCGCGGACGGCGGGTACTTCGGCGACGCGTCCCTCCTCGACGGCGGGGCCACCTGGGAGTACACCCACCGCGCCGCCACCGCCTGCGTGACGCTGGAGCTGACCCGCGCCGACGTCCTCAACCTCGCCGAGCGCGCCGGGACCCTCGCCGAGCACCTGGCCGGCATGGCCGCGATCCCGCGGCAGCGGACCAACAAGTACGGCGAGAAGGCGATCGACCTCTCCGCCGGGCACCAGGGCGAGCCGGTCATCCCGCACACCTACGTCGACTACGACCCGTCCCCGCGCGAGTACGAGCTGAGCGTCGCCCAGACCGTGCTGAAGGTCCACACGCGCGTGGCGGACCTCTACAACCAGCCGATGAACCAGACCGAGCAGCAGCTGCGGCTCACGGTCGAGGCGCTGCGCGAGCGCCAGGAGCACGAGCTGGTCAACAACCACGAGTTCGGCCTCCTCGCCAACTGCGACTACGGCCAGCGGCTCCAGCCCCACGACGGCGCGCCCACCCCGGACGACATGGACGAGCTGCTGTCCCGCCGCCGGGGCAGCAAGATGTTCCTCGCCCACCCGAAGGCCATCGCCGCCTTCGGCCGCGAGTGCAACAGGCGCGGCCTGGTCCCCGAGAGCATCGACGTCGGCGGGCACCGCATCCCCACCTGGCGCGGCGTGCCGATCTTCCCCTGCAACAAGATCCCGATCAGCGAGGCCCGCACCACGTCCATCCTCTGCATGCGCACCGGGGAGTCCGAGCAGGGCGTCGTCGGCCTCCACCAGACCGGGATCCCCGACGAGATCGAGCCGAGCATGTCGGTGCGCTTCATGGGGATCGACGAGCAGGCCATCATCTCGTACCTGGTCACGGCCTACTACTCTGCGGCGATCCTGGTGCCGGACGCCCTGGGGATCCTGGAGAACGTCGAGATCGGCCGCTGGAGGTGAGGACCGGGTACGGGCGGGGCGCGCCCTGCACCGGCGCGCCCCGCCCATACCCCCGCCCCGGGACGTACGCGCACGAGCGGAGGAGGAGAGGGTGACGCTGACCGGCACGGACAGGACCGGCACGTGGTACGAGGACGGCGACCGGGACGCGGCGGCGCTCCTCGACCGCGCGCACGCCGTCGTCGCCCCCCGGCTGCGCGCCGACCTCGCCGCCCTGCCCGCCCCGCTGCGGCGCGTGGCCATGTACCACTTCGGGTGGGAGCACGCCGACGGCACACAAGCCGCCGGCCGGGCCGGGAAGGCGGTCCGCCCCGCCCTCGTCCTCGCCTCGGCCCGCGCCCTGGGCGGCGACCCGGACACCGCCGTGCGGGCCGCCGCCGCCGTGGAGCTGGTGCACAACTTCACCCTCCTCCACGACGACATCGTCGACGAGGACCGCACTCGCCGGGACCGGCCCACCGCGTGGGCGGTCTTCGGCGTGCCCGACGCGCTCGTCACCGGCGACGCCCTGCAGGCCCTCGCCCTGACCGCCCTCGCCGCGGAGCGGCACCCGGCGTCGGCGCCGGCCGCGGCCCGGCTCGGCGCGTGCGTGGTCGAGCTGTGCGCGGGACAGCAGGCCGACTGCGCCTTCGAGGAGCGCCGTCCCGGCGACGTGACCCTCGACGAGTGCCTCGCCATGGCCGAGGCCAAGACGGGCGCGCTGCTCGGCTGCGCCTGCGCCCTGGGCGCGCTGTACGCGGGCGCGGGGGAGGCCGAGGTCGCCGCGATGGACGCGTTCGGCCGGCAGGCCGGGCTGGCGTTCCAGTTGATCGACGACCTCATCGGCATCTGGGGCGACCCGCGGCGCACCGGCAAGCCGGCAGGGGCGGACCTGGCCGCCCGCAAGAAGTCGCTGCCCGTCGTCGCCGCGCTCACGTCCGGGACGGCCGAGGGCGCGGAGCTGGCCGAGCTGTACGGGCGGCCGGCCCTGGACGAGGAGGACGTGGCACGCGCCGCCGGGATCGTCGAGCGGGCCGGCGGCCGGGACTGGGCGCAGGCGGAGGCCGCGGACCGGATGGCGCGGGCGGTGCACGAGCTGTCGTGCGCGGTGCCGGACCTCGATGCAGCGGGGGAGCTGCTGGCGCTGGCCGAGTTCGTGACGCGGCGGAGCCACTGACCCCGGCCCGTACGGGCCGACGGTCAGGGTCCGTGCGGCTCATGGTCCGGGTTTCGTACGGGTCGGCGGTCCGGGATCGTACGGGCTCATGGTCCGGGCCCGTACGGGCCGACGGTCCGGGTCCGTAAGGCGGCGGTCCGGGGCCGTACGGTAACGATCCGGATCCGTACGGGTCCGTGGTTCGGGTCCGTACGGGCTAACGGTCCGGGTCCGTACGGGTCTCGGGCACGATGCGTTCGACGAGGGCGTCGACCGTCCGGTCCAGCTCCGCCGCGGGGAGCACGCCCGGCAGGGTGAGGTGCTCCAGCAGCAGGCCGTTCATGGCGAGGTACAGGGCGAGGACGGTGCCGGCGTCGCCGGGCAGCCCCGCGTCCAGGTGGAAGCGGATGTTGCGGTCGAGCTCCTCGCGCACGGCCCTGTTCAGTTCGGCCTGGAGCGCCGGGCGGCGGGTGGCCTCCAGTCGTAGCTCCAGCAGCGCCAGGTAGCCGGTGCGCTCCTCCGCCATGCGCCGGACCAGCCACTTCATCAGCTCGGCGACCAGTTCGCGGCGGGGCTCCGGGCGCATCGCCGTGTCGACCTGCTCGGGCGGCGGGGTCATGCGGACGTGGATGCGGGAGCCCGCCTGGGTGAGCAGGTCGTCCCGGCTGGAGAAGTAGTTGGACGCCGTACCGGCGGGGACGCCCGCCCGCGCGTCCACCGCCCGGAACGTCAGTCCCCGGGCGCCCTCGTGGGCCAGTACGTCGATGGCGGCGTCGAGCAGCGCGCGCCTGCGTTCCGGATTGCCGGCCACGGGCCTTCCTCCCTCTTCCGTCCCGTCCGTGCGACAGGTGTCCGAAAATCGTCCTTGCTGCAACCACTACGGACGTAGCACTATAGCCGTAGTGGTTGCGACCGCTCGCGGTCGGCCCCGCCACTTCCCGGATCCGAAGGACATGGTTTGCGCACTCTGACGTATTTCGTCGCCTGCTCGCTCGACGGTTTCATCGGCGACCCGAAGGGTGACGCCTCCTCCATGTTCCAGTTCCTGGACGAGGAGTACGTCGGCTACCTCGCCGCCGAGTACCCGGAGACCCTCAACACCGAGGGACGCCGCATGTTCGGCATCGCCGACGCCCCGAACAAGCACTTCGACACGGTCATCCAGGGCCGCGGCAGCTACCGGCTCGGCCTGGACGCCGGCCTGGCCAGCCCGTACGGCCACCTCCGGGAGATCGTCGCCTCCCGCACCCTCAAGACCTCCCCGCACCCGAACGTGGAGATCGTCTCCGACGACCTGGTCACCCGCGTCCGAGCCCTGAAGGCGGAGGAGGGCCCGCTCGGCATCTGGCTGTGCGGCGGCGCCACCGTCGCCGGGGAGCTGATCGACGAGGTCGACGAACTCGTGATCAAGTCATACCCGCAGGTCTACGGCTCGGGGATGCCGATGTTCGGCGGCGCCGCCTTCGCCGTCACCGACTTCGCCCTGCGGGACGCCCGGACCTTCGGCAACGGCGTCGTCATCCGCTGGTACGGCCGAAACCGCTGAACCGCAATACCCTGGAGACATGGGCAGCGAAGGACGCCGAACCGTCCGCCGCCCGCGGGAGGACCCGACCGCCGAGCCGGTGTGCCCCTCCTGCGGACAGCCTGTCGGCAAGGCCATACATCGACGCAAGGTGCTCGGCGCGTGGGTCCCCGCCTGGGAGCCCCGGCCGTGCCACAACCCGCGGTGCGACCGCTTCGGCAGGGCGCCGCATAAGGACGGGGGCCGGCTGGGGAACGAGACGGGCAACAGCGCCGAGATCGGCTGAAGTCAGGCTCCGGGGGTGTCCGGCGTCACGCCGGAGGCGGGCGTACCGCTACAGTCCGCGCCATGTCATCGGAGTCATCGGAGTCGACCGAAGTCTGGACCGGCTGGTACCGGGACCGCCGCGGGGCGGAAGCCGTCCTCATCACGTCGGACGGGCGGGGCGTCAGCACCCGCGTCAGGGGCGTGCACTACGCGGGCGGCGGCTTCGCCGACCTGCGGGCGGCCGAGGAGAGCGGCGGGCTGCCGCTGGCGGGCTGCGTGCTCGAATGGGACCTGCCGCTGCCGGTGGTCGCCGACGGCACGTCCCAGCAGGCGACGCTCTGCTGCCTGCTGACGATCGGCGAAGCGCTGTCCGACGGGTCGCCGGAGCGGGTGGACCTGCAACTCACCCTGCACTACGGGGGAACGGCGTACGAGTCGGGGGTCACGGGCGGCGACTTCGACCGGGCCCTCGGCCGGATCCTGCGCCAGTTGCCGCCCGGCGCGCGGTTCGCCCGCGACCTGATCCAGGCGGCGTAGGGACGGCGGGGCGGCGACGGCGCCACCGCTCTCCGCGCCGCCGTCTCCTGGCTCCCCGCGCCCTCCTCCCCGCGCCGGGGTCCCGACCCGTGGCCCCGGGGCGTGGCGGTGGTTCGGGCGGTGGCCTGTGGCCCGGCTCCCCGGGGCGGTTCACGGTGGCGGCCTGTGGCCCGGCTCGTGAGGGCGGTTCGCGGTGGCGGCGCCCCGGGGGACGTCCCGGGGCGCCGCCGTGCGCGCGGGGCCGGAGGCCGTCAGGAGGCCGGGGCGAGTCCCGCCAGGCCGTACCGCCACAGGGAGTCGACGCGGGCGCGCTCCTGTGCGTTCGGCGTCGCGTTGGTGCAGGACGGGCCGGGCCCGCCACCGGACATCAGCTCGCTGCACGGGCCCGAGTAGTTGTCCGGCAGGCCCAGGACGTGCCCGGTCTCGTGGGCGGTGACCCGGGTGGAGTTGTAGATCTGGTTCTGCCGGTAGTCGAGGAAGATGTAGCCGCGGCCGTGCCCGTCGGTGCTGGCGTACGAGCCGCGCGAGTCGTTCCCCTCGTAGTACCGGAAGTCCGGGGTGCTGCCCTCCTGGAGCTTCACGTTGGCGACCGAGCTGTTCCAGATCTGCGTCGAGCGGGCTATCTGGGTGCGGAAGGAGGGGGCGTTGGCCGTCGAGTACACGACCGTGACGGCCTGGGTGCCGGGGACGGCGGCGCGCTTCTTCGCCACCGACTCCATGACCGCCTCGAAGAAGGCCCTGTTGGCCCGGGCCTCCTCCGCCGAACCGGCGTACGCCGCGTACCCGGCGGTGGCGGTCGCCGGCGTGAGGGGCGCCGGGGCGGCGGTGGCGGTGGTCGCGGGCACGGCCGCGAGGGCGGCGGCGACGCCCAGTGCGGCGGCCAGTACGGCTCTGGGGTACTTCATGGGGGGCTCCTATTCGTCCTGAACGGCGGGGTGGACGCGTTCGGTTGGGACAGAGTGTCGGGGAGCCCCGAGGCCGTACGGATGATGGCAGCCGGCGATAGCACCAGCGCATCACCTCCGGCAACGCCCTTCGATCTGAAGGGAATTCACGCGTTCACGGCGTCTGGTGTGGTGCGAGGCACCCGCCCTACGCTCGGGGCATGGAGCTGGAGGTGAGGCATCTGCGGGCGCTGTGCGCCATCGCCGACGCGGGCAGCCTGCACAAGGCCGCCCGGGTCCTCGGGACGAGCCAGCCCTCGCTCACGACCCAGCTGCGGCGCATCGAGACCGCCCTCGGCGCCGAGCTGTTCACCCGGGGACGCACCGGCTGCCGGCCCACCCCACTCGGCCGGGACGTCCTCAGCCGCGCCCGTCCCCTCGTCGCCCAGCTCACGCTCCTCGTCAGCGAGACCCGCGCCGCCGCGGCCCGCACGGACGGCGCCCGGTTGAGGGTCGGCTCCACCGCCAGCCGCGCCCTCGCCGGCTGGCTGCGCCGGTTGCGGCAGCGGCTGCCCGGCACGGACATCACCCTGCACATGGACGTGTCCGCCAACGCCCTGCTGCGCGCGGTCGCCGCCGGGCAGCTCGACGTGGCGTTCGTCCACGAGGTGGAGGGCTGCCCGCTGCGCGTCCCCGAGGGACTGGAACGGCGGGTCCTGGTCGACCGGGAGCCGCAGTTCGTCTCCATGGCCCGCGACCACCCGGCCGCCGTCCTGCCCGTCGTCGACCTGGCCGACCTGGCGGAGGACCGGTGGATGGTCGACCCGACCGTCGACGGCGAGTGGGACGGGCTGCGGCGGGTCCTCGGCGCCGCCGGGATCGATCCGCCGGTGCTCCACGCCGACTACCACACGGCCGCGTCCCTCGTCGTCGCCGGCGAGGCCGTCGCCCCCTGCCAGCCCACCTCGGGCCCGCGCGACGACATGGCGATCCGCCCGCTGCGCGACGACCCGCTGGCCGTACGGCTCCTGCTCTGCCACCGGCCCGCGGAGGCAGGCGCGCCCGCGGCGCCCCTGTACGAGGCCGCCCACACCGAACTGGCCGCGGCCTACCGCGAGGTCGCCCTGCGCACCTCCGCCTACCGTCAGTGGCTGCTGCGCCACGGCAGCCCCCTCCTCCGCGCCGTCTGACCGCCCGTCCGGCCGTCACGCCCCGCCGCCCCGCTCCACCGCTCACTGGACCGCCGTGTGCCCGGCGGCCCCGCCGACGGCCCGGAGGCGTCGCCCGGGCGGGCTCCTCGTCTCCGGCCGTGCGGCGCGTGGCCGCAGGATCCGGCGCGTGGCCGCAGGATCCGGTGCGTGGGGGGGGCCGGCGGGGTGGTGCGGGGTGTGTGGGGGCCGGCGGGGCGGTGGCGGTGGGGGGCGCGGGTAGGTCAGCAGCGGGGGATGCCGGGGGCCGGGTCGGCGCCCACGTTCACGTTGCCGCCCCACATCCACACGTTGGAGTAGATGTGGCCGATGTCGTAGTCGATGACGGTGCCGTAGTACCAGACGCTGGTGCCGTAGGTGCCGACCTTCACGTACTGGCCGAGGGTGTAGCACTCGACGCCGGCCTCGGTCACCTTCGTCGTGGTGCCCCAGATGCGGCTGCTGGTGTTGGGCTGTTCGCGCAGGTTGCTGTGCGCCTGCACGGTCGTCGCATAGCCGGTGGTGCCGGTGGGCGCGGCCTCGGCGGTCCCGGCGGCGCCGAGCAGGGAGAGGGCCGCGCCGAGCACGAGCCCGGCGGCCGCGGTCGACCTGCTTCGCTTGGTCGTCATGGAGGTGCTCCTCGGTTCGTTCCGGTTGGGTTCGGTTCGTTTCGGGGTTCAGCAGCGGGGCACGTCGGGGTGGGGGTCCGCGCCGACGTTGACGTTGCCGCCCCAGACCCACACGCCGATGTACCCGTGCGGGGAACCGGGGGTGTCGTCGAAGACGTTGCCGAAGTACCAGACTTCGGTGCCGTAGGCGCCGACCTTCACGTACTGGCCGCGGGTGTGGCACTGGATCGCCGCCGTGCTCACGGACCGCGTGGTGCCGAGGTGTCTGCTGTTCGTGGTGGCCGCCGCCCGGATGTTGCTGCCGGCCTGCACGGTGGTGTTCACGCCCTGCGCGGCGGCGTGCGCGCCGCCCGCCGTCGCGAGGGGGGAGAGGGCCGCGCCGAGCGTCAGGCCCACGGCCGCCAGCCCGGCGGATCGTCTCACCATCGGTGTCCCCTTCCCGCGGGGGTGTTCCCCGTCCGGCCGTACGACGGGAGGGGAGGGGCGCCCGTATGACCGGGTCGCCGGGGAACCTCCGCGAGGCGCGCCCGCGAGGCGCACCGAGGGCGTCCACTCGCGGGCCGCCCGCCGGACGGTTCGCACAGACGCCCCGACCCGCGGGGACGGGCGGGGAGCGGCGCGAGCGGCGGCCCGGCGGCTTGGTGGCCCGGCGTACCGGCGGTCCGGCGGCCGGGTGGTCCGGCGGTCGGGTGGCCCGGCGTACCGACGGTCTGGTGGCGGGGTGGCCCGGCGTACCGGTGGTCCGGCGGGCACGCCCGGGTCGGGGCCGCCGCGCGACGCCTTCGACCAACACCGGCGCCGCCCGGCCTCGCACCGGCCCCGCCCGGCCTGCCCGATCCCGTACGGGTCCCGCCCGGTCCTGTACCGGCGCCGCCCGGTCCCGTACCGGCCTTGCACTGGTCCCGCCCGGCCTGCCCGGTCCCGTACGGGCCCCGCTCGGTCCCGTACCGGCGTCGCCCGGTCCCGTACCGGTCTTGCACCGGCCCTGCCCGGCCCCGCCCGGTGTCGGCTGGGGTACGGCGCGAGCCGCCACCGGCTGCCGGAAGGTGGACTTTCGGCAGTGTCCTGACGGCCCGGGCCCTGCGTACGGTCGCCCCATGGAGAGCACAGCGGGAAGGGGCGCCGCGGCCTGGACGACGGGCGCGCTGCTGGTGGCGGCGACCGTCGGGGCGGGGCTGAGCGTACGAAGCGACTGGTGGGCGCTGCCGACCGCGGCGGCCGCCTTCCTGGCCGGCTGCCGACCGGGCAGGGCGTGGCCGAGCGCCCTCGCGCTGGGTGGCGTCCTCGCGGCGGGCGTGCTGGCGGTCCTGGCGGTGCCGTCCTGGTTCGTGCACGCCACCGTCTTCGTGGGCGTGGTGGTGGCCGGCGCCATGCTGCCGTGGTGCGCGGGCCGGTTCTGGTGGCAGTACCGGGAGCTGGTCCGGGCCGGCTGGGAGCGCGCCGCGCACCTGGAGCGCGAGCAGCGGCTCGTCGCCGAGCAGGCCCGGCTGCGCGAACGGGCCCGCATCGCCCAGGACATGCACGACCTGCTCGGCCACGACCTGAGCCTGATCGCCCTGTCCGCCGGGGCGCTCCAACTCGCCCCCGGCCTCGCCGGCGAGCACCGCGCCACCGCACGGGACATCCGCGCCCGGGCGGGCGCCGCCGTGGAGCGGCTCGGGGAGGTCGTCGGCCTGTTGCGGGAGGAGGGCGCGCCGCCGGAGTCGACGCCGGGCAGCTCCCCGGACGCGGGGCTGGCCCGGCTGGTCGCCTCGGCGACCGCCTCGGGGCTCGCGGTGGAGCTGGGCGTCGAGGGCGCGGCACCGGCGGGGGAGGGCCTGCCGCCGGCCGTGGCGCGGGCGGCCCACCGCGTCGTCCAGGAGGCGCTCACCAATGTCGCCAAGCACGCCCCGGGCGCCACCGCCGTGGTCCGCCTGGTCCACGGCGACGGCCGGACGGAGGTGCGGGTGGAGAACGGTCCGGCGCCCCGCCCCCGGCCCGGCGCCCCCTCCGGCGGGGGGCGGGGCCTCATCGGCCTGGACGAGCGCGTACGGCTCGCGGGCGGCACCCTCCGGTACGGCCCGGAGGGCGGCGGCTTCGCGGTCACCGCCGTCCTCCCGCACACCGCCCCCGTACGCCCGTCGGAGCCCGCCGGCCACGCGGCGTCCGACCGCGTGGCGCCGGACCGCACGGCGTCCGATCGCGTCCCGCTCCCGCAGGAGCACCGGCGCGCCCGCCGCCGCGCCGGGCGGGCGCTCGCGGCCCTCGCGGTGGTCCCGGTGGCGACCGGCGCGGTCCTCACCGCCGCCCTCGTCGGCTGGGAGGCGGCCACGGCGACCCAGGCCGTCCTCGAACCCGGCGCCTACGCCCGACTGCGGATCGGGCAGGATCGGACGGAGGTGGCGCGGCTGCTGCCGGAACGTCAACTGGTCAGCCGGCCGGCGGTACCGGAACCGGAGGGAGAGGGCATCGCATGCGAGTACTACGCCATCACGGCCGACCACTTCGACGACCGGTCGGGCGACGCGTACCGCCTCTGCTTCCGCGGCGGCGCCCTGTGGTCCCGCGACGTGGTCACTCCGTGAACGGCGGCGCGCGATGATCCGGACACTGATCGCCGACGACGAGCCGATGGTCCGCGCGGGCGTCCGCGCCGTCCTCGCCACCGACCCCGGCATCGAGGTCGTCGCGGAGGCGGGCGACGGCCACGACGCCGTCGAGCTGACCCTCCGCCACCGGCCCGACGTCGCCGTCCTCGACATCCGCATGCCCGGCCTGGACGGCATCCGCGCGGCGGCCGAGATCCGCCGCGCGGCACCCGCCACGGGGGTGGTCGTCCTGACGACCTTCGGGGAGGACGACTACATCCTCCAGGCCCTCGGCAACGGCGCCGCCGGCTTCCTGATCAAGTCGGGCGAGCCCGAGGAGCTGATCGCGGGCGTCCGCGCGGTGGCGGACGGCGCCGCCTACCTGTCACCGAAGGTCGCCGCGCGCGTGGTCGCGCACCTCGCCGCTACCGGCGCCGGCGACCGGGCCGCCCGGCGCGACACCGCCCGCGAACGGGTCGCGTCGCTCACCCCACGCGAGCGGGACGTCCTGTCCCTGCTCGGCACGGGCCTGTCCAACGCCCAGATCGCCCGCCGGCTCCACGTCGTGGAGGGCACCGTGAAGGCCCACGTCAGCTCGATCCTGTCCCGCCTGGGCGTCGACAACCGGGCCGCGGCCGCCGTCGTCGCCCACGAGGCGGGCATCGTCCCGCCGCCGGACCGCCCGTGACCCGGCGCGCGTCGCCAGGGTCCGCGCGGTGAGCCGCCGCGCGGGCGGACCCCCGACCAGCGCGGCGGCCACCGCGAAGGCCCCGCCGAGTACGGCGCCCGCGGCCACGTCGTGCGGGTAGTGCACGCCCACCAGCACCCGCAGCAGCGCGGCGGCCACCGCGAGCGGCAGCGTCAGCAGGGCCAGCCCGGGCCGTACGAGGGCCAGGCCGACGGCCAGCGCGGCGGCGAGGGTCGCGTGGTTGCTGGGGAACGACCAGTCGCCCGGCTCGGGGCACTCCGCCACCACCCGCGCGACCGCCCCGAGCACCCGGCAGGGCCGCTCCTCGTCGACGATCAGCTTGACGGCCTCGCTCACCCCGTACGCCACGACGGTCCCCACCCCGGCCAGCACCGTCCCGGCGACCCGGCGCGCGTCCCCAGCGCGCAACCCCGCCCACCACACGGCGAGGAGCAGCACCCCGAGCACCACGAGCGTCCCCTCGGTGGCCACCTCCAACAGCCCGCCCAGCCACCCGGGCCCGTCCACCGCGGCCCCGCTCAGCGCCCGGTACGCGTCCGCGGAGGCCCCGGTGGTCACGGCCGTCGCACCGGGATTCCCCAGCCCCCCGGGCGCGAGCCACACGACGACGCCCCCGCCGATCCCGAGGGCACCCCCACCCCCTGCCAACCGAGCCGCCCGCGTGCCACGCCGAAGTCCCTTGTCCATGCCGCCGAAGCTAGAGGCCGACCCGCCCCGGAACCCCTGCCGAACAGCGGCTGCACCCCCCGACGAAAGTCAGGGCCGACCCCGATCCCGACCCCGACCGCCGAGGCCCCGCTCTCCGGGCGGCTGTCGGAGCGCGGCCTTGCCGCATGGCGCGAGGGGCGATGTGGCCTGACCCCGGACGGCCCCCGGCCCCGGATGGCCCCCGCCCCCGGACGGCCCCCGCCCCCGGACGGCCGTCGGAGCGCGGCGCGGACCCCCGGCCCGCACCGACGGGTCCGCGCCGACGGAACCGCGTCAGTGCGCGTCGTAGATGCCCCGGTAGTGGCCCAGGGCCGTCTCGCGGATCTTCTCGTCGCTCCACGAGGCGAAACGGCCGGGGGCCAGCCGCTCGGGGTCGACGAGCAGGTCGCCGGTGTCCAGGAGCATGTTCGCCAGCTGGCGGCCGACACCGCCCGCGTGCGTGACCCAGGACGCCTCCGCGCACCACAGGCCGGCCACCCCGGCGGGTCCGACCAGCGGGAGCTCGTCGGGGGTCAGGGCGAACACGCCGTTGAGGCGTCGCCCCCTCGGCGCCGTGCGGAAGACCGGCACGAGCTCGGTCGCCTCGGCGAGGGCGGGACCGAAGGCGCTTTCGCTGAAGGGGAGTTCCGCGGAGGCGAGCGAGGCCGACGGAGTCAGCGGGAGCGGGGCGTGGGCGTAACTCCCCAGTCCGTAGCGGCGGCCGTGGCGGCGGGCGTAGACGGTGTGGTCGGGGTAGCGGACGATCGGCGCGTCGATGGGGGTGTCGTCGAGTCCGGGCAACTCGGCGGTGAACAGGTAGGGGTGCTGGACGTCCACCATGGGCAGCCGCACCCCGACCTCCGCCGCCAGCACGGGCCCCCAGATCCCGGTGGCCAGCACGACCCGGCCGGCGCGCAGCAGCGTGCCGTCCGCGCCCGCGCGCACGCCCACCACCCGGCCGCCCTCGGTCTCCAGCGCCCGCACCGGCGTGCCGAAGCGGAAACGCGCCCCGCCCTCCTCCGCGGCCTCGACGAGGGCGAGGGTGAGCGCGACCGGGTCGGCCGCGCCGTCGGACGGCAGGTACAGCCCGCCCAGGGCGCGGTCGGCGTCGACCAGCGCGGGCGCCAGGGCGACGGCCTCGGCGGCGTCGACCACACGCGCCTCCAGCCCGACCCGCCGGCCCTGCTCGGCATCCCGGTGGGCCTGCTCCAGGCGGGCGGGGGTGGTGGCGACCTCCAGGCAGCCGACCTGCCGGAAGACCGGTGCGGGCACGGCCTCCGAGAGCGCGCGGTAGAGGGCGACGCTCTGCCGGGCCAGCGCCGTCAACTCCGGGCTGGCGCTGAGCTGTCCCACGAAACCGGGCGCCAGGCCGGTCGACCCGGGCAGCACGGCACGGTCACGGGCATCGAGCACGGTCACCCGGTCGTGCCCCAGCCGCGTGAGGTGGTACGCGACCGAGGCCCCCACCACACCGGCCCCGACGATCAGGATCTCCTCCGCGGACCGCTTCCCCGCACTCATTCCCACACCCGTCTCCTCTGGTTCGGCAGCGCCGTCTCCCCGCACGCCCGGACAGGAAGGATCCTCGGCCACGGGCGATGGACGTCCAAGAGGCAGGTGGATCCGGCGACGAATGGCCCTACGGGCCCGGCGAGTCCGGCAGGACGTCCTTTGGCGTGCCGCCCATGCCGCAACATCAGGACGAATGGCTGCGCCCCCTCCCGCGTCTCAATGTACGAGACATCCTGTTCCGAGGTACGGGAAGGGCCCGATGAAGGGCCCGGCCGCACTGAGCGGCCGGGCCCCGTTCGCGCGTTCCAGCCCGCGGCTCCCCTGTGGGGCCGCGGGACGGGGATCAGGCCTTCTTGGTCTCCCAGAAGATGCGGTCGATCTCGGCGATGAGCTCCAGGGCCTTCTCGCCGGTCTTCGGGTCCGTCGACGCCTTGGCGGCCGACAGGGCCTTCAGGGTGTCGTTGACCAGCTGGTGCAGCTCCGGGTACTTCTCGAAGTGCGGGGCCTTGAAGTAGTCGCTCCACAGCACGGAGACGTGGTGCTTCGCCAGCTCGGCGCGCTGCTCCTTGATCACCGTGGCGCGGGCCTGGAAGTGCGGGTCGTCGTTCGCGGCCATCTTCTCCTGGACGGCCTTGACCGACTCGGCCTCGATGCGGGCCTGAGCAGGGTCGTAGACACCGCAAGGCAGGTCGCAGTGGGCGCTGACCTTGACCTTCGGGGCAAACAGGCGGGAAAGCATGCAGCTGTCCTTCCTCGTGATCGTCTTCTCAGGTGGGACATTACTCGGTGAGGGACCGGTTTTCGCGAGCGCCCCCTGAGGCTTAGGACAAAAGTCCGGGGTGATCATGGGACCGGTGGAGGAACCGCACGTGGGAACCCCGGCAGGTGGTGGACGCTGATGACGGAACGAGGGCGCGGGCCCTTGCTGCCCTTCGGGATCGCGGAGGTGACGGGGCCCTCCATGGTGCCCACGCTGCACCACGGGGACCGGCTGCTGGTGCACTACGGGGCGC
This sequence comes from Streptomyces tamarix, assembly GCF_032423885.1. Lineage (NCBI taxonomy): Bacteria > Bacillati > Actinomycetota > Actinomycetes > Kitasatosporales > Streptomycetaceae > Streptomyces > Streptomyces tamarix. The sequence goes on along the minus strand of NZ_JAWCTQ010000001.1, from coordinate 305,230 downwards.
CGTTGCGCCCCGGCGCGGTGGTCGTGCTGCGCCATCCGCTCCAGCAGGACCTGCTGATCGTCAAGCGGCTGGTGGAGCGGCGCGACGGCGGCTGGTGGGTGCTGGGGGACAACCGGGCCGCCGAGGCGGTGGACAGCAGGGCCTTCGGGACGGTCCCCTCCGAGCTGGTGCTGGGCCGGGTCCGGGCGCGGTACCGGGGCGTCCGGCCCGGGCGTCAGCGGTCCGTCGGCGTCGTGCTGGCCTGGCTGCTCTCGGCCGTGCGGCCGGTGCTCGCGGACCGCTCGGTCTCCAAGCGCTTGCGGGCCCGGTAGGCGGCCACGTTGGCGCGGGTGGCGCAGCGGTCGGAGCAGTAGCGGCGGGAGCGGTTGGTGGAGGTGTCCAGGTACGCGTTGCGGCACGGGGCCGCCTGGCACAGGCCCAGCCGGTCCGCGCCGAACTCCGTGAGGTGGAACGCCAGGCCCATGGCGGCGACGGCGGCGTACCCGGCGGTCGCGTTCGACGGGTGTTCCGCCAGGTGCATGTGCCAGCGGGGGTGGCCCTCGTCGTCGAGCAGGTCGTGGCCGGAGATCTGGGGGCTGACCGGGAACTCCAGCAGCAGCGAGTTCAGCAGGTCCACCGCCCGCGCCGGGTCGCCCTCGTCGGCCGCCGTGAAGACCGCCCGCAGCCGCGCCCGCACCGCGCGGAACCGGGTCACGTCGCCGTCCGTCACCCGGCGGGACATCTGGGACATCTCGATGAACAGGTCCCGCACCGCCTCGACGGAGGTGAGGGAGTCCTTGTTGCGCGCCGGCTCCTCGGTGTTCACCAGACGCACGGCGTAATCCGAGTAATAGGCCAGTTCCACGAGAAATCCTTACCGGAGCGGTCTTGGGTTCGACGGTTCAAGGGTAAGAGACGAATGTGGAATTCGGGTGTTACTGGATGGATTGTGTCCAGTCCGCCCCCGGGCCGGGAGGCGCCTTCGGGCCGGGAGGCGCCTTCGGGCCGGGGGGCGCTTCCGGCTCGACCCGGCCGGTCCAGCCCCCGGCTCCGCCGGCCCACCCCCGGCCCGGCCACCCCCGGCCCGGCCACCCCCGGCCCGGCCACTCCCGGTCCGGCCGCCTCCGGCTCGCAGCCCCCGGTTCGGCCCGGCCGCCTCCGGCCAGGTTCGGCCGGTCCAGCCCCAGGCCCACCCGCCACGGCCGGCGCCGCACGGCCGCGCCGCGCGCGGAAGAAGGGGCCGCGCGGAGAAGGGGCGGTACGGGCGCCGGTGCCCGTACCGCCCCCTCGCCGCGCGGCTCGCCGAGCCGGTCAGAGGACCTTCGACAGGAACGCCTTCGTCCGGTCGTGCTGCGGGTTGGTCAGGACGTCCCGCGGGCGGCCCGACTCGACCACCACGCCGCCGTCCATGAAGACCAACGAGTCGCCGACCTCGCGCGCGAAGCCCATCTCGTGCGTGACGACGACCATCGTCATGCCCGACTCGGCCAGGTCCCGCATGACGTCCAGCACGTCGCCCACGAGCTCCGGGTCGAGCGCCGACGTCGGCTCGTCGAACAGCATCAGCTTCGGCTCCATGGCCAGCGCGCGGGCGATCGCCACCCGCTGCTGCTGGCCGCCGGAGAGCTGCGACGGGTAGTGGTCGGCGCGGTCCGCGAGGCCGACCCGGTCCAGCAGCTTCAGCGCCCGCTCCCGGGCCACGGCCTTGGTCTCCCGCTTGACCTGGACCGGCGCCTCCATGACGTTCTCCAGGGCCGTCATGTGCGGGAACAGGTTGAAGCGCTGGAACACCATGCCGATGTCCCGCCGCTTCAGCGCGACCTCGCTGTCCTTGAGCTCGTACAGCTTGTCGCCCTTCTGGCGGTAGCCGACCAGCTCGCCGTCGACGTACAGCCGGCCGGCGTTGATCTTCTCCAGGTGGTTGATGCAGCGCAGGAACGTCGACTTGCCGGAGCCGGACGGGCCGATGAGGCAGAACACCTCGCCCGGCGCGACCTCCAGGTCGATGCCCTTGAGGATGTGCGCGGCGCCGTAGGACTTGTGGACGCCCTCGGCCTTCACCATGGCGGTCGCGGTCATGCCGTGCCTCCCTGCCGGCTGGAGAACGACAGCAGGTGCGTCTTCACCTTCTGCCAGGGGGTGGCCGGAAGCGAGCGCGAGCTGCCGCGCGCGTAGTACCGCTCCAGGTAGTACTGCCCGACGCTGAGGATCGAGGTCATGATCAGGTACCAGGTGGCGGCCAGGAAGAACATCTCCACCGGGGCACCGGACGACTGCCCGATGTCCTGTGCGTGCTTGAACAGTTCGGCGTACTGCACCGCCGCCACCAGCGAGGTCGTCTTCAGCATGTTGATGACCTCGTTGCCCGTCGGGGGCACGATGACGCGCATCGCCTGCGGGACCACGATGCGGCGCAGCGTCTTGCTGTGGCTCATGCCCAGCGCGTGGGCGGCCTCGGTCTGGCCCTCGTCGACCGCGAGGAGGCCCGCGCGGCAGATCTCGGCCATGTACGCGGCCTCGTTCAGGCCCAGGCCCAGGAGCGCCGTCAGGAACGGCGTCATGAAGTCGGACCACTCGTCCTTGTAGACCGGCCCGAGGTCGATGTAGGTGAAGACCAGGCCCAGGTTGAACCAGACGAAGAGCTGGACCAGGACCGGGGTGCCCCGGAAGAACCAGATGTAGAACCAGGCGATCGACGACGTCACCGGGTTCTTCGACAGCCGCATGACGGCGAGGAGGATGCCGCCGACGATGCCGATGGTCATCGACAGGACCGTCAGGAGCAGCGTCTGGCCGACGCCCTCGATGATCCGGTCGTCGAAGAAGTAGTCGGGGATGGCGCCCCAGTTGATCTTGCCTTGAGCGAACGCGTACACGATCGCGGCGAGGGCCGCGATGGCGACGGCGGCGCTGACGTACCGGCCGTAGTGGCGGACCGGAATCGCCTTGATCGCCTCGGGGCCGGAGGGCGGGACGGTGTCCTCCGGGCCCTTCTTCTCGATGTCAGTTGTCACAGTGGTGGTGCCTCTCAGTGGCCTGCTGGTGCCCGGCCGGGGGTCAGGAACCGCCGTTGATCTTGGCCTCGGTCACGGCGCCCTGGGAGACGCCCCACTTGTCGAGGATCTTCTTGTACTCGCCGTTGGCGATGATCGCGTCCATGGCGGCCTTGATCGCGTCGCGCAGCTGCGTGTTGCCCTTGGCGACCGCGATGCCGTACGGGGCGGCCTCGACCTGCTCGCCGACCATCTGGAAGTCCTTGCCGCCGCCGGAGGTCTTCACGGTGTACGCGGCGACCGGGAAGTCCGAGGAACCGGCGTCCGCGCCGCCCGCGCGCAGGCGGGTCTGGGCCAGCTGGTCGTTGTCGAAGGACTCGATCGTGATCGCGGGCTTCTTGCCGTCCGCGCACTTCTTCGACTCGGCCTTGGCCAGGTCCTCCGAGACCGTGCCGCGCTGGACGACGATCTTCTTGCCGCAGAGGTCCGACCAGGTCTTGATGCCCTTGTCGTCGCCCTTCCTGGTGTAGATGGAGACGCCGGCGTTGAAGTAGTCGACGAAGTCGACGCCCTCGCCGACCTTCTTCCCCGTCTCCGGGTCGATGCCCTCCTGGCGCTCCTTCGTGTCCGTCATGGCGGACATCGCGATGTCGTACCGCTTGGCGCGCAGACCGGTGACCAGGGTGTCGAAGGTGGCGCCCTCGAACTCGAACGTCACGCCGAGCTGCTTGCTCATCGCCTCGGCGAGGTCGGGGTCGATGCCGACCGTCTTGCCGTCCTTGTCCTTGAACTCGACGGGTGCGTACGCGATGTCCGAACCGACCTTGATGGAGCCCTTGTCCCGGATGGCCTGCGGCAGCCTGTCGGCGAGCGGGGCGGAGGTGACCGCCGCGCCCTTGGTCTCCTTGTCGGAGGCGCCGTTCTGCGTCTGGTCGCCGCACGCGGTGAGCAGCAGGGCGCCGGCGACCGCGGTCGCAGCGACCGCGGCGGTCCGGGACGACCGCGGCGTCCAGGTCTTCGCGGCGGTCGAGCGGCGGGTGGTGCTTGCGGTCATGGTCGGGTTCCTCCGGCGGGTGAAGGGAATGCCAAGGGGTCGGGCACGCGCCTTCGAGTGTCGCGACCTCGTGTGATTACGGCATCTTGCCATTCGGACCACCCCCCACAAGGGGCTCCGCATGTCAAAATCGGATAACGGGTGACCCCTGAACCTCAACGCCCCGGCCCATCACGGCCGGACCTTCTGCGGACCTCTCGGTACCGCGCCGGAAAATCTCCTGCCGATCTCGGTATCCGGACGGGATTGCGGTTGCAATCCGGAGCCGGAGAGGACGTGTCCAGACATTCGCCTATGAGTCATGTCACCGAGGCGCGGAGCACTCCGGGGCGAATGGCCGGATGTGCCGCCCCGGCGGTCCGGCGCGGCGGACCGCCCGGCGGGGCGGCCCGACCGTTCCGGCCGGGGCGCCGCGGGGCCCGGTGGCCGGCCCGCGGGAATCGGACTCGTCCGGCGGGGCCTCCGTCAGGTAAGAAGGATCCTTACACCCCTCATCCGGGGCTCAGGGCGCGTTGTGCGGCGCGCCCGCGCGTCCGTACCAGTCCCCGCGGGGGCGGGCCAACCGCCTGACGCGAGGCACGGACGCGGTGCCCGCCCACCCCTCCTCAACCAGGAGTGGCAACCCTCGAACATGAAGAATTAAGGGGTAAACCCACATGGCAGCGGAGATCGTCAACCCTCGTAGCGACAGCGACACCGCAGGCGGTGCGCAGAGCGCTTCGGACGAACCCTTCGATCCGGCATTCGCCCTCCACCGGGGCGGAAAGATGGCCGTGCAGGCCACCGTCCCGATCCGCGACAAGGACGACCTGTCCCTCGCGTACACGCCCGGCGTGGCGAAGGTGTGCAGCGCCATCGCCGAGCGTCCCGAACTCGTCCACGACTACACCTGGAAGTCCCAGGTCGTCGCCGTCGTCACGGACGGTACGGCCGTCCTGGGCCTCGGCGACATCGGGCCCGAGGCCTCGCTCCCCGTGATGGAGGGCAAGGCCATCCTGTTCAAGCAGTTCGGCGGCGTGGACGCGGTGCCCGTCGCGCTCGCCACGACCGACGCCGACGAGATCGTCGAGACCGTCGTCCGGCTCGCCCCCTCCTTCGGCGGGGTGAACCTGGAGGACATCTCGGCGCCCCGGTGCTTCGAGATCGAGCGGAAGCTCCAGGAGCGCCTCGACATCCCGGTCTTCCACGACGACCAGCACGGCACGGCCGTCGTCACCCTCGCGGCCCTGCGCAACGCGGCCAAGCTCACCGGGCGCGGTCTCGGCGACCTGCGCGCCGTGATCTCCGGCGCGGGTGCGGCCGGTGTGGCGATCGCGAAGTTCCTGCTGGAGGCCGGCCTCGGCGATGTCGCGGTCACCGACCGCAAGGGCGTCGTCAGCCGGGACCGGGACGACCTGACGCCGGTCAAGCGGGAGATCGCCGAGCTCACCAACAAGGCGGGCCTGTCCGGCTCGCTGGAGTCGGCCCTCGCCGGCGCGGACGTCTTCATCGGCGTCTCCGGCGGTACGGTGCCGGAGCCCGCGGTCGCGTCGATGGCGCCGAACTCGTTCGTGTTCGCCATGGCCAACCCGAACCCGGAGGTCCACCCCGACGTCGCGCACAAGTACGCGGCGGTCGTGGCCACCGGCCGGTCGGACTTCCCGAACCAGATCAACAACGTGCTGGCCTTCCCCGGGATCTTCGCGGGCGCGCTCCAGGTGCGGGCCTCCCGCATCACGGAGGGCATGAAGATCGCGGCGGCCAACGCGCTGGCGGACGTCGTCGGCGACGAGCTCGCCGCCGACTACGTGATCCCGTCGCCGTTCGACGAGCGCGTCGCCCCGGCGGTCACCGCGGCCGTCGCGGCGGCCGCCCGCGCGGAGGGCGTCGCCCGCCGCTGATCCACCCGGAGGGCCGTGCGGCCACCCCGTGCGGGGGTGGGCCGTGCGGCCCTTCGGCGTGCCGGGGTGGGTTCCCCCGGGCCCTGTGTCTTGGGCTCCCTGTGCCTGCGGCCCCTGTGTCTTGGGCTCTCTGAGCCTGGGGGCTCTGTGTCTCGGGTTCCTCGTGCCCTGAGCCACCCGCGCTTCGGGCTCCTCAGCCCCCGGGCCCCGAGTCCCCGCGCCTTGGGCCCCCGTGCCCCGCGCCACCCGGAGCGGGATCCGCCGGACGGGCCGGTGCCGGGGCGGAAGCGGGTGGAGGGACGCGTGTCACACGGGGGCGTGGTTCCGTCGCGTACCGTGCGCCCCTAGTCTCAGGGCCATGTTCGCTGCCTATGCCGCACGTATCGACCGCGATCAGCCCCTCAACGGCCTTGAGCTGGGCGACCGCCCTGAGCCCGAGGCACGGCCGGGCTGGACCACCGTCACCGTCAAGGCCGCCTCCCTCAACCACCACGACCTGTGGTCCCTGCGCGGGGTCGGCCTGCCCGAGGACAAGCTGCCGATGATCCTCGGCTGCGACGCCGCCGGTGTCGACGAGGACGGCAACGAGGTCGTCATCCACTCCGTCATCGGCCAGACCGGACACGGGGTCGGCCCCCGTGAGCCCCGCTCCATCCTGACCGAGCGCTACCAGGGCACGTTCGCCGAGCGGGTCGCCGTGCCCGTGTGGAACGTGCTGCCCAAGCCCCGGGAGCTGAGCTTCGAGGAGGCCGCCTGCCTCCCCACCGCCTGGCTCACCGCGTACCGGATGCTGTTCACCAACGCCGGGGTCCGCCCCGGCGACTCCGTGCTCGTCCAGGGCGCGGGCGGCGGCGTCGCGACCGCCGCGATCGTGCTGGGGAAGGCCGCCGGGCTGCGGGTCTTCGCCACCAGCCGCGACGAGGCCAAGCGCAAGCGCGCCGTCGACCTGGGCGCCGTCGACGCGTTCGAGTCGGGCGCGCGGCTGCCGCAGCGGGTGGACGCCGTCATCGAGACGGTCGGCGCCGCCACCTGGTCCCACTCGGTCAAGTCCCTGAAGCCGGGCGGCACCCTGGTCATCTCCGGCGCGACGAGCGGCGACCGGCCCTCGCACGCCGAGCTGACCCGGATCTTCTTCCTGGAGCTGAAGGTGGTCGGCTCGACGATGGGCTCCAAGGAGGAGCTGGAGGACCTGCTGTCCTTCTGCGCCGCGACCGGGGTCCGGCCGGTGATCGACGAGGTGCTGCCGCTGGACCGGGCGCGGGAGGGCTTCGCCAAGATGGAGTCCGGCGACCTGTTCGGGAAGGTCGTGCTGACGCCGGCTTCCTGACGCCCTTGTCCTGACGCGCCCTTGAGGGTCCGTCAGGTCTGCTGGTGGGATCTCCGGCATCGCGTCGCGTACGAGCGTCACGTCACGCCATGCCGGAGGTTCACCATGCGTACCACCGTCAGCGCCGTCGCCCTCGCCGTCCTGCTCGCCGGGGCCTGCCCCGCGGCCGGGGCGGCCCCCGCACCCCCCGGAGCGCCCGCCGGATCGCCCGGAGCCCCCGCCGGGGCCCTCCCCGCGTCCGCCGGGCCTGCCGCGTCCCCGGCCGCGCCCGCCGGAGCCCCCGCCGCGTCCGGCGTCCCCGCCCTCACCGACGACCGCGGCCGCGTCCTCACCCTGCGCGGCTGGAACGTCGAGGACAAGGCCCACCGCGGCGACGCCGCCCTGTCCGCCATCACCGAGCGCCACTTCCGCGACCTCGCCGCGCACGGTTTCGACTTCGCCCGCCTCCTGGTCTTCTGGGACGACCTGGAGCCGGTCCGCGGCCGGTACAGCGAGGCGTACCTGCGGAAGATCGAGCGCGTCCTGGACTGGGCCCGCGCGTACCGCGTCCACGTCGTCATCGACGCCCACCAGGACGTCTTCGGCCCGGCCTTCGGCCACCGCGGCGTACCGGAGTGGGCGACCCGCACCGACGGGCTGCCGTTCACGCCGCACCCCGACGACTGGTTCGCCGAGTACTTCGAACCGGCCGTGCAGCGGGCGTTCACCCACCTCTACGAGGACGAGGACCTGCGCGCGGCACAGGCCGCGATGTGGCGGGTCCTCGCCGACCGGTTCGGGGACCACCCGGCGGTCCTCGGGTACGACCTGATCAACGAGCCGATGGGGGAGCGGCGCGACGGCGAGGACCTCGCCGCGGCGGCCCGCCGCATCGAGGCCGAGCAGCTGACGCCGATGTACCGGCGGCTCGCGGCGGCCGTGCGCTCCGCGGACCGGGACGGCTGGCTGTTCGTCGAACCGACGCCGATCGTCGGCGAGGGCGTGCCGACCGGGCTCGGCCGGATCGACGACCCGAAGGTCGTGTACGCCCCGCACTTCTACAACACGGCGATGGAGGCGGGCGCCGACTACGATCCGGCGGCCGGCTGGATCGAGGCGTACGAGGCGGCGGTCGTGGAGTACGCCCGGACGCACCGGGTGCCGGTCGTCGTGGGGGAGTGGGGCCCGCTCGACAACTCCCTGCCGAACACGGGGCGCTTCTACCGCGACGCGCTCGCCTCGCTGAACCGCTACGCCTCCGGCTGGGCGGGCTACGTGTGGTGCTACGGCGGCGGATACTGCGCCCTGGACGCGGAGGGCCGCTTCCGCCCCCACAAGGGCCTGACGGCCGCGCCGTACGCCACGGCGGTGGCGGGAGCGGTGCGCGGGGAGGCCCACGCCCCGGACGCGTACCGCGTCACGTACACCGCCCGTCCCGGCACCACGGAGCTGTCCCTCCCGCCCTCCCCGCGCGGCTGGCGCGTCGAGGCCGAGGGCCGCGCCCGGCCCCGCCCGGCGCGGGTGCCGGCGAGCGGGCGGGCGGCGCGGGTGGAGGTACGGGCGGTCCCGGGCGCGACGGTCACCCTCCACGTCACCCGGCGCTGAGGCACGGGCCTCAACCGCCCCGCCGGTCCCCGTCCGGGCGGAGCAGGGAAGTGATGCGGGACGACGCCGCCGCCAGGTGGCGGCGGGCCTCCGATACCTGCTCGGACGTGACGCCGTGGTCGCGGGCGGCGTCCCGGACCTCGTCGCGGAAGCGGTCGAGCAGCCGCTCCAGGTCCCGGGCCGGATCGCCGGAGGTCCCGGTCTCCGCGCCCCGGTCCGGGGCGGGTCCGGGGCCGGTCTGTGCGTACGGGGGGCAGGAGCCGCCCGCAGGGCCGCCGAAGAGGCCGCCCAGGCGGCCCGTCAGGTCCGCCAGCCCCTCCCGCACCCCGGGGGGCCAGTCGCCCTGCGCCAGGTGCTCCTGGGCCTGCCGGACGACCTTCCGCACCTCCTGGCCGGCCAGGTCCCGGGCCTCCTCGGCCTGGCGGCGCGCCTTCCGCGCCTCCTCGCGGGCGCGGCGCGCCTCGTCCTTGGCCCGCCGGGCCTGCTCGCGCCACTCCTGCCCGGCCCGCCGCAACTCCTCCTTCGCGGCGCGCCACGCCTCCCAGTCCGGCCCGCCGCCCGGCCGGCCCGCCGCGCCCCGCGCTTCGTCGAGGGCCTCGGCGGCCAGCTCGGACACCGACTCGCGGATCTCCTGCTCCAGGTCGGCCAGCTCGCCCCTGCGCGCCGCCAGCTCCGCACGGCCGGCGTCGGTGATCGCGTAGACCTTGCGACCGCCCTCCGTCGTGTGCCGGACCAGCCCCTCGGCCTCCAGCTTGGCGAGCCTCGGGTAGACGGTGCCCGCGGAGGGCGCGTACCGGCCCTGGAAGCGCTCCTCCAGGAGCCGGATCACCTCGTAGCCGTGGCGGGGGGCCTCGTCGAGCAGCTTCAGCAGGTACAGCCGCAGACGGCCGTGGGCGAACACGGGGGGCATGTCACCGCGCCCTTCCGCAGGAGCCGTCCCCGGCCGCGCCGGCCCCGGGGACGCCCACGGCACTCGCCCCGGCCGCGCCGGCCCGGCCGTCCCGGTACGCGGCGGCCGGCGTCCCGCCGTGCCGGCCGGCGGCCGGGCGCGGGCCGTCCGCCCCGCGCCCGCCGAGCGCGGTCGCGGGGGCGTCGGGGGCGCGCCCCGCCGACCCGGTGACGGACCACTCCGGCATGGTGCTGCCCTCCTCGGCTCCCCGGCCCGGCGCTCCCGCCCCGCCAGGACACGGCATATCGCGTCTGCGTTTCCCTGCACGATATATCGCGGATGAGGCAAGTCAAGACCGTCATCAACGGACAAATTGCCCTAGCGTATGGCTCATGGACGCGACATCGAGCGGCGCGCTGCTGCTCTGCCGGGCCGCACCCGACGCGGTCGCCGCCCCGGCCCGCCTGCTGCGCGAGCACGTGGTCCTGGCCCCGGCGGGCGCGGGCTGGAGCACCCTCGTCCCCGAGGGCCGCCCCTGGCTCGACGGCTCCGAACCGGTCGAACGGATCGCCACCGGCTGGGCCACCGCCCTCGCCGTCGGCGCGCCCTGGCCGGTCGTCGCCCTGTGGTGGGACGGCGAACGGGCCGGCCACACCCTCGCGTACGGGTTCCGCAGGCCCGTCGACTACACCTGGCTCGCGGACGGCACCCCCGTCGGCGAGGACGAGGCCATGATCACTTTCGCCGAGCGCCTCGGCCTCGACCCGGTCCTCGACGTGCAGGACCTCCAGGCCCTCACCCGCCCCGACCCGGACGCCGACGCCCGCGCCCGCCTCCTCGGCCTCGTCGCCGTGCTCGCCCGCCTCGGACTGGAGCCGCCGCCCGGCGTGCAGCCCGGCGAAACCACCCCGCGCCTGCGCGCCGCCGCCCGGGCCCGCCCCGGCGCGCGCGACATCGAGGGCCACGGCTGGCGCGACGCCGTGCGCGCCGAACTGAGCGCCGCCGACCAGGGCGGGCTCGGCCCCCTGGCCCGCGTGCCGCGTGCCGTCGCCGGCGTCCAGCTCGCCGTCGGCCTGCCGCTCCTCGCCTGGGCCCTCGCCCGGCGCACCCCCAGCCCCGGCTGGGCGGCCACCGGGGCGCTGCTCGCCCTCCAGGGCGCGCTGGGCCTCGCCTGCGGCCGGACGCGCGCCCGGGAGCGGTGCCCCGCGCCGTAGCGGCTACTCGTCGTCCTCGTCGTCCAGCCGCGCCAGCCACGTCGCCAGCCGCTCGACCGGCACCTCGAAGTCCGGGTTCAGGTCCACGAACGTCCGCAGCTGCTCGGCGAGCCACTCGAAGGTGACCTCCTCCTCGCCACGCCGCTTCTCCAGCTCCTCGATGCCGCGATCGGTGAAGTACAAGACACGTCTCCTGAATCCTGCCGGGGCGCTCCCCGGGTAGTCCCTCCCAGGGTAGGGCGGCCGGCGCGCCGGAGGGCCCGGCACCCCCTCGGGTGCCGGGCCCTCCCACTCGCGCGTACGGTCGCCGGTCAGGCCTCGAAGACCTCGTTGACCAGCTGCGCCTGCTCGGCCTGGTGGCGCTTGGCCGAACCGACCGCCGGGGACGAGCTGTGCGGCCGCGAGATGCGGCGCAGGCGCTCGCCCTGCGGGATGTCCGCGCCGACCGCCAGGTCCAGGTGGTCGATCAGGTTCAGCGCGATGAACGGCCACGCGCCCTGGTTCGCCGGCTCCTCCTGCGCCCAGATGTACTTCTCGGCGTTCGGGTACTTGGCGATCTCGGCCTGGAGCTGGGCGCCCGGCAGCGGGTACAGCCGCTCCAGGCGGATGATCGCCGTGTCCGTGACCCCGCGCTTCTGCCGCTCGGCCTCCAGGTCGTAGTAGACCTTGCCGGAGCAGAAGACGACCTTGCGGACGGCGGACGGCTCCGCCGACGCGTCGCCGATGACCGGGCGGAACGCGCCGGTCGTGAACTCCTCCACCTTCGACGCGGCGGCCTTCAGGCGCAGCATCGACTTCGGCGTGAAGACGACCAGCGGCTTGTGGTGCGGGTTGTGCACCTGCCACCGCAGGAGGTGGAAGTAGTTCGACGGGAGCGTCGGCATGGCGACCGTCATGTTGTTCTGCGCGCACAGCTGGAGGAAGCGCTCCGGGCGGGCGGACGAGTGGTCCGGGCCCTGGCCCTCGTAGCCGTGGGGCAGCAGCAGCGTGACGCCGGAGGTCTGGCCCCACTTCTGCTCGGCGGAGGAGATGAACTCGTCGACGACGGTCTGCGCGCCGTTGACGAAGTCGCCGAACTGGGCCTCCCACATGACCAGCGCGTCCGGGCGGGCCAGCGAGTAGCCGTACTCGAAGCCCATCGCCGCGTACTCGCTGAGCAGCGAGTCGTAGATGTTGTACCGGGCCTGGTCCTCGGACAGGTAGAGCAGCGGGGTGTAGTCCTCGTTGGTCTCCTGGTCCACCAGCACCGCGTGGCGCTGGCCGAACGTGCCGCGGCGGGAGTCCTGGCCGGCGAGCCGGACCGGGACGCCCTCCATCAGCAGCGAGCCGATGGCGAGGGTCTCGCCCATGCCCCAGTCGATCGTGCCGTCCTCGATGGACGCCGCGCGGCGCTGGAGCTGCGGCATCAGACGCGGGTGCACCGTGATGTGGTCGGGGATGTTGACCTGCGACTCGGCGATCCGCTTGATGACCTCCTGCGGGACGGCCGTGTTCACGTCCTCCGCCGGGAAGCCCGCCTGCGGGTCGACGCCGGGCACCGGGCTGGGCTGAGCCGTGGCCTCGCGGACCTCGGTGAAGACCTTCTCCAGCTGGCCCTGGAAGTCCTGGAGCGCCTGCTCCGCCTCCTCCAGGGTGATGTCGCCGCGGCCGATCAGCGACTCGGTGTACAGCTTGCGCACCGAGCGCTTCTTGTCGATCAGCGAGACCATCGCCGGGTTGGTGAACTGCGGGTTGTCGCCCTCGTTGTGACCGCGGCGGCGGTAGCAGATGAGGTCGATCACGACGTCCTTGTTGAACGTCTGGCGGAACTCGAAGGCGAGCCGCGCCACGCGGACGCACGCCTCCGGGTCGTCGCCGTTCACGTGGAAGATCGGCGCCTCGATCATGCGGGCCACGTCCGTGGCGTACATCGAGGAGCGCGAGGACTCCGGGGCGGCGGTGAAGCCGACCTGGTTGTTGATGACGATGTGGACCGTGCCGCCCGTGCGGTAGCCGCGCAGCTGCGACATGTTCAGCGTCTCGGCGACGACGCCCTGGCCGGCGAAGGCCGCGTCGCCGTGCAGGGCGACGGGCAGGACGGTGAAGTCCGTGCCGGCCTTGCCGATGATGTCCTGCTTGGCGCGGACGACACCCTCCAGGACCGGGTCGACGGCCTCCAGGTGGGACGGGTTCGCGACCAGGCTGACCTTGATCTGCTCGCCGTCGAGGCCGGTGAAGGTCCCCTCGGCGCCCAGGTGGTACTTGACGTCGCCGGAGCCGTGCATCGACTTCGGGTCGAGGTTGCCCTCGAACTCGCGGAAGATCTGCGCGTACGACTTGCCGACAATGTTCGCCAGGACGTTCAGGCGGCCGCGGTGGGCCATGCCGATGACGACCTCGTCGAGGCGGGACTCGGCGGCCGAGTCGATCACCGCGTCGAGCAGCGGGATGACGGACTCGCCGCCCTCCAGGCTGAACCGCTTCTGACCGACGTACTTCGTCTGCAGGAAGGTCTCGAACGCCTCCGCCGCGTTCAGCCGGCGCAGGATGCGCAGCTGCTCCTCGCGCTCCGGCTTGGAGTGCGGGCGCTCGACGCGGTCCTGGATCCACTTGCGCTGCTTCGGGTCCTGGATGTGCATGAACTCGATGCCGGTGGTGCGGCAGTACGAGTCGCGCAGGACGCCGAGGATGTCGCGCAGCTTCATCATCGACTTGCCGCCGAAGCCGCCGACCGCGAACTCGCGCTCCAGGTCCCACAGGGTGAGGCCGTGCTCGGTGATGTCCAGGTCGGGGTGCTTGCGCTGGCGGTACTCCAGCGGGTCGGTGTCGGCCATGACGTGGCCGCGGACCCGGTAGGAGTGGATCAGCTCGAAGACGCGCGCGGCCTTGGTGACGTCGTCGTCGTGCGACGCGTCGATGTCCTTGAGCCAGCGGACCGGCTCGTAGGGGATGCGCAGCGACTTGAAGACGTCGTCGTAGAAGCCGTCCTCGCCGAGGAGGAGGTTCGCGACGATCCGCAGGAACTCGCCGGACGCGGCGCCCTGGATGACGCGGTGGTCGTACGTCGAGGTGAGGGTCATCACCTTGGAGATGCCCAGCTTGTTCAGGGTGTCCTGCGACGTGCCCTGGAACTCGGCCGGGTAGTCCATCGAGCCGACACCCATGATCACCGACTGGCCGGGCATGAGGCGCGGCACGGAGTGGACCGTGCCGAGGCCGCCCGGGTTGGTCAGGGAGACCGTGACGCCGGTGAAGTCGTCCATCGTGAGCTTGTTCGCGCGGGCGCGGCGGACGATGTCCTCGTACGCCTGCCAGAACTCGAAGAAGCCCAGCGTCTCGGCCTTCTTGATGGCGGCGACGACGAGCTGGCGGTCGCCGTTCGGCTTCACCAGGTCGATGGCGAGGCCGAGGTTGACGTGCTCCGGCTTCACCAGGGTCGGCTTGCCGTCCTTGATCTGGTACGACCAGTTCATGGAGGGCATCGCCTTGATGGCCTGCACCATCGCGTAGCCGATGATGTGCGTGAAGGAGATCTTCCCGCCGCGGGCCCGCTTCAGGTGGTTGTTGATGACGATGCGGTTGTCGAACAGCAGCTTCACCGGGACGGCGCGGACCGAGGTGGCGGTCGGCATCTCCAGCGAGGCGTCCATGTTCTTCGCGACGGCGCCGGCCGGGCCGCGCAGCGTCACGAACTCCGGACCGGCCGGGGCCTCGGCCGCCGGGGCGGACTTGGCGGCGGGCTTCGCGGCGGCCGGCTTGGCGGCGGGGGCCGCCTTCGCCGGGGCGGCGGGGGCCTGCGCGGGAGCGGCGGCGGGCTGCGCGGGGGCGGCGGGCGCGGCGGCCTGCTGGGCGGGCGCGGTCTGGGCCGGGGCGGCGGGGGCCTGTGCGGTGGGCGCCTCCGCGGCCGGGGCCGGCTGCGTCACGGTGCCCGCGGCCCCCGAGGCCGCGGGAGCCTCGCCTGCGGGCTTGTCCGCCGAGCCGGAGGCACCCGGCTTGTAGTCGGCGAAGAAGTCCCACCAGGCGCGGTCGACCGAGTTGGGGTCCTGGAGGTACTGCTGGTAGATCTCGTCGACGAGCCACTCATTGGCGCCGAAGGCGGCCGCGGGGCTCTGGCCCCGGCCGTCTTGGTCGGACGAGATGCTCGAGTTACTGGGGGACTGAGACGACACGGCGGCAACCGCCCTCTTCCGCTTCACAAGGTGATGGACAGCGGAAATAAAGGCTACGCCTCTACGAGCGGAAGGTGCAGGCCGGGCGTGCCATCGTCGCGTACATCACATCGAACGGTGGGTTTCACGGCGAGAAACGACGGGAAACAAGCGTGGTTCGGCGGTGAACGGGTAGCCGTGGGCTGAGCTGCGGCTTCCGCACTCCGCACCCCTGAGCGGCTCCGCCCCACGTCCGGACGGGTACGCCGTACACATACACGGACCCCGGGCGGTTCCGGTTCGAACCCTATGTCAACCGCGCTGCTGCGGAATCCCCGGAAGGGTGACGAGGATGCGGCAGCCCCGCGCGGATTCGGCCACGCCTATCCGGCCGCCGTGGAGGTCCACGGCCCAGCGGGCGATGGCCAGGCCCAGCCCCGTGCCGCCGTCGCTGCCCGGTCCGTGCGGCGCGGGGACGCGGCCCCGGTTGAACCGCTCGAAGACCTTGTGCCGCTCCGACTCGGGGATGCCGGGGCCCTCGTCCACGACCTCCAGGACCAGCGACTCCGGGAACGGGCCGCGCCGGGCCCGTACCGTGACGCGGCCGTGCGGCGGCGAGTGCTTCACGGCGTTGTCGACGAGGTTCGCCACCACCTGGTGGAGCCGCTCCACGTCCGCGTGCGCGGTCAGTTCGGGCGGCGACACGTCCAGGTGCAGGTGCACGTCCGTACGCGTGTGGGGGCCCGACCCGGAGCCGACGGGGCGCCGGGAGGCGGCCAGGCCGGCCTCCTTCAGGACGCCCGACAGGTACGGCCACACCTCGAAGCGGCGCGACCGCAGCGGTACGACGCCGTTGTCCAGCCGCGACAGGTCGAGCAGCGTCTCCACCAGGCGGCCCAGCCGCTCGGTCTGGGCCAGCGCCGTGCGCATCGTCTCCGGGTCGGCGGCCGAGACGCCGTCCACGACGTTCTCCAGGACGGCCCGGAGCGCCGCGATCGGGGTGCGCAGCTCGTGGGAGACGTTGGCGACCAGCTCCTTGCGGTTCCGGTCGACGGCCTCCAGGTCGTCCGCCATGCGGTTGATCGTGGAGGCGAGATCGCCGAGCTCGTCGCGGCGGTCGGCGCCGCGGACGCGGCGGGTGTAGTCGCCGTGCGAGATGCCCTTCGCGACCTTGTTCATCTCGTCGAGCGGGGCGGTGAGGCCGTGCGCGACGAACTGGGTGAGCAGCAGGGTCGCGATCACGGAGAAGACCGTGATGAACCGGAGTTCGGTCTCCGTCCGCAGGGCGACCAGGAGCAGTCCGGTGGTGATGAAGACGGAGACGACGACGAGGGTGCCGAGCTTCGTCTTGATCGAGATGGTGACGGAGCGGAGCCTTCCGCGCAGGCCGCGTCTCCGGCGGCCCGCGCCGTCCCCCGCGGCCCGGCGCCCGTGGCCCGCCGCCGGGCACGGGCGGTCGGGCCGCCCGCCGCCCGCCGCCTCGGCGTCGCCGTGGCCCGCCCCGCGGGTGCCGTCGCGGGTCCCGGAGCGCCCGCGGCTCACGGCGCCGGGGTCTCCAGGGCGTACCCCACACCGTGCACGGTACGGATCCGCTCGGCGCCGATCTTCCGGCGCAGCGCCTTGATGTGGCTGTCCACGGTCCGCGTGCCCGAGGCGTCGGCCCAGTCCCACACCTCGGCGAGCAACTGTTCGCGGGAGAGCACCGCGCGCGGCGTGTTGGCCAGGCAGACGAGCAGGTCGAACTCGGTCGGCGTCAGGTGCACGTCGTCGTTCCGGACGCGGACGCGGCGCTGCGCGTGGTCGATCTCCAGTTCGCCGAGGCGCAGGATGCCGCTGCGGGGCGTGACCGCCGCCAGAGCGGCCCGCTCGACGCGCCGCAGCAGCACGTGGACCCGGGCCACCAGCTCCCGCATCGAGAACGGCTTGGTCATGTAGTCGTCGGCGCCGACGCCGAGCCCGACGAGCATGTCCGTCTCGTCGTCCCGCGCGGTGAGCATCAGGACCGGCACCGGCCGCTGCGCCTGGACGCGGCGGCAGACCTCCAGCCCGTCGAAGCCCGGCAGCATGACGTCCAGGACCATCAGGTCCGGCTGCCACGCCTCCGCGGCGTCGACCGCCGCGGGTCCGTCCGACGCGGTCTGCACGAGGAACCCCTCGGCCCGCAGGCGCGCGGAGACGGCCTCCACGATGGTCGTGTCGTCCTCGACGACCAGGACCCGGCGCTGGGTACCCGGCGTGACCGCGTTGCCGGTGTGGCTGGTGTGTGCGTGCTCCATGCCCCGCCCCTGTCGCGTCCTGCGCGAGCTGTAGTTCCGTGCGTTTCCGCCAACAACATAAAGGCAGGAACGGGGTCGCGGCTACGCGGGGCGAACCCCGAGGTGGACCACGTCCGGTACGCCCCGGGCAACGGGGACCTCTTCCGACCGTACCCCGCTGAATCCGGCATTCCGCAAGGTCTCTTCGAAATCGGCGGACGGCCGGGCCGACCAAACGGCCAGTACGCCACCGGGGTTGAGGCGGCGCGCGCAGGCCGCCAGGCCGGACGGCGAGTACAGGCCGTCGTTGCCTTCCGTGACCGTCCAGTCCGGTCCGTTGTCGATGTCGAGGCAGAGCGCGTCGTACGTGTCGGTGACGTCCGGGTCGTGGACGTACGCGACGAGGTCGGCGTGGACCAGGGCGGTGCGCGGGTCGGCGAGGGCGGGGCCGGAGAGGGCGGCGAGGGGGCCCTCGCGGTGCCAGTCGATGATGGCCCGCTCGCGTTCGACGACGGCGATGCGGCCCCAGGCGGGGTCGGCCGCGGCGTGGGCGAGCGAGAAGCCGACGCCGAGCCCGCCGATGAGGACGGAGGGGCGGGCGGGCCGGGTGTCCCCGAGGGCGCGCAGGGCGGCGTCGACGAGGAGCCGCTCGGAGCGGCCGTCGGAGGTGTCCATGAGGAAGGTGCCGTTGGCGATGATCTCGAAGTGGTCGTCGCGCCGCCGCAGCACGACTTCACCGTACGGGCCTTCACGTCGGTCGAGCGTCACGGGCATGCGCCCCACCTTATGCAAGGCGGGTGCGGGGCGGCGCCGTTCGGGACCTGACGGTCAGTCGGCGCCGTCCGTTCCGCCGTCGCGCACGACCCCGGTGAGCGGGCCCTGGTACCGCCACCCCAGCGACGTGTAGAGGGCGCGTCCCTGGACGGTGGCGCCCAGGACGCCGGTGGTGGCCCCGGCCTCGGCGGCGGCGTTGTGGAGGAGGCGCATGACGGTGCCGCCGAGGCCGCGCCGCCGGTGGGCCTCGTACGTCTCGATCTGGTCGAACACGGCCGTGCGGCCCGTGGGGGCCACCTGGCCGCGCGCGGCGAGCGAGCCGTCCCCGGCGAGGACGCGCAGGAGGTGGACGCCCTCGTGGACCTCGGTGTGCAGGGCGTACCCGGCGGGCAGCGCCGGGGCGGGGGCGGGGCGCAGGTCGGTGTACATCATGAAGCCCGGGTCGTCGGGGACGGTCCAGCCGGGGGTGATCCAGCCCTCGACGTCCTCGGGCTCGGCGAGGACCTTCAGCCAGGCGTACGGCTGCGTCACGGTCTCGCAGAGCTTGCGGACGGTCGGCTCGTCGGGCTCGGGCACGACGTGCCGGAAGACGTGGCGGCCCAGGCCCACGTCGATGCGGTAGCCCCACGGCTCCTCGGCGGGCGGCGGGGTGCCGCGGGAGACGGCCCAGCCCCGGACCCACGCCGCTGTAATATCTGCATTGCGCATGGGGCCATTACACACGAACGGGTGGGGCGACGCCACGGTGTAACAAATGGTGCGACTCGGGTGACTCTCTGTTTCGGTGGCGAGGGGGGCGTACGAAGGGAGAACCCGATCATGAGAAACCCCACAACCGGTGGCGGCCCGTCGCGCCGCGTGGCCGCGTCCGCGGCGGTCGGCGCGCTGGGCCTCGGCCTGGCCGTGCCCCTCGCCCTGGCCGCACCGGCCGCCGCCGCGGCCAAGGGCGGCACGGCCGCCCGCCTCGGCGGCATCGTCGTCTACGACGCGAACCCCGGGGTCGAGAACGACGTGACCGTCGGCGTCCTCCTCGGCGAGCTGGCGATCCAGGACGAGACCGGGGTCGCGGCGGGGCCCGGGTGCCTCCGGCGCAGCGACGTCCTCGTCACCTGCGGGCCGGCCGCCGGGGTCGCCCGGGTCGTCGTCCAGACGCGGGACCTGGACGACCGGGTGTACGTCGCGGCGCCGTTCGACGCGGCCGTCGACCCCGGGGCCGGCGCCGACGACGTCACCACGCACGGCGGCGGCGACCGGATCACCCTCAGCGACGGCGCGCCCGGCGACCGCGTCGCCTCCTGCGGTACGGGCGCGGACGCCGTCGAGGCGGACGCGGGCGACACGGTCCCGGCGAGCTGCGAGGAGCGGCTCAGTCCAGCCACATGAGCACGGCGTCCCCGTCGCGGGCGGCGGCGCCGAAGAACGGGACCAGCGCCTCGTAGTAGGCCGTCACGTACTCCAGGGACTCCCCCCGCTCCCAGACGACCACCGGGTACACGTCCGCCCGCGCCAGGTCCTCGGGCCCGACCCCCTCGACGAGTCGCTCGACGGGGGTGCCCCGCAGCGCCTCGGCGGCGGCCCGGACCCGCTCGGGCGTCAGGTAGCGCGGCGGGGTGTACCCCCAGTCCTCGGCGTCCGGTATCGCGTCCTCCCCGAAGACGACGTCGACGGGGAAGCCGATCCGCGACAGCAGGAAGTCCAGCGCGTGCCACGCCTTGTCGGTGTCGAGGCACCGGGCCTCCGCGTCACCGCCCCCGCCGCCCAGCTCGGCCTCGACCAGCTCGTCCACCCGCTCCTGCGCCCACTGCGGATCCCCCAGCGCCCGCTCGAACTCGTCGGCGGTCAGCCTCACGTACTCTCCGATCATGCTCATGAGCGGATCGTAGGCGCCGCCACTGACAGCGCCGCCGGGTGCGAAGGGCCCCGGCCGCCCGGCGATCACTCCGGGCGGAGCCGTTTCCCCGGAGGACCCGGCGGGGGCCGGGCGCCGGGCGGGTCGGCGCCGGGGGCCCGGCGCACGGGCCGCCGCGGGGGTCAGGGCCGCGCGCGGTCCATCAACCGGGCGAGGGGAGTCGCAGGAGCCGCTCCAGGCGCGAGCCGCCGCCGGTCGCCGGGCACGTGCCGCGCGCCCGCGGGGGCGCGCGGACCGGCCACGGCTCCACGGTGGGGGTGACCAGGACCCCCGCTCCGGCCAGGTGGTGCCCGCCGCGGCGGCGAAGGGCGTCGACGTCACGGAGAACGGGTACGCGGCCGGGGCGGCGGGGGAGGCAGGTCGGCGGTGCCGGCAGCCCGCCGAGGACCCGCCCCGGGACGGTCCCGGCCGACAGGGTGACCGCGCACCTGCCGAGGGCGCGGGCCCGGGCCGCCCCGGTGAAGCCGAGCCGGATGCCGGTGAGTACCTGAGGCACCATCAGCGCGGCGCCCGCGTCCCGCACCGCGCGGGCCAGGATCGGCACCGGCGCGTTCGGCGCGCGCCCGCACGCCGGGGAGGGGGCGGTGAACGTCAGGACGCCCAGGAGGTGGGCGCTGCGGTAGCCGCGTACGCCGCCCGGGCGCGCCCCGCGGGCAGCAGGGCGTAGTACGGGATGCGGGCGCCGACGGCCGGCTCCGTCCGCGCGTCGTCGGTGCGCAGGTCCGCCCGCAGGGCGGGGATGCCGACGTACACGGTCGCGCTGCCGACGTTCGCCGTGAGCCCGCCGGTCGGCAGCGTCAGCGGCAGGTCGCGCCGCCCGCGCGAGGACGCCCGGCCGCCCGGGGAGCGGCGTCCCCGTCCGGCCCGGCGGGCGCGCCGGTCCGGCGGACGCGCCCCGCGCGCGACGACCTCCACAGGACCGGGTTTCGCAGCAGCTCGCTCCGGGCGCGCCGCACGCGTGAGGCCACCCGCTGGACGGTGTCCTCACAGAGGTCGCGGAGCCGCGCGCCCCGCGCGCGTGAGGCCACCCGCCCGGACGTACCCGCACTTGGGGCAGTCGGGGAGGGCGTCCCGCGCGTGAGGCCGTCCGTCCGGCGCTGCTCTGGAACGTGCACGCGAACGCCACCGTGCTCCGCGTACCACCGCGACCGGCCTCGTCGACACCGCCGTTGGGGCCGTTCGCACCGGCCGTGGCGAACGCCGTGCGAGAGCACGGTACGGCGCCGCCCGCGGTCCCGCCGGTGGACGGCCGAGCGGTCGGCGGATCGTCCGGAGCCCCGCTCCCCCTGGCCGTTTCCGACCCGGAACCGCCTGCGCGCGGGCGGGCCTTCACCGCCCCGCCGCGAACTCCCGCGCGGGCGAGGGCGGTGCTCCGCGACCCGCGGGAGCCGGCCGGCGACCGGGTGTCGCTCCCGTACGGACCAGCGGGCCGGCGGGTTGACGGCCGGGTGACGGCCTGCCGGGTGACGGCCCGACAGGCCGGTGGGCCGACGGACCGGTGGGGTGGATGTGGTGGGGGCCGGTGATCGCTCAGAGCGAACAGGCGTGGGGAACACCAGAGGGCTCAGGAGCATTGAGTCGGTGTAGCTCAACTTGACTGCCGAAGGGGAGATCATGGCTTCGACGTCCGAATCGCTCACCCTGCCCGTGCTGCCGCTCGACGGCGAGGTCGTGCTGCCGGGCATGGTGGTGCCGCTGGATCTGTCCGACAACGAGGTGCGCGCCGCCGTCGAGGCCGCCCAGGCCGCCGCGCGGGACGGGAGCGGCAAGCCGCGGGTGCTGCTGGTGCCGCGGGTGGACGGGACGTACGCGGGGATCGGCGTCCTCGGCACGGTCGAGCAGGTCGGGCGGCTGTCCGACGGCGATCCCGGAGCCCTCATCCGGGGCCGGGCACGCGTGCGGATCGGGGCCGGGACGACCGGGCCGGGCGCCGCCCTGTGGGTGGAGGGCACCGTCGTCGACGAGACCGCGCCCGACCCGCTGCCCGGCGCCGTCACCGAGCTGGTCAAGGAGTACAAGGCCCTCGCCACGAGCTGGCTGCGCAAGCGCGGCGCCTGGCAGGTCGTCGACCGCGTCCAGCAGATCGACGACGTCTCCGCCCTGGCGGACAACTCCGGGTACTCCCCCTTCCTCACCACCGCCCAGAAGGTCGCCCTGCTGGAGACCGTCGAGCCCGTCGCGCGGCTGAGGCTCGCCACCGAGCAGCTCCGCGACCACCTGGCCGAGCAGGACGTGGCGGAGTCCATCGCCAAGGACGTCCAGGAGGGCGTCGACAAGCAGCAGCGCGAGTTCCTGCTGCGCCGTCAGCTCGAAGCCGTGCGCAAGGAGCTCCGCGAGCTGAACGGCGACGACCCCGACGGCGGCACGGACGACTACCGGTCCCGCGTCGAGGGCGCGGACCTGCCGGAGAAGGTCCGCGAGGCCGCCCTGAAGGAGGTCGACAAGCTGGAGCGCGCCAGCGACCAGTCCCCCGAGGGCTCCTGGATCCGCACCTGGCTGGACACGGTCCTGGAGATGCCGTGGAACGAGCGGACCGAGGACCGGTACGACATCCGCGGCGCCAAGGAGGTCCTCGACGCCGAGCACGCCGGGCTGGAGGACGTGAAGGAGCGCATCACCGAGTACCTCGCCGTCCGCAAGCGCCGCGCCGACCGGGGCCTCGGCGTCGTCGGCGGGCGGCGCGGCGGCGCCGTGCTCGCGCTGGTGGGGCCGCCCGGCGTGGGCAAGACGAGCCTCGGGGAGTCCGTCGCCCACGCGATGGGCCGCAAGTTCGTGCGCGTCGCGCTCGGCGGCGTACGGGACGAGGCGGAGATCCGCGGCCACCGGCGGACGTACGTCGGCGCCCTGCCCGGCCGGATCGTCCGCGCCGTCAAGGAGGCCGGGTCCATGAACCCCGTCGTCCTCCTCGACGAGATCGACAAGGTGGGCTCCGACTTCCGGGGCGACCCGGCCGCGGCCCTGCTGGAGGTCCTCGACCCGGCGCAGAACCACACGTTCCGCGACCATTACCTCGAAGTCGAACTCGACCTCAGCGACGTCGTCTTCCTCGCCACGGCGAACGTGCTGGAAGCCATCCCCGAGGCGCTCCGCGACCGCATGGAGCTGGTCCGGCTCGACGGCTACACGGAGGACGAGAAGATCGTCATCGCGCGCGACCACCTGCTGCCCCGCCAACTGGAGCGGGCCGGGCTCGACCGGGACGAGGTGGTGATCGAGGAGGCCGCGCTGCGCAGGCTCGCCGGCGAGTACACCCGCGAGGCCGGTGTGCGCAACCTGGAGCGGTCCGTCGCCCGGCTCCTGCGGAAGGTCGCCGCCCAGGCCGAACTGGGCGACCGGGAGCTGCCGTTCACCGTCCGCGAGGACGACCTGCGCGACCTCATCGGGCGGCCGCACCACGTGCCCGAGTCCGCCCAGGACCCGGCCGAGCGCCGTACGTCCGTCCCCGGCGTCGCGACCGGCCTGGCCGTCACCGGCGCGGGCGGCGACGTGCTGTTCGTCGAGGCGTCCCTCGCCGACGCGGAGACCGGCGCGGTGGGGCTCACCCTCACCGGGCAGCTCGGCGACGTGATGAAGGAGTCCGCGCAGATCGCGCTCTCCTTCCTCCGCTCCCACGGCGCGGAGCTCGAACTGCCCGTCACCGGCCTCAAGGACCGCGGCGTCCACATCCACTTCCCCGCGGGGGCCGTGCCGAAGGACGGGCCGAGCGCCGGGATCACCATGACGACCGCCCTCGCCTCCCTGCTCAGCGGCCGGCTGGTGCGGACGGACGTGGCCATGACCGGTGAGGTGTCGCTGACCGGGCGCGTGCTGCCGATCGGCGGCGTCAAGCAGAAGCTGCTCGCCGCCCACCGGGCGGGGATCACCACGGTCGTCATCCCGAAGCGGAACGAGGCCGACCTCGACGACGTGCCCGCCGAGGTCCTCGACAAGCTGGAGGTCCACACGGTGACGGACGTCCGGCAGGTCCTGGACATCGCCCTGGCCCCCGCGACCGCCGGCGCCGGGTCGGAAGCCGGGTCCGACGAGGCGGCTCCGGCGGCGCCCGTGGCCGCCTGATCCCCGCGTGCCGACCCGTACGGGCCCGGAGGAACCCGTACGGGTCGGCGCGGCCGGTCTGTGACGGGCCGGCCGCTCCGCCACGGGCACCGGCCGACCGCCCGGGCAACCGCCCGACGCGGGCCGGCCGCACGGGTGCGGACCTGCCGGTCGACCGGCCGCGGACTTGCCGTTCGGCCCGACGCGGGCCGGCCGCACGGGCGTGGACCTGCCGGTCGGACCGGATACGGGCCGGCCAACCGGATGCGGACCGTCCGTCCAGGCGAAGATCGGCCGCCCGGGCGCGGACCTGCCGTCCGGCCGGACGCGGACCGGTCGGCCCCGGGGCGTCGGCGCGCCGGGGCTTTTCCCGCGCCGCTGCGGCTCCGTGCCGCCGCCGCGCACGGATTCCGTCGGGGCGCGCAGCGCCTATGCTGAGGGCGCTCCAGAACGCCTGAGTGGGGTCCGGCCGTATGAACCGTTCAGCAGTGCACGTGATGATCGTCGATGACGAGGACCTGATCAGAGAGGGCCTCCGGCGGATCGTCGACGGGTTCGACGGCACGCGCGCCGTCGCGGCGTGCACGGGTTCTGAGGCGGCGGTCGCGGCGCGCGAGCACCGGCCGGACGTGGTCCTGCTCGACGTCCGCATGCCCGACCGGGACGGTCTGAGCGTCCTCGCGGACCTGCGGGCCCTGCCCGATCCGCCCGTCGTGGCGATGCTGACCACGTTCGACGCGGACGAGCACCTGTCGGCGGCGCTGCGCGGCGGGGCGGCCGGGTTCCTGCTGAAGGACACCGCGCCCGAGCAGCTCGAATACCTGATCAAGGAGCTGGCGGCGGGTGGCCGCGTCATCGCGCCGAAGGTCGCCCGGACGGTCGTCGACGGCTATCTGCGCGCGCAGGGCGGGGAGCCGGAGCACCGGCGGGCCGCGCCCGGCGACGGCCCGCGGGCCGACGAGCTGACGCCCCGGGAGCGGGAGGTCCTCGTCCTCCTCGCGGAGGGCCTGTCCAACTCCGAGATAGCGCGGCGGCTGCTCATCGGGACGACCACGGTGAAGGACCACGTCAGCACGGTGCTCGGCAAGCTGGGCGTGACGAACAGGGTGCAGGCGGCGGTACGGGCGCACCAACTGCGGCTCGTGCGGTGAGGTGGCGCCGCTCGACCGCCGAGCGGGTCCTCGTGGCCGCCGCGGTGGCCGAACTCCTCACGGTCGCCGGGGCCTTCACCGCCCTGTCCCTCGCCGTGTGCGCGGCGGCGCTGCTCTCCCTGCCGCTGCGGCGGCGCCTGCCGGTGGCCACGCTGTGCGCGACCCTGCCGTCGATGTTGACCGGGCACCTGTGGCTGCCGCCCATGGTGGCGATGTTCGAGGTGGCGTCCGGCCGGTCCCGGCGCCGGACCGCGGTGGCCTGCGCCCTGCTCTTCGCGGCGGCGGCCTGCCCCTGGCCCCTGCGCGACTTCACCGCGATGACCCGCCAGGAGATCCTCACCTCCGTCGAGGCCGCCGCCCTGATGAGCATGGGCCCCACCGCGCTGGGCCTGCTCGCCGCGACCCGCGTCGAGCTGCGCGCCCGCCTCGCGGACCTCACGGCCACCCGCGAGCGGGAGCAGCGCCTGGAGTCGGAGCGCGCCGTCGCCCGCGAACGGGCCCGGCTCGCCCGCGAGATGCACGACACGGTCGCCCACCACGTCGGCATCATCGCCGTCCAGTCGGGCGCCCTGCGGGCCGCCGAGACCGCCGACGCCTGGAAGCGGGACACCGCCGAGAACATCCGCCGCCACAGCGTGCAGGCACTGGAGGAGCTGCGCGACATGGTCGGCGTGCTGCGCGCCTCCGACCCGGACGCCGCCCGGTCCGCCGGCCGTACCGGCCTCGACGGGCTGCGGGACCTCACCGACGACAGCCTCCTGGACGTCACGGTCGACGTGACCGGCCCCCGGACGGCACCCGCCCCGGACGTGGAGTGCGCGGTGTTCCGCATCGTCCAGGAGTCCCTGAACAACGTCCGCAAGCACGCCCCCGGCGCCCGGGTGGCGGTCCGCGTCGCCCCCGCCCCGGACGGGCGCTCGCTGACGGTGGAGGTCCGCAACTCCCCGCCGCCCGATCCCGTACGGCTCCCGGCCCGGCGCCCCGCCCCGCACGCGGCCCCCGCCCCGGACACGGCCCCCGCCCCGGACACGGCCTCCCACCTGGGCGCGGCCCCCGGCCCGCACGCGGCCCCCGGCCCGCACGCGGCCCCCGCCCCGGACGCGGCCCCCGACACCGCCCCGCCCGGCGCCGGTCTGCCCGGGGGCGGGCACGGGCTCGTCGGGTTGCGGGAGCGGGCGGAACTGCTCGGCGGGTCGCTGTCGGCGGCGCGCTGCCCGGAGGGCGGGTTCACCGTACGGGCCGTCCTGCCGCTGTGACCGGCCCCCGGTCGGAGGGGGCCGGCCGGCGGTTCCGCTTCCGCGGCGTGCCCGGCAGGATGGGGCCGCCGGGCTCCGGCGGCGCGCGACCAGGCCCGCCGGACTCGAAGGGGGAGCTTCCACGGCCGTGTTCCGACGCGCCCGTGGAACGGCACCGGTCGACGAGGTTCCGGTGTCCCCGGGCACCGGGGCACCGCTGCCCGGGGACGCCGGAACCGAGGCGTAGGAGACTGGGCGGATGCGCATCCCGAGGAAAGCCGCCCGGGTCGCCGTACTCGACCGCGACGGCGCCGTGTTCATGTTCCGCTACGACAACGAGGAAGTCGGCGTCCACTGGGCGATGCCCGGCGGCGGTACCGAGCCGGGCGAGACGCCCGCCGAGGGCGCCCTGCGCGAGCTGCGCGAGGAGACCGGCTGGACCGACATCGCGGTCGGTTCCCTGCTGTGCCTGTGGGAACACGACTTCACCCGCGCCGGCGTCCCCGTCCGCCAGCACGAGCACGTCTTCCTCGCCGCCGCCCCGGCCCCCCGCCGCGACCCGTCCGGCGACCTCGCCGCCGCCCGTGCCGAGGACCGGATCCTGCGCTGGCGGTGGTGGACGCCGGACGAGCTGGCCGCCGCCGACGAGCCGCTGTGGCCGCCGCGGCTCCCGGAGCTCCTCGCCGCCGTCCGCCGGGACGGCCCGCCGGCCCACCCCGCCGACCTGCGCTGACGGTTCGCCCCCTGCGGAATACTTGCCGTGCCGCGGGACACGCCGCGGTGCGGTGGTCAGGGTGCGCGAGGGGTGCGGACATGCGGGAAAGCGGTACGGACGGCGAACCGGGGCGCGACGGACACAGCGGACACAGCGGACACGGCGGGCGCGGCACCGACAGCGGGCGCGACGGACGCGGAACCGACGGCGGACAGGGCGGGCGCGGCACCGACGGCGGCGCGGACCAGGCGTACCTCGCCCTCGAACGCGAACTCGCCGTCTTCCTGCGCCGCGCCCGCGCCTCCTCCGGCGAGATGGCCCGCGAGGTCCACCCCGAGCTGGAACCCGCCGCGTACGGACTGCTCGTCCGGCTCGACGAGGCGGGCGGCCAGCGGGCCACCGAACTCGCCGGGTACTTCGGCGTCGGCAAGGCCACGATGAGCCGCCAGCTACGGGCCCTGGAGGAGCTGGGCCTCATCGTCCGCGAGCCCGACCCGGCGGACGGCCGCGCCTCGCTCGTCCGCCTCACCGAGGAGGGCCGGGACCGCTTCCGCCGCGTCCGCGACGCCCGCCGCGCCCGGTACGTGCGCAAGCTCGCCGGCTGGGACCGCGCCGAGGTGGCGGAACTGGCCCGGCTGCTCCACCAGCTCAACACTCGCGCCGAGGGCCGCGACCCCGCCGGCCCGCGGCCCTAGGGGCTCACAGCTCGGCGTACACCGCCGTCGCGTCGTCGTGGCGCTTCCAGCGGCGCACCCCGCCGGCCTCCGCGTCCCGCGCCTCCAGCGCCCGGACCCGGCCGAGGAGGCCCCGCGCGCCCTCCTCCCGCAGCACGCCCAGGCAGTCCGCCCAGTCGCCCTCGCCGAACAGCTCCACCCACCGCGCCGCCCCGTCCGTCAGCGCCGCCACCGCCCGTACGGCGGACCGCGGCGTCACCCCCGTCACCGCCCGCGCCGACACCGCCGGGTCCGCGGCCGCCGTGAAGAAGCCGCCCTCCGCGTTGCGCAGCCGGTCCGTCGCCGCCAGGGAGCGCAGCACCTCGGGCGGCACGAGGTCCAGCCGGTCGTCCCGCACCGCGCGGACCTCCCCGTCGGACGACTCCAGCAGCAGCACCGAGTCGGACAGCACCAGGTGCTCCACGACCTCCGCGTCCCAACGCGCCAGGACCACCGTCGCCTGAGGCGTGCGGACGTGAGAAAGGTCACACGAGCCGGAGTGTGCGTCCGCGGTGCGCCGGATTGCCTCCGCCAGGACCTCTCCCAGGGAGAGGTCCCGTCGCGAAGCGGACAGTTCGGTCAGTGCTCCCCCGAGGCGCGCGGTGAACCAGGGCACCGGGTGCACACAACCCACGTCCACGGACGGCGGCGTCACCCCGTCCAGGACCACCAGGGCGCCACCCCGGCCGGATGCCGGGACCGCCGTGGCGGCCCAGTCCTCGTTGGGGCGTTCGGGATCACCGGGCAGGGAGGCGGTTTCCGTGTACACGCCCCTCAGTCTGCATGACTCCTTCACCCGTGCACAGACTCAGTGAAGGAACCGTACCAGCAGGTCAGCGGCGTACGGGCGGTCTCGCGTGAGGCGCCTTCGGGTGCCTGCCGCGATGTGCGGGCGCGCATATTGCCAAAGCCCGGGCGGAAGGTCCAACCCGGGGGGCCCGCTCCTCCTCCGCGCGCGGGGCCGGAAGTTGTGAGCCAACTCCGGAGTGTTGTTCACTCGTTCGGGTGGCGGAGCGGCCGAGGGGTGCCCGCTCCCCAAAAGGGCTGGAATGGTCGGAAGCCGTGCCAGGGGTGGGAGCGCTCTCCATGTGTGACCGGTCGTCACCTCTGCTTCATGGGCGAACGAGTTCAAGAATGTGAGCACCGGTGCAGAAGCGCAGTGACACTCCCGGCGATCCCCATGTTCCGGGCGGCCGCAGCGTACGGGTACGGAGCCGGCTCGTGGCCGGCGTCGCCCTCGTCGGCATCACCGTCATCGGCGCCGGAGCGCCCGGCGTGCTCACCACCTCCGCCGACCTGACGGAGTCGCAGGGACTCGTCACCTTCGCCGAGCTGAACCGGCAGGCGGTCACCCTCGCCCACTCCCTCGCCGACGAACGCGACGAGGTCACCGCGTACATCGCAGCCGGCCGCGGCACCGCCACGGAGGACGGCGCGGGCACGGAGAACGGCACGGGCGGCGCCGGCCAGGAGGGCGGCCGTGCGAAGCCCGCCCCGTCGAACACCCACAGCGCCCGCGTCGACCGCCAGATCGAGGAGATCCGCGCCGCCGCCCCGGACGACGTGCGCCGCGCCCTCGCCGACGTGCCCTCCCTCCGCCGCACCGCCCTCACCGGAGACGGCACCGCGCTGACCGCCCACCGCGCGTACACCGAGGTCATCGACAAGCTGCGGGCCCTCGCCGCCCAGCTCGCCGACCGCACCCCCGCCCGCGCCGCCGACGGCCCCGGCCGCGCCCCCGCCGAGCTCGGCCAGGCCGTCGAACAGGCTTCCGCCACGCGTGGTCTGCTCCTCGCCGCCCTCGCCGTGCCCAGCCCCGGCGGCACCGGGCGCACCGTGTACGACCCCGTCAGCGGTCGCTACGTCACCGAGGAGGACCCGGGCGCCGAGGCCGCCGCGCGGGCCCGCGACGAGCTGAGCGCCGCCGCCCACCGGGCCCGCGTGCGCGAGCAGGTCTCCCTCGCGGACTTCGAGAGCACCGCCGACGCGGCCACCCGCGATTCGCTCGCCGCGACCGTCACCGGACCCGAGGTCAAGGCCGCCGAGGACCACCTCGGCAAGCTCGCCGACGGCCCCCAGCTGTCCCGCGCCGAGCGGAGGACCGACCCCGAGCGGCTGTCCGACGCGCTCACCGCCCGGATCGAGCGGATGCGCGGGGTCGAGTCGGCCCTCGCCACCCGCCAGGTCGAGCGCATGGAGCGGCTCCGCGACGACGACGTCACCGCCCTGGAGCTGCGGATCGCCCTGCTGGGCGGCTGCCTGCTCGTCGCGATCGGCGTCTCCACGGCCGTCGCCCGTACGGTCACCCGCCCGCTCGCCGTGCTGCGCCTCGGCGCCGCCCGGGTCGCCGCCGCGCCGGAGAGCGAGGAGCCGGTCCGGTTCACCGGGCGCAACGACGAGTTCGCCCAGGTCGTCCGGTCCCTCAACACGCTGCACGGCAAGCTCCTGGAGCTCGGCGCCCGCGCCGCGCGGGGCGAGGAGCGGGAGGCCGCCGCCGCCGAGCTGGCCGCCCGCCACGCCGAGCTGCGCGAGGAGACCGAACGGCTGACCGCCGAGCTGGAGCGGCTGCGGCACAGCGTCCACCACACGTTCGTCAACCTGTCCCTGCGCACGCTCGGCCTCGTCGAACGGCAGCTGACCGTCATCGAGAAGCTGGAGGAGCGCGAGCAGGACCCGGAGCGGCTGTCCACGCTGTTCAAGCTGGACCACATGGCCACGGTCATGCGCCGCCACAGCGAGAACCTGCTGATCCTCGCCGGCCACGAGCACAGCCACGCCCACCAGGGGCCGGTCCCGCTGGTCGACGTGCTGCGCGCCGCGGTCAGCGAGATCGAGCGGTACGAGCGGGTCGCCATCCAGTCCCTGCCGCAGCACGCGTACGTGGCCGGGTTCGCCGCCGACGACATCAGCCACCTGCTGGCCGAGCTGCTGGAGAACGCCACGTCGTTCTCGCCGCCGGACGCGCGGGTGCAGCTCTCCGGCTGGCTGCTGGACGGCGGCGACGTGATGCTGTCCGTGCGGGACAAGGGCATCGGGATCGCCCCGGCGCGGCTCGCGGACCTCAACGCCCGTCTCGCGGACCCGGCGCTCGCCGAGGCCGCGGCGGCTCCGTCGCGGGGCGGGGCCGGGGACGGGGAGGGTGCCGCCGAGGGCGCGGGCCTCGGGCTGCGGGTGGCCGCGCTGCTGGCGGCGCGCCACGGCGTACGGGTCGAGCTGAGGGCGGAGCAGGACGGCGGGGTGGCGGCCGTGGCCGTCCTCCCGCAGGCCCTCCTGCCGGACGCGCCGCCGACGGCGGTACCCCCGGCGGTGGCCCTCGCGGAG
This sequence comes from Streptomyces tamarix, assembly GCF_032423885.1. Classification (NCBI taxonomy): domain Bacteria; kingdom Bacillati; phylum Actinomycetota; class Actinomycetes; order Kitasatosporales; family Streptomycetaceae; genus Streptomyces; species Streptomyces tamarix. The sequence continues at coordinate 274,075 of NZ_JAWCTQ010000001.1, read as the reverse complement.
GGGTTGCCGACGGTGTCCCTGCCGGGGTCGGTGGCGGAGGCCAACTCCAACGCGCTGCCGGCACGCAGGACGGCGGACGCGGAGGCCCCGGCCGAGGCGGCGGCCCCACCGGAGGCCGGGACCGAGGCGGGCACCGCGCCCGAGGACACCCCGTCCGAGGACATCCCGTCCGAGGGCGTTGGCCCCCAGGGCGCCGGGCCGGACGCGGACGCCGCCCCGGCGGACCCGCCGGCCGGGCAGGACGAGTCGGCCGAACGGGACGGGTCGGCCGAGCAGGCCGAGCGGAACAAGCAAACTGAGCAGGCCGAACAGAACGAGCAGGCCGGAGCGGCCGGGCAGCACGAGCCGGCCGAGCACCACGCCACCGCCGGCGACGACGCGGACGCTGCCGCCGACGCCGCCGGACCCGCCGCGCACGAGGCCACCCTCCAGGTGCGGTTGCCCGCGCCCGGCGGGGCGGGGGAGCACGCGCGGACCGCGGACGACGGGCCCGTGTGGGAGCGGGTCACCGACAAGGGCCTGCCGAAGCGGACGCCCCGGATCGTGGACGCCGGGGCCCCCCGCGCCGAGCGCACCGGCGGGGTGAACGCCGAGGAGCTGCGCCGCCGGCTCGGCGGCTTCCACCGGGGCGCCCAGGAAGGCCGGCGCGACGCTGAGGCCGAGGTCGCGGGGGTAGAAGAAGCGTCACCAGGAACGGGGGACACAGTCGAGGAGGCACACAGTTGAGTCCGACGACCGGCACCGGCACCCAAGGACTGAGCAGCGAGGCGCGCAACCTGCACTGGCTGCTGGGCAATCTCGTGGAGGAGGTGCCTGGCGTCCGGTCGGTCGCCGTGGTCTCGTCGGACGGCCTGCTCCTGCTGTCGTCCGACCCCGACGCGACGCACGCGGACACCGGCGGTGACGCCGCCGGCCGCGCGGACCGGCCGCGCGGCCCCCGCGGCTCCAGCGCCGACCTCGCCACCATCGTCTCCGGCATCGCCAGCCTCACCGTGGGCGCCGCCCGCCTCATGGACGGCGGCGCCGTCAAGCAGACGATGGTCGCCATGGAGGAGGGCAGCGTCTTCGTCATGTCGATCAGCGACGGCTCGCTCCTCGGCGTGCACGCCGCGCCCGACTGCGACATGAGCGTCGTCGCGTACCACATGGCCCTCTTCGTGGGCCGCGCCGGGCACGTGCTCACCCCCGAGCTCCGCAGCGAGCTGCGCAAGACGATGGAGGGCGGCCGATGACGGCGCTCTCCGCCAAGCTGCCCGTGCGCGGCGAGGACCGCCGGCCCGCCCGCGTCCGCCCGTACTCGCTGACCGGCGGGCGGACCCGCTTCGGGCACGTCCTGCTCGTCGAGACGTTCGTGGCCGCGCCCGAGGCGCCCGAGGCCGCCGAGGGGCGGCCCGCCAGGCCCGGCGGGCGGCTCATGCCGGAGATGCGGGCCATCGTCCAGGTGTGCCGCCGGATGCGGACGGTCGCCGAGGTCTCCGCGCTGCTGCGGATGCCGCTGGGGGTCGTACGGGTGCTGATCAGCGACCTGGCCGACCAGGGAAAGATCCGTGTGTACGGGACCGGGCACGGCTCCGGTCAGCCCGACCGCGCGCTGCTGGAAAGGGTGCTGAGTGGACTTCGCCGTCTCTGACCTGCCGGACGAGGAGGTACCGGCACCCTGGCAGCTCGACCCGGAACGGGCCCCGATCGCGACGAAGGTCGTCGTCGCGGGCGGTTTCGGCGTGGGGAAGACGACGTTCGTCGGGTCGGTCTCCGAGATCACCCCGCTGCGCACCGAGGCCCTGATGACCCAGGCCAGCGCGGACACCGACGACCTCTCCGCGACGCCCGACAAGGTCACCACCACCGTCGCGATGGACTTCGGGCGGGTCACCCTCGACGACGACCTCGTCCTGTACCTCTTCGGCACGCCGGGCCAGCAGCGCTTCTGGTTCATGTGGGACGACCTGGTGCGGGGCGCGATCGGCGCCGTCGTCATGGCCGACACGAGGCGGCTCACCGACTGCTTCGCCGCGCTCGACTACTTCGAGAGCTGCGGCCTGCCCTACGTGGTGGCCGTCAACCACTTCGAGGGCACGCGGCGGTTCGAGGTGGAGGACGTGCGCGACGCGCTGACCGTCCCGGACGACGTACCGATCGTGATCATGGATGCGCGGGAACGTTTCACCGTCGTCGAGTCGCTGCTCGCGCTCGTCGTGCGCGCGTTGGAGAAGACCCCCGTCTAGCGCACCCCGCGCCGCCCCCGCCCACCACGCCGACCACGGCCCACCACAAGGAAAGAGACCCCCTCCCGATGCGGAAGATACTCATCGTCGGAGCCGGCCAGTCCGGGCTCCAGCTCGCCCTCGGTCTCCAGGCGCAGGGGTACGAGGTCACCCTGATGTCGAACCGCACGGCCGACGAGATCCGCTACGGGCGCGTCATGTCCACCCAGTGCATGTTCCACACGGCCCTCCAGCACGAGCGGGACCTCGGCCTCAACTTCTGGGAGCCCCAGGCCCCGCGCATCGAGGGCCTCGGCATCTCGGTCGCCGGCCCCGACGGCACCCGCGCCGTCGACTGGGTGGGCCGGCTCGACGGCCACGCCCAGTCCGTCGACCAGCGCGTGAAGATGGCCGGCTGGATGGACACGTTCGCCCAGCGCGGCGGCCAGCTCGTCATCCACGGCGCGGCCGTGTCCGACCTGGACTACTTCTCCCGCACGTACGACCTCGTCCTCGTCGCCGCCGGCAAGGGCGAACTGGTGTCGATGTTCGAACGGGACGCCGCCCGCTCCCCGTTCACCGAGCCGCAGCGCGCGCTCGCCGTGGCGTACGTCCACGGCCTCGGCCCGCGCCCCGAGCACCCCGAGTTCGACGCGGTCCGCTGCAACCTCGTCCCGGGGGTCGGCGAGCTGTTCGTGATGCCGACCCTCACCACCGGCGGACGCGCGGACATCCTCTTCTGGGAGGGCATCCCCGGCGGCCCGCTCGACGTGTTCCGGGGCGTCAAGGACCCGGCCGAGCACCTGGCGCTCACCCTGGAGCTGATGGAGCGCTTCACGCCCTGGGAGTACGCCCGCGCCACCAAGGTCGAGCTGACCGACGGGGGCGGCACCCTCGCCGGCCGGTACGCGCCGACCGTCCGCAAGCCCGTCGGGCGCCTCCCCGGCGGCGGCCTCGTCCTGGGCGTCGCGGACGTCGTCGTCGCCAACGACCCCATCACCGGGCAGGGCTCCAACTCCGCCGCCAAGTGCGCCGCCAGCTACCTCGCGTCGATCGTCGAGCACGGCGACCGGCCGTTCGACGAGGCGTGGATGCAGGCCGCGTTCGACCGCTACTGGGAGACCGCCCAGCACGTCACCAAGTGGACCAACGCGATGCTGGGCGTCCCGCCGGAGCACGTGCTCCAGCTGATCGGCGCGGGCGAGAAGCTCCCCGCGGTCGCCCACCGCTTCGCGAACGGCTTCAACGACCCGGCCGACTTCGAGAACTTCCTGTACGAGCCGGAGAAGACCGCCGCCTTCCTGGAGTCCGCCGCCTCGGCGTGACCCTCACGCCCCGCCGCCCCCCAGGGCCGGCGGGGCGTACGTCCTCAGGGACGGGGCGCCGGCGTCGGGCCGCACGGCGCCCAGCACCGGGTGCGCGGCGAGCGGCGACACGGCGACGGCGGCACCGGGCCGGGGCGCGTGCACGACCCGGCCGCCGCCCACGTACAGCGCCACGTGCGTGGCCTCCGGGAAGTAGACGACCAGGTCGCCGGGGCGCAGCGACCGCAGCGGGACCTTCGGCAGCGTCCGCCACTGCTCCGGGCCGGTGCGCGGCAGCGGCCGGCCCGCCGCCGCCCACGCCCGCGCGGTCAGCCCCGAGTCGTCGAAGGCCGCGGGGCCCGTCGCGCCCGCCGCGTACGGCTTGCCGAGCTGGTCGGCCGCGTACGCGACGGCCTCGGCGCCCTGCGCGGAGGGGGCGCCCTCCTCGTCCAGCGCCCCGGCGTCCAGCAGTTCGCGCTGCGCCCGGGCCGTCCGCTCGCGCTCCAGCGCGGCCAGCTCCGCGAGCCGCTCCGGCTCCAGCCCGACCAGCGCCTCCTCCACCTCCCGCAGCTTCGCCAGCGCGCCGTCCCGGGCCCGCTGCCGCGCGGCGGCCAGCGCCCGCGTGCGGTCCAGCGCCCGGCGCGCCGCCGCGGCGGCCGAGGCCACCCGCTCCTCGCCGCCCTCCAGCCGGTTCACCGTCGCCGCCTGCTCCCGGGCCAGGCGCCGCAGCACGAGAGCCTGGTCCAGGATGTGGTCCGGGTCGCCGGCGAACAGCAGCCGTAGCGCCGGGGAGAGGTCGCCGCGGCCCTGGTACTGGGCGCGGGCCAGCCGCCCGGCCGCGTCCCGCGCCTTCGCCAGCGCGTCACGGGCACGCGTCAGGTCCCCGCCGAGCCGGCGCGCCTCGGCGGTCTGCGCGGCCAGCTCCTCACCGGCGGCGTTGTACGTCTCCCCGGCCGCCTCGGCGTCCCGGTAGAGCCGCTGGAGGCGGGTCAGCAACTCGGACACGGACTCGCTCTCGGCACCCGCCGGCGGCGGCACGGGCGCGCCGAGCACCAGCGACGAGGCGAGCGCGAGCACGGCCGCGCCCCTGCGGAACGTCATGCCACCACCTCCGGTCGACGGGGTGATGATGGATCATCAGACAAGGGGAAGAAACGACGAAGGGGCGAATCGGCCCAACACGGTCACCGAATCGGGGGACCGGGGCCGGGGGAGGGAGCCGGGGGCGCGGACCCGGACCGGGGGAGCAGGGCCGCGAGACGGGAACGGGATCGGGATCGGGGAGGAGCTGGGGGACCGGGGCCGGGCCCGGGCCGGGGAGCAGGAGCGGGGTGGCGGGGCCGGGGGACGGGTCCGGGAGGTCGGGTCCGGAGGACGAGGCCGGGAGACGGGACCGGGGGCAAGGGGCGGGGCATCGGGACCGGAGGGCGGGGCGGGACCGGGGGAGCAGGGGCGCCCGGCGGGTCCCGGACCGGCTACGCGGGCCGGGCCACACGGACCGGCCACGCGGGCCGGCTACGCGGGCCGGTCCGGCGCGTCCCGCCCCCTGTCCGGCCTGGACCAGGGCCACTTGAGCGCGCGCCGGTCGCGGCCGGCCGGCTCGTACGCGTACTTCCAGCCGCGCTGCAGCCCGAGCCGCCTCGTGTACCCGGCGGGCACGCGGCGGTACGCGTAGACCGTGGGCGGGCCGCCGTCCTCGGCGGGGACGGGGACCTCGTACCACTTCGGCGGATGCCCCGTGGGCCCGGTCAGCACCGGCAGGACGCGGCCGTCGAGGGGGCCGCCGGAGAAGGGGGTGTTCTCGGTTCGCACCCCGCCAGTCTCACAGCAGGTGCGCGGCCCCGCCCACCACGGGCGCCACCCGGCGCACCAGCGTCCCCACGGGGCCGTCCGCCTCCTCCAGCGCCAACATGCCCTCCACCACCCGCGCGGTCTGCGGGTCCGTCGCGGCGGTGGCGGCCAGCAGGGCCACGAGGTGGTCGACGAGCCAGCCGCGCAGCTCCTCCAGGGGCGGGCGCTTGTCCTCGTCGAGCCAGATCAGCGACGCCGCCTCGACGGACGCGATCCAGGTCCGCACCATCAGCCGGAGCCGGGGCCCGGGCTCCGGCACGCCGAGGTGGAGGAGGATCTGCTCGGCGGCGGCCCGCCGCACCTCGTCCACGATCGCCGTCGTCCGGGACGTCTCCGCGACGCTGCCGCCCTGGAGCAGGGCGGCGAACCCGGCGTCGTGCCCGTCGACGAACGCCAGGTACCGGTCCAGGACCCGGGTGAGCCGCTCGGTGGGCGGCCCCTCGGGCGGCTCGGCGAAGCACAGCTCCAGCCGGTCGGCGGCCGACCGCAGCGCGGCCTCGTACAACTGCTGCTTGCCGCCGGGGAAGTACCGGTACACGAGCGGCCGGGAGACCCCCGCCGCCTCCGCGACGTCGTCCAGCGACACGTCCTCGGGCGCCCGGTGCGCGAACAGCGACAGCGCGGCGGCGAGGAGCTGGGCCCGCCGCTCCTCGACACTGAGCCGGCGGTACGCGGGCGTGGCGGCACTGGTCATGTCCGCAGGGTAACCCCGTCGGGCGTACGGGGATCAGCGCCCCCCGTCGCGACCGCCGCCCCGCCGCCGGGTCCTGTGCCCCGTCGCGACCCGCGCGGCCCCGTCTCCCGGGGCCGTGCGCCTACGCCAGCAGGCCCGAGCTCCTCCACAGGCGGCGGCCCGCGCCCCGCAGCACGCCGATGTCGTCGAGGAAGTCCGTCAGGCGCTTGGCCCCCGTCTGCATGACCTCCCTGCGGTGGCCGCTCGCCCGCACCTGGGCGACGGCCTCGCGGCGGTCGAGGCCGACGTTCTCGTACACCCGCGGGTTGACGAAGCAGACCGAGAAGACGCGGGCCGCCTCGCCGCAGCTCAGCCGGGTCAGCTCCTGCTCCCAGCGCGGCGCCGTGACCATCTGGCGGCGCAGCTCCTCGCGCGCGTAGCGGACGTGCCGGGCCTCCTCCACCACGTGGATGCGGGTCACGCCGCGCACCAGGGTCTGGATGCGCTCGTCCGGGAAGGTGAGCCGCTGCATCCAGTCGAGGATCTCCTCGCCCAGCAGCGTCGCCGCGAACGAACCCGGCGTCGTGGACACGGTCTTCAGGACCCGCGCCATGTTGTGGTAGACGCGGGGCACCGGGTAGGCCGGGGCGCCGCCCTTCTCGATGAGCCGGGCGAACATCATGGAGTGGCGGCACTCGTCGGCTATCTCCGTGAGCGCGTACCGGACGTGATTGCTGGTCACCGACTTGTCGAAGATGTGCCGGACCAGGAGCTGCATCAGGATGATCTCGAACCAGATGCCCAGCGACGCGAGCGACGCCGCCTCGTGCCGGGCGAGGTCCATCCGCTGCTCCTCGGACATCTTCCGCCACAGCGGCGTGTCGTAGAGGGAGACCAGCTCCGGCGGCCAGAACCACTTGCCGTCCTCGAACGGCGCGTCCCAGTCGAGCTCAGTATCGGGGTCGAAGGAGTGCTTGGCGGAGGATTCCAGCAGCCGCGCGGCGACCTGCTCGCGGTCCCGGAGCGGGCCCAGCGCGTCGCGCAGCAGGCGCAGATCGGGTTCGGACACGGTCGTCATGGTCTCGGCCACCTCGCAGTCGGCTTCGGGGTCTGCGGTCGCACCCTTATGAGACTGCCTGTCAGTAAACCCGTCAATCCCTTCGGCGCGACTTGTTGACCCGGCGTCTAGCAGGATGGAACCTGCCCCTCGAAGGACCCCTACCCGCAACGACGCGAAGGAGCCCGTCCGTGTCGACGCTCGACCTGTACGCCAGCGATCCGGGAGCCGCGCGCTGGCAGGTCCCCGCCTCGGGAGCCGCCCGCTTCTCCTGGGAGTACGACGAGGGGCGCGACCGCCTCCTCGCCCTCTACCAGAAGGGCAAGGACAAGCAGTGGGACGGTGCCCGGCGCATCGACTGGGACCTGGAGGTCGACCCGTACGACCCCCTCGGCACCCCCGACGAGGCCATGACCGTCCACGGCACCCGCCACTGGGCGAAGATGACGGAGAAGGACCGGGGCGACCTGCGCCGCCACTACGCGGCCTGGCAGTTCAGCCAGTTCCTCCACGGCGAGCAGGGCGCCATGATCTGCGCGGCCCGCATCATCGAGGCCGTCCCCGACATGGACGCCAAGTTCTACTCCGCCACCCAGGCGATGGACGAGGCCCGGCACGCCGAGATCTACACCCGCTTCCTCCACGAGAAGATCGGGATGCTCTACCCGATCAACGACGACCTCCGGTCGCTGCTCGGCGACACCCTCCGCGACTCCCGCTGGGACATGCCGTACCTCGGCATGCAGGTCCTCATCGAGGGCCTGGCCCTCGCCGCCTTCGGCATGATCCGCGACACGACGGACAAGCCGCTGCCCCGGCAGATCCTCGCGTACGTGATGCAGGACGAGGCGCGGCACGTGGCGTTCGGCCGGATGGCCCTGCGCGACTACTACCGGCAGTTGACCGACGCCGAACTGCGCGAGCGCGAGGAGTTCGTCATCGAGGGCTGCCACCTGATGCGCGACCGGCTGCGGGGCGTCGAGGTGCTGGAGAACTTCGGCATCCCCAAGCGGGAGGCCGAGGAGATGTCGGAGCGCTCGGAGTTCCTCCAGCTCTTCCGCAAGCTGCTGTTCAGCCGGATCGTGCCGTGCGTCAAGGACATCGGCCTGTGGGGCGAACGGTTGCAGAGGGCCTACCTCGACATGGGCGTCTTCGACCTGGGCGACTCCAACCTCGACCTGCTGATGGCCCAGGACGAGGAGGTCGCCGAGCGGCTGGACGCCGAGCGGTTCGCCGCGGAGGAGGCACGGCGCGTCGCCGAGGTCGCGGACGCCGTCGCGGAGGGCGCGGCGGAGGGGTGAGCGCCGGGGCGGCCCGCGCCGGCGTCAGCCCGCCCGCTCCAGCGCCAGCGCCGACTCCATCACGGCGCGGGCGATCGGGGCCGCGCTCCCGCCGCCGCTGATCTCCTCGCGCCGCGCCGCCGCGTCCTCCACGACCACCGCCACCGCGACGGCCGGGCGGGCCGCGTCGGCCGCGCGGGCCCAGCCGATGAACCACGCGTACGGCGTGCCCCCGTTGCCCACGCCGTGCTGCGCGGTGCCGGTCTTGCCGCCGACCTCCGCGCCCTCGATGCCCGCGTTGCCGCCCGAGCCCCGCTCGACCACGTCGACCATCAGCTCCCGCAGCGTCCGTGCCGTCGACGGCGTCATCGCCCGGGAGTACGTGTGCCGGGGCGTCCGCTCGACGAGTCCGCCGGAGGCCGTGGTCGTCGACTCGACCAGGTGGGGGCGGGCCAGCTCCCCGCCGTTCGCGACCGCCGCCGCGACCATCGCCATCTGCAGCGGCGTCGCCCGCGTGTCGTACTGGCCGATCGCCGACAGCGCCAGCCGGTCCGGGGACATGTCCGTGTCGATGTTGGACCGCGCCACGCGCGACGGGATGCGCAGGTCCGGGTCGTTGAAGCCGAACGCGCGGGCCGTCTCCACCATCCGGGACGGGCCGACCTCGACGCCGAGCCGGGCCAGCACCGTGTTGCACGACCAGCGGATCGCGTACGCCAGGGAGGCGTCGGCGCAGCCGTTCGCCCCGTTCGGCAGCAGCGTGCGCGTGCCGGGCAGCGGGTACGGGTCGGGGGTGCCGGTCGGCGCGTGCACGTCCGTGACGACACGGGCGTCCAGCGCCGCCGCCGCGGTCACGATCTTGAAGGTGGAGCCGGGCGGGTACGTCTCCCGCAGCGCCCGGTTCAGCATCGGCCGGTCCGGCGCCGTGTTGAGCCGCGCCCACGCCGTGGCCGCCTCGCTGCCCGTGCCGGACAGCACGCCGGGGTCGTACGACGGGCTGGACACCAGGGCCAGGACGCGTCCGCTGGACGGCTCCAGCGCGACGACCGCGCCGCGCCGCCCCGCCAGGCCCCGGTACGCGGCCTGCTGGAGGGCGGACCTGACGGTCGTGGCGACGTGGCCGCCGGGCCGGCGGCCGGGGCCGAGGCCGCTCCACGGGGGGAGCGGGGAGAGGCGCGGGCTGGTGCCGGCCAGGACGGCGTCCTCGGCGTCCTCCAGGAACGTCGTGCCGTACGTCTGCGAGGCGTGGCCGGTGACCGGCGCGTACAGGGGGCCGTCGGTGTACGTGCGCTCGTACCGCAGGAACTGGCCGGTGTCCTTCGAGCCGGTGACCGGACGGCCCTCGACGAGGATGTCGCCGCGCGGCTCGGCGTACCGGGACAGCACGGTGCGGCGGTTGGCCGGGTTGCCGTCGAGCCGGTCCGCCTGGAAGACCTGGACGCGCGCCGCGTTGACCAGCAGGGCCACGAGGAGGACCAGACACAGGGCCGCGGCGCGGCGGATGTACGTCGTCACCGGGCGCCCTCCCGCGCGGGCCGCGCCGGCGCGGCGGCCGCGCCCGGTCCGCCGTCGGGGTCGGGGTCGCCGCCGGGGTCGGGGGCGCGGGCGGAGTCGCTGACGCGGACCAGCAGCGCCACCATGATCCAGTTGGTGACGACGGACGAGCCGCCCTGCGCGAGGAACGGCATCGCCATCCCGGTCAGCGGGATCAGCCCCATCACCCCGCCCGCGATGACGAAGACCTGGAGCGCCAGGATCGACGCCAGCCCGGTCGCCAGCAGCCGGCCGAACGGGTCGCGCAGCGCGAGCCCGGAGCGGTAGCCGCGCGCGACGAGCAGCGCGTACAGCAGGAACAGCGCGGTCAGGCCGGTGAGGCCCAGCTCCTCACCGGCCGTGGCGAGGATGAAGTCCGACTTGGCGGCGAAGCCGATGAGCACCGAGTGGCCGAGGCCCAGGCCGACGCCGAACAGCCCGCCCGCCGCGAACGCGAACAGCGACTGCGCCAACTGCCCCGGCCCCCGGCCCGCCTCGATCGACGCGAACGGGCGCAGCCAGTCCTCCACCCGCCCGTGGACGTGCGGTTCGAACGCGCCCACGGCGAAGGCCCCCACCCCGGCCAGCAGCAGCCCGACCACGATCCAGCCGGTCCGCCCCGTCGCCACGTACAGCAGGATCACGAACAGGCCGAAGAACAGCAGCGACGTGCCGAGGTCCCGCTCCAGGACCAGTACGCCCACGCTGATCAGCCACACCGCGGCGATCGGCCCCAGCACCCGGCCGGCCGGCAGCCGCACGCGCCACAGCGTGCGGCCCGTGTGCGCGAGCGCGGCGCGGTTCGCCGCCAGGTACGCGGCGAAGAACACCGCGAGCAGGATCTTGGCGAACTCGCCCGGTTGGAAGGACAGCCCGCCGGCCCGGATCCAGATCCGCGCCCCGTTCACGGCGGGGAAGAAGATCGGCACGATCAGCAGGACGAGCGCGACGGCCACCGACAGGTACGCGTACCGCTGGAGCAGCCGGTGGTCGCGCAGGGACACGACCACGGCCGCGAACAGCGCCACGCCGAGCGCCGACCACACGAGCTGCGTGGGGGCCGCCCGGTCGGCGGGGGTCTCCAGGTCGAGGCGGTAGATGAGGACGAGGCCGAGGCCGTTCAGCAGGACCGCGATGGGCAGCAGCAGCGGATCGGCGCACGGGGCGCAGAACCGCACCGCCAGGTGGCCCGTCAGCGCCAGCAGGCCGAGACCGGCCCCGTACCCGGCGACGTCGTGCGGCACGGCGCCGCTGTGGCCGAGGCCCACGCCGGCGTAGCCGTACACGGAGCACAGCACGGCGCAGCACAGCAGCGAGAACTCCACCCCGCGCCGCCGGGGGAGACGCACCCGGGGCGGCAGGGGGTCCGTCATCGCTGCGGTCATGCCCCGCAACGTAGCAAGCCATGAGTGATATGTCCCTTATGTCACACTGCGCGCGCCGTCACGCGGGTTCCTCGCCGCCCTCCGCCGTGAGGTCCGCGTACTCCGGGAGCGTGAGCCGGGCCTCCGCGCCGCCGTCCGGCGCGTTCGCGAAGACCAGCTCGGCGCCGACCGCCGACGCCTGGCCGCGCGCGATGGTCAGCCCCAGCCCGTGCCCCTTGCTCCCGCCCTCCGTGCGGAACCGCTGCGGCCCGTGCTCCAGCAGGTACGCCGGATACCCCTCGCCGTGGTCGCGGACCGTCACCACCGGCCCGTCGACGGTCAGTTCGACCGGCGGCCGGCCGTGCCCGTGCGCGTTGGCCAGGAGGTTGCCGAGGACCCGCTCCAGACGCCGCCTGTCGGTCTCGACCCGCGCGTCGCGGACGATCCGCACCCGGGCGGGGGCACCCGACGCGAGCACCACCCGCTCGGCCAGCGGCCCCAGCGCGTACACGTCCAGGTCCACCCGCTCGCCGCCCGTGTCGAGGCGCGAGATCTCCAGCAGGTCCTCCGTCAGCGCCCGCAGGGCCCGCACCCGGTCCCGCACCAGCTCCGACGGCCGGCCCGGCGGCAGCAGGTCGGCCGCCGCCGACAGCCCCGTCAGCGGCGTCCGCAGCTCGTGCGCCACGTCCGCCGTGAACCGCCGCTCGCTCAGCAGCTTGCCCTGGAGCGAGGACGCCATCGTGTCCAGCGCGCCCGACACCGCGGCGACCTCGTCCTGCGGCCGCGAGGGGTCCTTCGTACGGGGGTCGTCGACCCGCGCGTCCAGGTCGCCCGCGCTGATCCGCCGCGCCACCCGCGCCGTCAGGTGCAGCCGCCGCGTCACCCGCGTCACCGCGAACGACCCGACCAGCAGCGTCGCCCCGATCGCCAGCACCGACGACCCGAGGATCGCCCGGTCCAGGCCGCTGATGGTGCGCGCGCCCAGCGAGTAGTCCACGCGGACGGCCAGCGCCCGCCCGTCCGCCGGGCCCGCCGCCCACATCGTCGGCCGCCCCTCGTGGTCGGCGACCACCGTGCCCCGGCTGCCGCGCGCCGCCAGGTCCCGCAGCGGGGGCGGCAGGCCGACCGGGTCGACACCGGCGGACGGCGGCAGCGGCTCCCCCGCCTCGTACGCGCGCGTCACGTCCGCCAGCCGGGCCAGCGCCTTCTCCCGGGACGCGTCCACGGTCTGCCGCGTCACCGACACGTGCACCAGCACGCCCAGCAGCGCCGCCAGCGCACAGCACATGAGCGTGATGAAGACGGCCGCCTTCCACGTCAGCGTCGCCGTCCACGCGGGGCGGCGCGGCACGCCCCGCGCCCGCCGCCGGCCCGGGCGCGCGCGGACGGCGCTCACCGGGCCGCCGTCCCCGGCGCCGTCCCGGCACCCGCCCCGGGACCGGCGCCCGCGTCCGGCTCGGCGCCCGCGTCCGTCCCGGTGTCCGCCTCCGGCCCGGCATCGGCGCCCGCGTCCGACCTCCGTCCCGTCTCCGGCGCCGGCGCCGGGAGCGGTCCCGGGCGGGGCGGCGTCGGCTTGACCCGTACGATCTCGTCCCGCGCCGGCAGCATCGTCCGCTGCTGCGCGTCCCACGACCACGCCGTGCGGTACTCGTAGCCCGGAATGCCCGCCGAGACCGCCCGCAGGACCAGGTCCCGGCCCGCCAGCTCCACGCTGACCAACTGCTCGACCGTCGACATGACCCGGGTCAGCCCGCCGTTCTCCGGCAGGTAGCAGCGCACCGCCACCCGCCCGTCCGCCGTCCGGATCCCGACGATCAGCTCCTCCTCGCCGTCCCCCGTCAGATCCCGGTGGTACGGGGTGAGGACCGGGCACGCCTCCGGCTCCGCACCGCACCGCTCCACGGCCCGCGCGGTCGCGTCGTCCACGCCGTCCGCACCGCCGTACCGGTCGGGGCCCGCCGCCAGCTCGGCGCGCACCACCGCCACCGGGTCGACCCGGCGCACGCCGCCGGCCGGCACCCGGACACCCGGCACCCGCCGCGTCTCGCCCTCCCCGTGGTCGGCCGGCGGCGCCGTCACCGGCGGCAGGTCCGGCCACAGCCGGACCGGGCCCACGGCGGTCGGGGTGGCGCCCGCGCTCCGCAGTTCCCCCGCGTTCCCGCACGCCGCCAGCGGGAGGAGCAGCGCGGCGGCCGCGACGGGCGGCACCAGGCGGGCCGCGCGGCGCACGGCGAGGCGGTGGCGGTGCGGGGACACGGTCTTCGGTGCTCCTGGGGTCGGTGGCGCTGCGCAGGCCCTACGACGTCCAGGACGCCCGCCCCGGACGGGCCGCCGCCACCCTAGGAGGCGCGCGTTGCGGCGACCCCTCGATGGTGTAACAGCCGGCCCACACCCGGCACGCGGCGGGCCCGCGGCACCGGAACCCGGGTCACTCCGCCGGGACGCCCAGGGCGCGGCGGCAGAGGGAGAGCAGCCGCTCGTCCTCGTGGACGTCGTGGTCGCCGGTCACCCCGGCCGACACGTTGTGCCGCCGCGTACGGGCGAGTTCGCCGCGCAGTAACGGCGCGGCCTCCGGCGCCAGCCGGCCCACCGGGCCCAGTTCGGCGAGGCACTCCGCGATCTCCACGCGCGTGTGCCGGTTCTCCCGCCACGCCGCCAGCAGCACCGGCAGTGCCTCCCCGGGGTCGCCGGACACCCGGCACAGCGCCGTCCCCGCGTCGACGCGCAGCCACACGTCCGGCGCCGTCAGGCACGCCCGCAGCTCCGGCGCCGCCGCCCCGGCCGACCCGCCGAACGCGCCGACCGCCCACGCCGCCGACCGCCGCCCGTGCGCGTCGGGCGCCCGCAGCAGCGCCCGCAGCCTCGGCAGGACCGCTCCGGCGTCGCCCTCCACCGCCCACAGCGCCCGCGCCGCCGCCGTCACCGTCCCGGCGGAGGCGTCGTCCAGCAGGACCCGCACGTCCGCCGCCGCCTCCCGCGCGGCCGGGCCGAACGCCGCGACCGCCCGCAGCGCCGACTCCAGCACCCACTCGCGGCGGAACGCCGGCGCCCCGCGCAGCACCCGCAGCACCTCCGGCAGCGCCTCCACCGCCCGCAGCTTCGCCAGCGCCAGCAGCAGCGGCCCCGCCTGCTCGCCCAGCTCGTCGTCGAGCGGCAGCGCGCCCAACCGGCGGCGCAGCAGCGGCACCAGCGGACCGCCCGCCTCCGCCAGGCACGGGATCGCGTACAGCAGCCTGCCGTCCGGCTCCGGCTGTTCCAGCGCCCGGGCCAGCGCCGGCACCGCCCGCGCGTCCCCCGCCCGGGTCAGCGCCAGCAGCGCGCTCGCCGTGCCGGGCCGGCCGCCCACCCACTCGGGCGCCCACGGCGCCGGGTCCGCGGCCACCCGCGCCGCCAGGTCGTCCGCGGCGGGCGCCGCCAGTGAGAACAGCCCCTCCAGCCAGCTCGCGGCAGCCGCCCGCAGCCTCGGCTCCGGGTCGCGCAGCTGTGCCCCGACGAGCCGCACCACTCCCTCGTACGCACCGCGCCACGTGCGCACGAGGCTGCCGCACATCCACACCGCGTCGGTCCGCTGGGCGCTGTCGGGGCTGCGCAACTGGGCGGTGATCAGGGCGATGCGGTCGTCGACCCGGTCGTCGAGGGCGCCGTGCAGCGTGCGGAGCAGGTCGTCCGCCCACGCCGCGCCGCACCCCGCCCGCTGCTCCTCGCGCGCCTCCCGCACCGGGCCGACGAGCGTCGGGGCGGCGGGCCGCGACTCGGCCGGCTCCACCGGTGGCACGGAGTGCACGGGATTCGCCGGCGCCTGCGCCTCCCGCATCCCCGGCCCGGTCCAGGAGTTGGCCGAATCCCACAGGGTCGAAGGGGCGTTGGAGCCCCCGGGCCCCGCGCCGCCACCCGTTCCCGACCCCCCGCCGGGGCCGCCGCCGGGCGCGCGGCCGGGCCGGCGCAGCTCCGCCAGCAGACCGGTCACGGTCGGCACGACGTCACGGGGCAGCCGTCCCGGCGCGCACCGGGCGAGCTGCGCCAGCGCGGCCAGCCGCAGCGCGGGGTCCTGGGCGGCGCCGGACAGCCAGGACAGCCAGGCCGCGGTCTCCTCGCGCAGGGACTCGTACCGCAGGGCGATCCTGCCGACCGCCTCGACCAGCGCGAGCCGCACCTCCGTGTCCTGCTCGACGGTGAGCCGCTCCCGCAGCAGGTCCAGCACGCGCACCGGGTCGCCGTGCAGGGAGGCCAGTGCCCCGGGGACCGCGAGCCGCACCTCCCGGTCCTCGTCGCCGACCAGCGCCAGGAACACGTCCGCGCCGGCGGCCACGGCCGCGGCGGCCATGGCGTAGTTGGCGGCGTCCTCGAACTCCTCGTCCTCCGGGTCGAGCTCCTGCAGCTCGTCGTCGCCGGACAGGTCGATGCCGCCGATGCTGGCGAGCAGCTCCACGACGCAGCCCCGGTCCTGGACGTCCGGGCGGGCCACGAGCTCCAGCAGGAACGGGATGCACGCCAGCGTCGAGTCGTAGACGTCGCCCTGGTGGTGCACCGTTCCGTACATCCCGTCCAGCGCCCGCTCGCGCTCCGCCGGGTCGTCGGACGCCAGCCCGTGCAGCAGCGCGGGCACGTCGTCGGCCGGGCCGTAGGCATGACCCAGCGAGGCCCAGTCGACCTCGTCGATCCCCGTGAACATGCCTTCCCTCCCCGTGAACCCTGCACTTGGGGGCAATAGTGCACCACACCGTGGACGCCGATGCCCCGGCAATCGGACACACCACGGACACGCCTCGGACATGTCTTCGCGCCCCCGTTCCCCGTTCCCCGCCCGGTTCCCGCCCGCCCGGCCCCCGGCCGTTCCCGCGGGTTTCGGGGCGGGCGGCGCGCGTGGCGCGGGCCGTGCGGACCGGCCCGCCGAGGAGCACGGGGGCACGGGCCGTAGGGGTGGTACGGGCGTACGGGCGTACGGGGATCGAGTCCCGGGTCGCGCCGCGGGCGGGGCGGCGCGCCGGACGGCCGGACCACCGGGCCGCCGGGCCGCCGGACCGGCGCGGGGCGGGACGGGGCGGCGGAACCTGCACGCCGTGCCACTCCCGGACCGGGAGGCGGCGGACCCGGGCCGCCGGTCCGGCGGCGACCCCGGGGAGCGGCGCCCGAGCGGCCCGGGCCGCCCCGCGGGGCCCGCACCGACGCGGGCGGCGGCCGTCAGCGCGCGGCGGGAGGCGGTGGCGTGCCCCGGCCGACCCGGACGCGTCCGCCCTCGTACTCGGGAACCAGCTCCACCTGCACCTGATGGGTGGTCTGACGGTCCACCTGGCCGCCCAGTTCGGCCGTCACCACGCCGATGCGCACCCCGCCGCGGCCCGAACCGGAGCGGTGCACCTGCACCGTGAACTCCAGGTTCACCTTCTCCACGGTGAATCCCAGAGCGCGGCCCTCCGCGTCGTCCCGGGCCTTCTCCAACTCCCCGCGGATCTGCCGCACCACCTCGGCCAGCCCCACGAAGCCCTGTTCGTCCGCCATCGCGCAACCCCCGCGGTCGTCGGTTCGCCGATCGCCAAGTATGGGGCAGAAGGGGCCTCGCGCGTATAGTTCCGGACCATGGTGGCCGACGGGGGTATCAGCGCCGATCCTTCTTCGAAGACCCCGCCGTGGGCGGTCCGCGTCCGGTGGGGGAACGGCGAGATCGCGGGCGCCGGCGTCCTGCTGAGCCCCGACCGGGTCCTCACCTGCGCCCACGTGGTCACCCCCGGCGCGCACGTCACCGCCGAGTTCGTCGGCGCGCCCGGCCTCCACGTCCCCGCCGTCACCGCCTGGGTCGACGAGGACGCGTACGTCCCCGAGACCCGCGACGCGGACGGCGACCCCAGCGGCGACGTGGCCCTCCTCCGGCTCGAACACCCCAGGCCCGCCCACGAGCCGGTCTTCCTCCACCGGCTCTCCGCGCCGAACCGCGCGGTCCGCATGTACGGCTTCCCGTACGAGCACAACGGCGGCATCTGGTTCCGCGCCACCATCATCGGCGGCTGCGGACGCGACGGGCAGGTCCAGCTCGGCCCGCAGACCCCCGGCGAACTGGCCAGCCCCGGCTGCAGCGGCGCCGGCGTCGTCGACGACCTGACCGGCGAGGTCATCGGCATCGTCCTCACCGGCATGCGCGACCGGCACGGCAACTCGTTCTCGTTCATGAGCCCCGCCGAGACCATCGTCCGGCACCTGCCGCAGGTCGCCGCGTGGACCCGCGGCCGCACCGCCGTCGACGACCGGCTCCGCTCCCGCACCGGCGGCGAGCCGCCCGTACCGGCCCTCGACGAGCCGTTCGCGCAGCGCCTCGCCGCCTGGCTCCGGGGCGACGGGGAGCAGGTGAAGATCAGCCTCGTACGCCCCGGGGACCACGCCCGCGCCGCGACCCTGCGCCGCGCCATCACCCTCGCCGACCGCGAGTTACGCACCACCGCGTCCGTCGACCGGGCCTCCCTGGACCCGCCCGGCACCGTCCCGTCCGCGGGCGGCCACGACCTGGCCCTCGACGCCACCGGCAGCACCGCCGCCGAGACGGCCGAGCGCGTCGCGGAGCGCATGGGCCTCTGGCAGCACCCCGCCGACCCCGCCGTCGAGCGGATCAGGGCCGGCGGCGTCGCCCTCACCCTCGTCGTCGTCGGCGTCGACCGGGCCGTCGACCCGCCCGCCCTCCTCGACCTCCTCGCCGTCCTCCGGGAGCGCGGCAGCCGCCTCCTCCTCGTCTTCCGGGAGGCCGGCGCCTGCTACGAACGGGCCCGGGCCGACCTGGTCGTCCGGCCCGCCCAGGAGCGCCGCGCCCACCTCGTCGCCCGGCTCCGGGAGATCACCGGGCCGCTCGCCGCGTCCCTCGGCGACGCCATGGCCACCGTGCGGGCCGACGACCCCGAAGCCGTCCACGACGCCCTCTACCGGGCCGGCGGCGCCCTGCACATCCTCACCGGCGCCGAGCGGCCCGCCGCGCTCGACGGGGCACCCGACCTGGCCGTGTTCGAACGGCTCACCGACCGGCTGAGCGCCCGCCTCCACGCCGCCGCCCGCCGCCTCGACGCCCTGTGCCGCCGCCGCGGCGAACTCGCCGGCCGCCTCGACGGCTACCACGCCCTCCACCAGAGCCTCACCGAAGGCGCCGAGGACCTGGAGGCCGACACCCTCCGCCGGCGCGCCCACCAACTGCTGCGCGCCCGGCCCTGCGACGTGCGCGCCGCCGAGGAGGCCGTCGACGCGTACGTCCGCCTCGTCGAGCGCGCCGACCGCGCCGGACACGAGCGGAACCGGCGGGAGCGGGGAGGTGCCGCGCCGTCATGACGCCACCCGCCCCCACCCCCTGCGCCCGGGCCGGCTGCACCGGCACGCTCATGGCCACCGGCTTCTGCGACACCTGCCACCGTCTGCCCCCGGCCCCGGCCCCTTCCCCGACCGTCCTGACCGTCCCCGACCCGGCCGTCCCGGGGCCCACCGATCCCGCCCCCGCCGCCCCGGGGCCCGCAGCCCCGCGCCCGGCGGCCACCGGGCCGGCCCCGCTCGACCGGGACGGCCTCGTCCTCCTCCCGCACATCGAGGCCCCCGACCCCGGCGTCGCCGCCACCACCACCGCCCGCCCGCCCACCGGCGGCCGCCGCTGCGGCTTCGAGAACTGCGCCGGCACCATCGGCATCGGCTACGACGGCGGCCCCGCCCCCGACCACGGCTTCTGCCCCGAGTGCGGCCGGCCGTACTCGTTCGAGCCCCGCCTGCGCCCCGGTGACACCGTCGGCGGCCACTACCGCGTCCTGGGCTACCTCGCGGCCGGCGGCCTCGGCTGGGTCTACCTCGCCGAGGACACCGAGGTCCCCGACCACCTCGTCGTCCTCAAGGGCCTCATCAACACCAGGGACGCCGTCGCCCGCCGCTCCGCCGTCGAGGAGCGCCGCTCCCTCACCACGCTCCACCACCGGGACATCGTCCGGATCATCACGTACGTCCAGCACCAGGCGCCCGGCGACGACGAGCCGACCGGCTACATCGTCATGGAGTACATCGCCGGCCGCTCCCTCGCCTGGATCCGCTACGCCTCCGACGAGGAGCTGACGGAGGTCTTCGGCCGGCCCTTCGGGATCGACCACGTCCTCACGTACGGCTGCAAGATCCTCGGGGCGCTGGAGTACCTCCACGAGCAGGGCCTGCTGTACTGCGACATGAAGCCCGACAACGTCATCCACTACGGCCGCGACATCAAGGTCATCGACCTCGGCGCCATCCGCCGCGTCGACGACCGCGCCTCCGGCCTCGTCTACACCCGTGACTACGCGCCGCCGAAGCGGGAGCGCGACCGGCGCGGCTTCCACGTCGACACCGACCTGTACACCGTCGGCCGCACCCTCCAGGCGCTCGCCACCCGCGCCGCCCCCGCCTCCGGGCTCGCCGCCCGCTCCTTCGAGGCGCTCGTCCGCCGCGCCACCCACCCCGAGCCGGCCGCCCGGTTCGCCTCGGCCGCCGAGATGTCCCGCCAGCTCTGGGAGGTGCTGCGCGAACACCAGGCCCTGACCTGGCACGAGCCGTACCCCGAGCGCTCCACCCGGTTCGCGCCCACCGGGGCGCTGTTCGGCGCCGCCCTCGGCACGGTCCCGGACCTCGGCCACTGGGCCGGCGCTGCCCCGGACGGCCCCCGCCCCCTCCCCGTACGGGCGCCGGACCCGCAGGAGGCCGCGCGGGGCCTGCCCGTCCCGATCCCCGACCCGGACGACCCGGCCGCCGTCCTCCTCGGCGGGCTCGCCGCCCGCAGCCCCGGGCGCGTCGCCGAACAGGCCGCGCACGACCCGGCGTTCGGCACCGTCGAGACCGCGCTGTGGCTGTGCCGCGCGTACGCGGACCGGGGCGCGCACGGCGAGGCCGAGCGGTGGCTGGGCGCCGCCGGGCGGTTGGGCGCGGGCGAGTACGACTGGCGGCTCTCCTGGCACCGCGGGCTGCTGCGCCTGGCGGAGGGCCAGGTGCGGGCGGCGGAGGAGGAGTTCGCCGCCGTGTACGCGTCGCTGCCCGGCGAGTGGGCGCCCAAGCTGGCGCTCGGCTACTGCGCCGAGTACCTCGACGCCGACGAGCGGCGGACGCGGGACTACTACGAGGCGGTCTGGCAGCGCGACCGCACACAGGGCAGCGCGGCGTTCGGGCTGGTACGGGTCCACCTGCGGCGCGGCGACCGGCGGGGGGCCGTCGCCGTCCTGGACGGGGTGCCCACCACCTCCCGCCACCACGACGCGGCCCGCGTCGCCGCCGTCCGCGTGCTCGCCGGCCGGCTGCCGGGCGGCGGCCCCACCGCGGCGGACCTGCGCGAGGCCGCCGCGCGGCTCGCGGACCCGGCCCGTACCGGCGAGGACGGCGCGGCCCGGGACCGCCTCGTCACCGAGGTGCGGGAGGCCGCGCTCGCCTGCAGGCCGCCCGGCGGGTGGGGGGACGGCTTCCCCGCGGGAGAGGTGCTCGGCCCGGAGGACAGCGTCCCGGCGCTGAGCGGCCTGCTCTCCCGCTCCCTGCGGGCCCTGGCCGACCAGGCGCGCGACGGCGACCTGCGCGGCGACCTGCTGGACCGGTCGTACGCGGTCCTCCCGCCGCCGCGCCTGCGGCTCGTACCGGCGGGGCGGCGGGAGGAGCGGAGGAGGGGACGGGGCTGAGGGACGGGTCCGGGAGCACGACGCGACGGGGGAGACGGGCACGGGGAGCCGGCGGGCCCGGGACGCGCACGGGCGCGAGGAGCCGGCGAGCGCGGCGGGGACGGACGGCCGCGAGAGGCGAACGCACGCGACGAGGGGGACGCGAGGGACATGACGCCGACAAGCACCGCGGGCGGCGCGGCGGGGACGACGGCCGGCCTGGAGATCAGCCAGTGGAAGTACCTGTCCGCGGAGGCCCGTGACCAGGAGATGCACGTCGTGCTGACCGTCCGGGTCGACGGCACGGGCGGCGCGGCGGGAGGCGCGGGAGACGGGCCGGGGGGCGGTGCGGCGGGCGGGCCGGGCGGCGGCCCGCTCCTCGCCGAAGTGCTGGTCGTCGACTGCTCCAGCTCGATGACCTGGCCGCAGGAGAAGTTCCGCGCCGCCCGCCAGGCCGCCGCCGCCGCGATCCGGATGCTGCCGGCCGGCACCCCGTTCGCCGTCGTCCAGGGCACCGAGGGCGCCGCCATGGCCTACCCGGCGGCGGAGCGCATGGCCGCCGCGTCCCCCGGGCACCGCCGCGGCGCCGAGTCCGCCGTCCACGGACTGGTGGCCGGCGGCGGCACCTGCATCGGCGCCTGGCTCGACCTGGCCGGCCGCCTCCTCACCGAGCAGGACGCGCCCATCGGGCACGTCCTGCTCCTGACGGACGGCAAGAACCAGCACGACAGCGAGATGCCGCTCGACGCCGTGCTCGACACGTGGGAAGGCCGGTTCGTCTGCGACGCCTGGGGCATCGGCGACGGCTGGGACGCCCGCGAGCTGCTGCGGATCGCCCGCCGCCTGCACGGCAGCGTCGGCGCCGTACGCGAGGAGTCCGAGCTCCCCGGCGCGTACGAGAAGCTGACCGCCCGGCTGCTCACCAAGACCGTCCCCGAGCTGACCATCGAGGTCGCGCCCGTGCCGGGCACCACGGTCCGCTACCTCAAGCAGGTGTTCCCCACGGAGGTCGACCTGGAGCCCGCCGGCCGGCCGGACCCCGGCGCCCCGCACCGCTTCACCACCCGCGCCTGGGGCGACGAGACCCGCCGGTACCACCTGTGCCTCTCCGCCGACCCCACCGGGCGCCCCCGCCGCGAGGACCTGCAACTGGCCGTCGTCTCGCTCGTGCCGCCCGCCGTCGCCGGCGGCCTGCGCCCGCCGCCCCCGCGCCCCTGCGTCGTCCACTGGACGGAGGACCCGGCGCTCTCCCGGCACACCGACACCCAGGTCGCCCACTTCCAGTTGTACGGGCAGCTCGGCCAGGCCGTCGCCGCCGCGGCCGACGCCTACCGCAGGGGCGACCGCGAGGGCGCCGAGCACCACCTCGGCCGTGGCGTCCGGCTCGCCCACACCGTCGGCGCGGCCCGGCCGCTCGCCGACTTCGCACGGCTGGTGGAGATCGTGGACGCCGCCACCGGCCGGGTCCGGATCCGCCCCGACCTGGCCCCCGTCGACTTCGAACACCTGATCACCGCCAGCAGCCACAGCACGTACGGCCCCGAGGGGGACGGGGACGCGCCCGAAGGCCCCGGCGCCCCGGGCACCGGCACCGGCCCGGGCGCCGCCACCGTCCCGTGCCCGGCGTGCGGCGGGCGGGCACCGGTCGACGCCCGGTTCTGCCCCCGCTGCGGCCACCGCCTCCGGGAGCGGCCGTGAGCACCACCGCGCGGGACCTCCGCGCCCGGCTGTCGCTGCTGCTCGTCCTCGGCCTGACCACGACGCTCGTCCTGTTCGGCGCCTTCCGCGCCGTCCACGACGACGCCGACCGGCTCGCCTCGTCCAGCGCGCCCGGCGTCCTCGCCGTCGACACCGCGAGGTCCGCCCTGGCCTCGGCCCGCGACGCGGCGGCCGAGGCCGGTCTGGAGGGCGCGGGGACGAGCGCGTTCCACACCCGCGTCTCCGTCGCCCACCAGGCCCTCGCCCTGGCCGCCTCCGAGAACGTCACCGGCCTGGACGGCCGCCGCACCCTGCAGACCGTCACCGGGCTGATCGCCGTCTACTCCGGCTGGGTCGAGCAGGCGGGCCGCGAACCCGGCGGCTCCCCGCTGCGCACCGCCTACCTGCACTACGCGGGCCGCGTCCTCGACGCGCCCGACACGGAGGAGGACATCATGGGCCGCCTCGCCCAACTGCGCGAGCAGCAGCTCGACGTGGCCGAGGAGCAGGCCGCGTTCGGGTGGCCGCTGGTCCTCGCCTGGGGGGCCGCCGCCGTGCTGTTCACCGCCCTGTGCGCGGCCCTGGGGGAGGCCCAGCGGTTCGTCCGGCGCCGCTTCCGCCGCCTGGCCGACCCGCCGCTGCTGGCCGCGACGGCGCTGTGGGCGGCCGGCGCGGCGACCCTGGCGTGGCTCACCCTCCGCACGCGCACCGGCGCGGCGGACGCGCTGCGCGAGCTGAGGGGCGCGCCGACCGGCGACGGCATCGCGACGGCCGGGGCGCGCGTCGCGCGGCACCTGGCCGAAGCGGACGCACGGGCGGCGGCGTCCGACTGGATCCTGGTGGGAGGGGTGGCCCTGGTGGCACTGACCGCGAGCGGCCTGCTGCCGCGCATCGCCGAGTACCGCGTCGGGAAGCGCCGATGACCGGCCGCCGGAGCACGTACGCCGTCGTGGCGCTCTGCCTGGCGCTGCTCGTCACCGGCGCGGTGGCGGGCGCGGAGTGGTGGGCGGGGCGCTGGAAGGGCTCCGTCACGGTGCTGGGCAACTGGACCGGCGAGGACGAGGAACGCTTCCGCCGCGACGTGCTGGGCCCGTTCGAGCGGAAGCACCGCATCCGGGTCGTGTACCAGGGCAGCTCCGCCGAGAGCCAGGTGCTCGCCGCCGACGTGGCGTCCGGCACGCCCCCCGACGTGGTCATCATGCCGGGCCCGGGCGAGCTCGCGGCGTACGCGGCCCAGGGCCGGCTCAAGCCCCTGGACGGCCTGTTCGACCCGGACCACTACGACCCGGTGTGGGCGCCCGCGCTGAAGGGCGGCGTCCACTGGGTGCCGGTGAAGGTCGACCTGAAGAGCATGGTGTGGCACCCGGGCGCCCTCACCGAGGCGGAGGCCGCCCGCATCGCCCGGGACCCGGGGGAGTGGTGCCTCGCCATGGAGTCCGGCGCCACGTCCGGCTGGCCGGGCACCGACTGGGTGGAGGACGTCCTGCTCCAGCAGGCCGGCTGGGAGACGTACCAGAAGTGGGCGACGGGCCGGTTGCCCTGGACGGACCCGGCCGTGCGCAGGGCGTGGACGACGTGGGGCGACCTCGTCGGCGCGGGCGACCGGCGGCGCGTCGAGCGGGCGCTCCTCGCCCCCTACCAGGACCCGTGGGGCGGCGGGCGCCCCGCCTGCGTGAACGAGCGGCTGGAGCACCAGGCGGCGTTCGTCCGCGCCGGCGCGCACTGGACGGAGGCCCGCGGCCGGTACGTCCACTCCAAGGCCGTGATCCCCGGTGCCCGCCCGGACCTGACGGCGTGGGAGGTCTCCGGCGACCTCGCGGCCATGCTGCGCGACACCCCCGGGGCGCGGGCGCTGATCCGCCACCTCGCCGACCCCGGCACGGCCCGACTGGGCTTCACCGCCAACCGGTCGGTCCCGTCGGGCGTGTACGACGCGGACCCGATGGCCGCCCGCATCGACGCGACCCTGCGCGGCCGGGGCACGATGCGCTGCTGGGACGCCTCCGACGCGATGCCCCCGGCGATGCGCGACGCCTTCCACCAGGCGGTGCTGCGGTTCCTGGCCGACCCGCGGGAGCTGCCGGCGCGGCTGGCGGTGCTGGAGGAGGTCCGCGAGCGGCACGGGAAGGCGGAGTGGCTGCCGTCGGCGTGCGGCAGCGGCTGAGCCCGGCCCGCCTCGGCCGTCCCGGCTGCCCCGTCTGCCCGCCCCGGCCGCTCCGGTCACCTTGGCCGTCCCGCTCGTCCCGCTCGTCCCGGCCGCCCTGGTTGTCGTGGCCGTCCCGGCTGTCCCGGTCGACCCTTCCGGCCCTTCCGGCCCCTTCGGGCCGTCCGGCCTCAGCGCATCCCGAGGGCCCGCCGCAGCGCCGCCCCCGCGAGGTCGACGGCCGCGTCGTGCGTGGCCCGGGCGAGCATGGCCGTGTGGATGGGCCCGCCCTGCGCGAGGTGTCGGTCGTACGGCAGCGTCAGCACGGTCACGCCCGGCTCCCGCAGGTGCGCGACGGCCGTCTTCTGGTCGAGGGTCATGTCGGGGGCGCCCGACGTCAGGACGACGACGGTGCTGTCGATCGCCCGGCGGTGCGGCAGCCCGCCCAGCCAGTCCAGCACGACGCGCGTGCCGTTGACGCCCTCCGCGGTGCGCGGCGCGACGATCACCCGGGCGTGCGCGGTGTCCATCGCCGTACGGGCGACCTCGCCGGGCAGCGTCTCGCAGTCGACGACGGTCACCGCGAAGTGGCGACGCAGCGCCAGCGACACCGTCCGGTACGTCGGCACGTCCAGCGGCGGCCCGACGCGGCCCTGGCTCGCCGGGAGCAGCCAGCCGCCACCGGGGACGGGGACGAGGTACCCGGTGATGTCGTTCAGGTCCATGCGGGGGGTCAGGATCCGCGCCAGCTCGGGACAGGACCACCGTACGGACGGGGCGCCCATCCGCACGGCGAGCGTGCCCAGCGCGGCGTCGGCCTCCAGGGTCAGCACCGGGTCGGGCCGGTGCCGGGTGAACGTGCGCCCCAGGAGCGCGGCGACCGTCGACTTGCCGACCCCGCCGCGGATGGACGTCACGGCGATGACCCGCCCGCTGGGGACGGGCAGCCGCACCTCCCGCCCGCCGCGATCGTGTTCCGCGCCCTCCTTGGCGACGGAGGCGGCCAGCCCGCGCAGCGACTGTCCGACGCGCCGCACCGCCGAGTCGCCGTGCTGGGGCCGTCCGAGGGCGGAGGCGAGCCGCTGGTCGACGGCGGGCACGGGTTCGGGCGCGGGCAGGGGCACGTACGGCCTGCGCATCAGGTGGTCGCCGTGAGTCATGCCGTACTCCTAAGCGGGGGTGCCGGGGACACCGGTGGCGAGCGGGAACAGCGCGGGGGAGCCCGCCGCTTCGAGCGGTTCGCCGGCCTTCCGCGACCGCGCGCGCGACCCGGCGCCCGGGGCGCGGAGGAGCACGGCCGGCGGCGCGGCGGCCGGGACGCCCCCCACGGGCGGCGGCGGGACGGGCCCGCCGTGCGCGGCGCGCACGTCCGGGATCCGCGGCGGAGCGGTCCCGGCGGCAGCCGGCCCGGCGGCCTCCCGCGTACGCAGCCCCCGCCCGGCTTCCGTCTCCGCGCACGCCGCGGTGGCCCCCACTGCACTCACGCGTTCGAACCTACCATCGGCCCGGGCCCTCCAACGGGCCGGAAAACCGTGGGTCCGGGCCCTCCAACGGGCCGGGAAACCATCGGTCCGGGCCCTCCAGCGGGCCGGAGAACCGTAGGCATCGGGCCCTCCCACGGACCGGAAAAAGCCGCCGCCGGACGACTCCGGCGGCGGCGAAAACACCCGGGGGAGGGGGCCGGGCGCCCCCGCGCACGGCGGCGCCCGGCCCCCCGTCCCGGGTGTCAGGCACCCGCGGCGCCGGCCTCCGCCTCCCGCACCTGCCGCTCCAACTCGTCCTTGTTCATCGTCGACCGCCCCTCGATGCCCAGCTTCCGGGCCTTCGCGTACAACTCGTCCCGCGTCGGCCCGCCTTCGCTCCGGCCTCCGCCGGAGGCGCCACCGCCTCCGTCACCGTCCCCGCCGCCCCCGCGGACGGCCTTCCCGGCCAGCTCTTCGGACCGCTGCCCGGCGAACTCCAGCCCGAGGCGGTGCAGTTGCTCGGCGTCCAGGGCCTCACCGAGCGCGGTGAGCAGCTCCTGCTCCTCCTCCTCGACGTGGTGGCGCACGGCGCCGATCCACTTCTCCAGGCCCTCCTCGAACTCGGTGCTCTCCCAGTCGAGTTCCAGCAGCCGCCTGCCCAGGTCCTCGGCCTCGTGGTGCTCCTCGGTCGCGTGCTGGACCTCTTCCCCCTCCCCGACCTTCTCGGTGAGCACCGGGTAGACGTACTCCTCCTCGGCCCGGCTGTGTGCCTCCAGCATCGCCACGGCCAGAGGCAGCGCCAGCGGCCGCGAACCCTTGTCCTTCCTCATCATCTCGAAGAGGCGATCCAGCTCACGGTGGTCATTCCTGATCATCGCGATGACGTCATCGGCCATGGCGGAACCTTTCGCGTTCGACGACCCAACGTGCCGACCCGCGTGTTTCCCCGGAACGCGAAAAGATGCCCGGCTTCCGGCCGACCGCCGGTGCGCGGGAGGAGCCCGTCCGGCGCCGGAACGGTTCCTCCCCGCTCCACGGCACGGTCCCCGAGGGAAGGCGCCGCGCCGGCCGGGTCCGCGCCGCGTGCCGGGGATCGGTGCCCGAAGGAGGCTCCGTAGGGCCTTTCGGTGCCCTGGCGGCCGTCTCCTCGGCTGTTTCGGTGTTCTCCGTGGTTCTCCGTGCGGGCGTTCCGCCGGGGCCCGCCGTGCCATTCCGGTATTCGCGGACGGGGGGGAGGTGGCGCCCGCGAAGACCCCCGGCGGAACCGCCGCGGATGTCGCGACGAGCCGCGCGAGCCGAAATGCGGGAGGGGCGATGGACGGCGGTGGATAAGGAACAGGAAATTCCACCGCTCCGGTTCAGCGATCCGCTTTCCCGAGGGGTGACGGGGCTCGGCGGACGGCGTGCGGTCTCGGCAACCGCACGGGCGAGGTGAACGCGCCGTCCGGCCCCGGCGGCGTCCCGGGGCTCGCCGGAGCCGGTGACGAGGCGGTGCGCGAACACCACGGCCTCGGGCCGCCCCGGCGGGGCCGACGGCCTGGCCCGCCTGAGCCGCGTCGGTCGGTGCCGGGCCGCGTCCGGCCGGGCCGGGGGCGCCTCCGCCGCGTCCGGGCCGTCCGCGCGGCGGTTCGCGCCTGCGTCCGCGCGACGGCCCACGGCGCGGCGGGCCTCGCCCGCGTCCGCACCGCGTGTGTGGAGCGGCGACGCCCCGGGTGGCCGTGTGACCGTGGCCTCGCCCGTGTCCGCACCGCCGGAGCCGCCCGTCCGCGCGACGGCCACGGCCCGGCCGTGACGGATGGGGTGAGGAGCGTGCCATCCCCTTCCGAGCCCCGGGCCACGGCCCCCTCGTACCCCGGGCCACGGCCCCCTCGTACCCCGGGTCACGTCCTCTTCGCGCCCCGGGCACGTCCCCTTCCGCGTCCCGGGCCCCTCGGCGGCGGGGTGACCGCCGCCCCTCTCCGCGCCCGCGCCCCCTCCGGCCCCGGCCCCCGGTCCCCGGTAGGTTCTCGCACGCCCGCACGCCCGCACGCCCGCACGCCCGCACGCCCGCACGCCCGCACGCCCGCACGCCCGCACGCCCGCACGCCCGCACGCCCGCACGCCCGCACGCCCGTGCGCCCTCTGGCCCCCGGCAGGCTCTCGCCCATCGGCAGGCCCCGTCCGGGCCCCGCCCGCAGGGGCATGGCCGATGCTCTCACCCTCACCCGTCCCATTCGAGCCATCCCCGCCCCCACCGGGCCCTCACCCCGGCCGTCCGCCCGGGCGACCTCGCAGTCGGCACTCTGCGTAACCGACCCGTCGGTATGTGACATGACATCCGGCTTGGAACCGGACGCGCCCGTGGTGCTCCAGAGCCCCGCTCCGGTGGTTTCCGGCCGAGAAATGCCGACGAATGCGCACTTCGTGGACCGTGGGTTGCCGATTTCCAGCCAATCGATCCTTGATATCGATTCTGCAACGTCAATCGCGTAGGTTTTACGCCGAAAATGTTCAAGTAGTGCGCAGCCTGTCATGTTCAAGGGGGAACCATGCACGTCGGCCAGCGATACAGGGCGGCCCCGGGTGGCGAGAACCCGTCCATCGGACCCGGTGAATTGGAGGCGTGGGTGGCCGAACTCGGCGACTCCGTCTTCGCCCCCCTGGGCAGACGTGACCAGCGCCTCCAGGCCGAGCGGTACACGCGCGGGCTGCTGACCGCCACGGGGCGCAAGACGCTGCGGAACATCGCGGACCAGGTCGGCGGGGAGGCCGCGCGGCAGAGCACCCACCACTTCATCAGCGGGTCGCCGTGGGAGTGGACGGAGGTGCGGCGCGCCCTCGCCGCCGCGGTCGAGCGGCTGACCGGGCCGCGGACCCTGGTGGTGCTGCCGACCGTGGTCCCGCGGGTCGGCACGCTCTCGGTGGGGGTGGAGAAGCAGTTCGTCCCGCACCTGGGGCAGACCGTCGTCGGCCAGCAGGCGTACGGGGCGTGGCTGGCGTCGGCCGACGCGGCGGTGCCGGTGAACTGGCGGCTGGTGCTGCCCCCGAGCTGGTCGAAGGACACGTTGCGCCGGCGGATGGCGAGCATCCCCGAGGAGATCGGACCGGAGACCCCGGAGGAGTGCGCGAGCGCGGTCGCCCTGGAGCCGGTCCGCGACTGGGGCGTGTCCTGCGGGCTCGTGGTCCTCGACAGCGAGGGGCTGGACATCGGGGGGTGCCTCCGGCACTTCGACCGGGCCGGGATGCCGCTGGTGATGAGGGTGAGCCCCTCGACCCCGTTGCGGATCGACTGCAAGACCCTCCAGGGCTACGGCGACCGCGAGATACAGGCCGAGCAGCTCGTCGAGTCGATGAAGCGGATGCGCAGGCCCCTCGAATGCCAGGACCCGTGGGGCAGGCCGGTACAGGACGCCGTGGCGGCGGTCATCCCGGTCGTACCGGCGCAGACGCCCGTGCCCCGGCGCGACCCCGACCGGCCGCTGCTGCTGGTGGCGCACTGGCCGGGCCGCGAGCGCCGGCCCGCCAAGCTGTGGCTCACCACCGCGAGCGACCTCCCGCTGGCCACGGTGGTGGAGCTGACCGAGCTCGCGGACGTGGTCACCCGCGACTTCCTGCCGATCGCCGAGAACGTGGGCCTGCGGGACTTCGGGGGCCGCTCGTTCCAGGGCTGGCACCGGCACATCACGATGGCGTCCGTGGCCCACCTCGCGGCCGTGCTGGCCGGCCCCGAGAACTTCCCGGCGACCCGCACCGCCGGGCCCGCCGCGGCGCGGACCGGCTGACCCCGGAGGGTTCCGGCGCGTCGCCGGCCGGTGGCGCGCCGGACCTCACCGGGTCGGGGCCCCACCGGGCTGGGCCCCCACCGGGGCCGGCCCGGGCCGGCCGCGCGTACCGCTGGATCCCCCCTCGACCACCCGTCGAGCCCCGGCGCCGACTCTAGTCACCGTCAAACTCGCTTCGAGTAAACGGTGTTACGGAGGAACGATGGCCGAGCGTCAGCAGCGGGTGGCAGTGGTGACCGGGGCGACCAGCGGGATCGGCCTGGCCGTGGCCGCGCACCTGGCCCGCGGCGGTGCCCGCGTCTTCGTGTGCGGACGGGACGCGGACCGGCTCGCCGGGACCGTCAAGTCCCTGCGCGACGAGGGCCTGGAGGTCGACGGCGTCCCGTGCGATGTCACCGACAAGGAGGACGTCCAGCGCTTCGTCCGCGCCGCGGTGGAGCGCTACGGCGCCATCGACGTCCTGGTCAACAACGCCGGGCGCAACGGCGGCGGGGCCATCGCGGAGATGACCGACGAGCTCTGGTACGACGTCATCAACACCAACCTCAACAGCGTCTTCCTGGTGACCCGCGAGGTCCTGTCCGCCGGCGGCATGCTCGGCAAGGACTGGGGCCGGATCATCAACATCGCCTCCACGGCCGGCAAGCAGGGCGCGGTCACCGCGGCCCCGTACTCCGCGTCGAAGCACGGCGTGGTCGGCTTCACCAAGGCGCTGGGCCTGGACCTGGCCAAGACCGGCATCACCGTCAACGCGGTCTGCCCCGGCTTCGTCGAGACCCCGATGGCCGAGCGGGTCCGCCGCCACTACGCGGACATGTGGGACATCACCGAGGAAGAGGCCGCCGAGAAGGTCACCACCCGCGTGCCGATCGGCCGCTACGTGGACGTCGAGGAGGTCGCGGCGATGGTGGACTACCTCGTCGCCGACGCCGCCGGGGCCGTCACCGCGCAGGCCATGAACGTCTGCGGCGCCCTCGGCACCTACTGATCCGCGCCCCTCCCCGTACCCCAGGAGCACCCGTGAGTGAGACGACGGCAGGCACGGCCGCGGCGGCGGGCGGAGCCGGGCCCGCGCGTACGGCCGCGGTGATCGGCACCGGCACCATCGGCCTCGGCTGGATCGCCCTGTTCGCCGCGGCGGGCATGGCGGTCCGCGTCAACAGCCGCCGCCCCGACGCGGAACGCCACGTGCGCGCGGCCCTCGGCCGGTACGCGGCCACCCTCCCCGGCGGCCCGAGGGACCCGGAGGAGCTGGCGGAGCGGCTGCGGTTCGAGCCGGACGTCGCCCGCGTGGTCGAGGGCGCGGACATCGTGCAGGAGAACGCCCCCGAGGACCTGGCGCTCAAGCGGGACCTCTTCGCGCGCGCCGGCGCCGCGGCCGGTCCCCGCACCCTGCTGCTGTCCTCGACGTCCACGCTGCTGCCCGACGACCTCGGCTCGGCGATGGACGACCCGTCCCGGCTGCTCGTGGCCCACCCCTTCAACCCGCCGCACATCGTGCCGCTGGTCGAGGTGGTCGCGGGGGAGCGGACCGACCCGGCGGCCGTGGACGACGCGGTCGCGTTCTACCGGGGCCTGGGGAAGACGCCGACCGTGCTGCGCAGGCCCGTCCCCGGGTTCGTCGCCAACCGGCTCCAGTCGGCCCTGCTCCGGGAGAGCATCCACCTGGTCCGCGAGGGGGTCGTGTCGGTCGCGGAGCTGGACGAGATCGTGACCGCGTCCATCGGGCCGCGCTGGGCGGCCGTCGGCCCCTTCCGGGCCTTCCACCTCGGCGGCGGGCCGGGCGGACTGCGCCACTGGTTCCAGCACCTCGGCGTCGGCCTGGAGCGCAGTTGGGCGGGGCTGGGCGAACCGCCGGTCGACGAGGCCACGGTCGGCACGGTGATCGCCCAGGCCGACGAGGCGTTCGGCGCCCACTCCTACGAGCGGCTCGCGGCGGACCGCGACACGGTCCAGAACGCCGTCATCGCCGCCGTCGCCCGCGCCCGGGCCACCGGGCCGGGCGCCGCCGGGCCGGACACCGCCGGGCCGGACGCCATCGGGCCGGGCGCCGCCGGGCCGGGCGCCACCGAGGACTGAGCGGACGCCACGGCGCCGGGGCCGCTCGAAGTCTGCTCGAAGACCGCTCGAAGGCCACTCGAAGATCACTTGAAAGTCGCTCGAAGACCGCTCGAAGACCGCTTGGGCCCAACTCCGGCCTCCACGAGCCCGGTTGACCTCAACTGTGGCTGAGGTTGCACGATGGGGTCACGGGCTCGCCGGGGAACCCCGGCGGACCCGTGACCCATACGTGCGAGGAAGGAATCGCCCATGCTGGCAGCAGCCATCCGTACCTTCGGCGGCCCCGAGGTGCTCGAGGTGACGGAGCTCGACACGCCCCGTCCGTCCCCCGGCGAGGTGCGGGTGAGGGTGAAGGCGGCCGGAGCCCAGGCGTACGACTGCGCCGTCCGCGCCGGCTGGAACCCGCCCGGCATGACCCTGGCCTTCCCCCAGGTCCTCGGCAACGACTTCGCCGGCGTCGTCGACGAACTCGGTGAAGGCGTCACCGGGTTCTCCGTGGGCGACGAGGTCCTCGGCTGGGCCGTGCTCTCCTGCTACGCCCAGTACCTCGTGGTCCCGGCCGACCAGGTCGTGCCCAAGCCCGCGAACATGCCGTGGGAGGAGGCCGGCGCGTTCTCCGCCTCCGCGCAGACCGCCCACACCGCCCTCAAGGCCCTGGAGGTCGGCCCCGGCGACACCCTGCTCGTGCACGCCGCCGCCGGCGGCGTCGGCACGATCACCGCCCAGCTCGCCAAGGAGTGGGGCGCCACGGTCATCGGCACCGCCAGCGAGCGCAACCACGACTACCTCCGCTCCCTCGGCGCGATCCCCGTCACCTACGGCGAGGGGCTCGCCGACCGGGTCCGCGCCCTGGCCCCCGAGGGGGTGACCGCCGCCCTCGACTGCATCGGCGGCGAGGCCCTCGACGTCTCCGTCGAACTCGTCAAGGACCGCGCCCGCATCGGCACCCTCGTCGACTTCGCCCGCGTCGAGGAGCTCGGCGTCCGGGCCATCTTCAGCCAGCGGTCCGCCGAGCGCCTGCGCGAACTCACCGAGCTGTACGACCGGAACCGGCTGCGCGTCGAGATCTCCCGGGTCTTCCCCCTGGAAGCCGCCGCCGACGCCCACCGCGAGGTCGAGACCGGGCACGTGCGCGGCAAGGTCGTCCTGTCGATCGACTGACCACCGCGAGCGCCCCCGCCCAACGGCCACCGAGGAGACCCCTGTGAAGATCGAGATTTTCTCCGACATCCTCTGCCCCTGGTGCTACATCGGCAAGCGCCGCATCCACGACGCCCTGGAGCGGTTCGGCCACCGGGACGGGGTCGAGGTCGTCTGGCGCAGCTACGAACTCGGCCCCGAGGCCGAGCGCGAGCCCGGGCCGACGGCCGCGAAGGTCATGGAACAGTGGATGGACCCGGCCGCCGTCCCGGCCCGCGTCGCCCTGATCAAGGGGCACGGCCGCAGGGAGGGCCTGGAGATCAACATGCACCTCTCCACCCCGGTCAACTCCTTCGACGCCCATCGGCTCACCCACCTGGCGGCCGCGCGCGGCGTCACCGGGGAGCTGATGGAACGGCTCTTCCGCGCGTACCACACCGAGGCGCTGAACATCGCCGACCACGACGTGCTGGTGCGCCTGGCCGAGGAGGCGGGCCTCGACGCCGCCGAGGCGCGCGAGGTGCTCGCCGGGGACGCGTACGCCGCCCCCGTCCGCGCCGACGAGCAGCGGGCCCGTGACCTCGGCGTCACCGGTGTGCCGTCCGTCGTGGTCGACGGGCTGCCCCCGGTCTCCGGGGTGATGGACCCCGCCGCACTCGTGGACCACCTCGAACGCGCCAGTTCCCGCGCCGCCGCGCGCGCCGCGACCTCCGCCGGGTAGGGGCGCCGGGCCTGGATGAACTCTCGATCGCGACTCCAGCCGGGGCGGCCAGATTAGGCCAGGCGCGCCCGGAGCGTCCAGGCGCGAAGAACAGGGGAACACAGTGCAGACGAACTGGAAGAAGGCCGCCTCCCTCCTCGCCTCGGTGGGTGTGGCCGTCACGGGGGTCCTGGTGACGAGCGGCTCCGCCACGGCGGCGACGAACGGCACCAAGACCACGACCACGCAGCCGTACGTGTGTCAGACCCGGGTGTCGGGCGGGTGGATCCCGGTCGAGTACTCCCGCGACTTCACCGTGACGGCGCCGGCCACCGTCGCCCCGTACAAGGCGTTCAAGGTCACGTTCGACTCGACGCCGATCAACGCGGTCGCCGCGTACAACAAGACGCTGACCGACGTGAAGATCGCGTACCAGGTGCCGGCGGGCGCCACGGTGGTGGGCTACTGGCTGAGCGGCGGCAGCGCCAACCTCAACGGCAGCCAGTGGGTCGAGCGGAACGGCAACACCCTGGTCGTGCGGGCCGACGGCATGTTCGAGGGCGGGGTGGCGTACGACCTGCCGAACCTGGAGGTCGTCCTGCGCGCCCCCGGATCCGGCACGCTGACCACCACCGCCGGCGGCACCAGCTTCGACGACCCGTCCTTCTACTGGTACCGCCTCCAGCCCACCACCAACGAGTGGGACCCCTTCCAGTGCTACGCCGACCCGGCCAAGCCGGTGGTCTTCTCCACCACCAAGGTCCAGCCCTGACGGGCAGGAACGGACGGTTCCGCACGGCCGCCGGAGCACCGCTCCGGCGGCCGTTGCCGGATGTCCGGACACCCACCGGCGACACCGACCACACCGACCACCCCGACCACGGCAGGTAGGACATGGGCACCGCGACGGAACCCGCCGCCCCGCGCACGATCGCCGTCATCGGGGCCGGCACCATCGGACTGGCCTGGACCACCCTCTTCCTGGCCCACGGACTGCGCGTCCGCGTCCACAGCCGGCGCGCCGGGGCGGACCGGATCGTCGCCGAGGCCCTGGAGGTCCTCGCCCCCGGACTGCCGGGCGGCGGACGCGACCCGCGGGAGCTCGCCCGCCGGCTGGAGGTCGAGCCCGTCCTCGAACGGGCCGTACGGGACGTCGACGTGGTCCAGGAGAACCTGCCCGACGACCTGGAACTCAAGCAGGACCTCTTCCGCCGCGTCGGCGCGGCCGCGCCCCCGACGGCCCTGCTGCTCTCCTCCACCTCCCGGCTGCTGCCCGACGCCATGGGCGCCACGATGGCCGACCCCGGGCGGCTGCTCGTCGGGCACCCCCTCAACCCGCCCCACCTCATCCCCCTCGTGGAGGTCGTCGGCGGCAGCCGGACCGATCCGGCGGCGGTCGAGGCGTGCGTCGCCTTCTACCGGTCGGTGGGCCGGGTCCCGGTCGTGCTGCGCAAGCCGGTGCGGCGGTTCGTCGCCAACCGGCTCCAGGCCGCGATCCTCCGGGAGGGCGTCCACCTCGTCCAGGAGGGCGTCGTCACCATGGCCGAGCTCGACACGGTGGTGACCCAGGGCCTCGGGGTGCGCTGGGCGGCGGTCGGCCTCTTCCAGGCGTTCCACCTCGGCGGCGGCGAGGGTGGCCTGCGCCGCTGGCTGGCGGCGGCCGGGCCCGGCATGGACGACGCCTGGCGGGACCTCGGCCGCCCCCGGATGACGGCGGAGACCATCGACCGGCTCGCCGACCTCGCCGAGGAGACCTACGGGCGGGACGGTTACGCGCGCCGCGTGGCGGACCGCGACGCCCGGCAGAACGCCGTCCTGGAGGCGCTGGCCCGCGTCGGCGCCCCCGACGGGACCGGCGGGGCCGACGGGGCCGGCGTCTCCCACGGGACCGGCGGGGCCGACGGCAGCGAGGACGCGCACGGCGGCGGTGACGACGTACACGACGAGGCCGAAGACGCGCACGCCGGCGGCGAAGACGTACACGACGGCACCGACGGCGTGCGCGACGGACACGACGGCCACAACGGATAGACGGAAACAGGAACAGAGGGAGCCCATGAACACCACCGAGACCGGCGGAACCCGCCACGCGCCCGACACCGGCACCGACACCGTCGACTTCTGGTTCGACCCGCTCTGCCCCTGGGCGTGGATCACCTCGCGCTGGATCACCGAGGTCGCCGAGCACCGCCCGCTCACCGTGCGCTGGCACGAGATGAGCCTCGCCCTGCTCAACAGCGGCTCGGAGATGTCCGAGCAGCGGCGCAGGATGCTGGACGCGTACTGGGGTCCCGTACGCGTGGTGGCGGCGGCGCGGCACGCGCACGGCGACGACGTCGTCGGCCCCCTCTACACCGCCCTGGGCAGCCGCCTGCACGCCCCGGACGGCATCTTCGCCCCCGTGCGCGACGCCACCGAGGACACCTGGCAGCAGGTGATGACCGAGGCGATGAGCGGAACCGGAGCCGTCGTCGAGGCCGCGCTCCGCGACGTCGGCCTCCCCGCCGACCTGGCCGGGGAGGCGGGCTCCGAGCGGTGGGACGAGGCGCTGCGGGCCTCCCACGCCCGGGTGCCGTCCGACGGCCTCGGGCAGGAGCTCATCGGCGTCCCCACCCTCTCCGTCAACGGCCGCGCCGCGCAGTTCGGGCCGGTCCTCAGCGAGATCCCGACCGGCGAGCGCGCCCTGCGCCTGTGGGACGCGCTGCGCACCCTGGCGACCGACCCCGGTTTCTTCGAACTCAAGCAGTGCACGGGCCGCCCGGAGCCCCGCACCGTGCGCTGACCGGACCTCCGGGCCCCGGGTCTTCGGGCCCGGGGTCTTCGAGCCTCCGGGTCTTCGGGCCCCCGGCCCCCGGCCCCCGGGCCCCCCGACCTCTCGGGTATCCGGGTCTTCGGCTCCCCGACCTCTCCGGGCCTCCGCGCGCCCCTCGATCCGTCCCCGAGCTGTCTCCGAGCCGTGCTCAAGCCCGGCTCGCGAGGCTGGTCCCGGCGACGACGACCGGAGGAAATGATGCGCACCATCCGTATCCACGCGTTCGGGGCCCCGGAGGTCATGCGGGTCGAGGAGACACCTGTGCCGAGCCCCGGCCCGGGACAGGTGCTCATCGCCGTGGAGGCGGTGAGCGTGGGGTTCGCCCAGACCCAGATGCGGCGCGACATCTTCCCCGCCCCCATGTGGAAGCCGACGTTCCCCATCGTGCTGGGCGGCGATGTCGTCGGCACGGTCGCCGCCCTGGGCGAGGGGGTGACCGGGATCCGCGAAGGCGACCGCGTGGGCGCCTTCACCCTGCACGGCGCGTACGCCGAATACGTCGCGGTGGACGCGGACACCGTCCTGCCGGTCCCGGCCGACATGGACGCGGCACAGGCCACCGCCCTGCCCGGCTCCGGGCCCATCGCCATGGGCACCCTGGCCACCGCGTCGCTGCGGCAGGGCGAGACCGTCCTGGTGCACGCCGCCTCCGGCGGCATCGGCCACCTCGCCGTCCAGGCGGCCAGGGCGGCCGGCGCCGGCCGGATCATCGCCACCGCCGGCTCCGCCCGCAAGCTCGACTTCGTACGGGAACTGGGCGCCGACGTCCTCGTGGACTACTCCCGCGACGACTGGCCGGACCGGGTGCGGGAGGCCACCGGCGGCCAGGGCGTCGACGTCATCCTCGACAGCGTCGGCGGAGAGGTGCTGCGCACCGGAGTGGGGCTCCTCGCCCCGTTCGGCCGGCTCGTGTTCTACGGCTCCTCCGCCGGCGGCCGTGCCGTCCCCGGCATCTCGCCCATGGAGCTCATCGGCATGCGGTCCCTCACCTGCTTCGCCCTGGGGCAGTGGCGGACGAGCCGCCGCCAGGAGTACCTGGACCACCACGAGAAGCTGGTCCGGTACCTCACCGACGGGACGGTCCGGCACGCGATCCACAGCGCGCTGCCCCTCGAAGAGGCCGCCAAGGCCCACGGGCTCGTCGAGACCCGCGCCCACACCGGCCGCGTGGTCCTGCTGACGGGGCGGGCCGGCTGAGCGGCTCCGCCCGCCGCCCCGCGCCCCTCCCCGCCCCGCACCCCCGCACCCCCGCACGCCCGCGCCCCTCGCCCCCTCGCCTCCGGGACCGGTTCCCCACCTCACGCTAGGAGCACCCATGCCGACCGCCACGCCCACCCGCCTGGCCGTCATCGTCGGCAGCACCCGCGAGGGCCGCTTCGGCCCCGTGGTCGCCGACTGGTTCGTCCGCCGGGCCCGCGCCCGCGGCGATCTCGACGTCGACGTCGTCGACATCGCCGGGGCCCGGCTCCCCGCGGTCCTGGGGGAGGTCGGCGAGGACGGCCGGTACGCCTCGCCCGAAGTGCGCGCCTACGCCGAGCGCATCGCCGGGGCCGACGTCTTCGTCGTCGTCACCCCCGAGTACAACCGCGGCTACCCCGCCGCCCTCAAGCACGCCGTCGACTGCCTCTACGCCGAGTGGCAGGCCAAGCCGGTGGGCTTCGTCGGATACGCCGGCGGCATGTCCGGCGGCATCCGCGCCATCGAGCAGCTCCGGCCGGTCTTCACCGAACTGCACGCGGTGCCGCTGCGCGACAGCGTGAACTTCCCGCACGTGCACACCCGGTTCGGCGACGACGGCGAGCCGCTGGACGCCCAGGAGGTCAACGCGGCGGCGAAGAAGCTGCTCGACCAGCTCATGTGGTGGGCGCAGGCGCTCCGCGAGGCCCGGGCACGGCGGCCGTACGTCGCCTGACCGCGCCACCCGCACCGGCCCCGGGCGCGGTGATCCGGTTTCGAGTCGTGTTCGAGCCCCTGTCCGCAGGGTGAGGAGAGCCGGCGGCGGTGCCCCCACGGGAGTGGCCGGGCGGACCCGCCGGGCAAGACGAAAGGAAAGAGACGCGATGTTCTGCTGCAAGCACGGTGGTCCCCGGGCGGCCGGCAGCGCGGGGAGCCCCCGATGAGCCGCCGCGTGGTGATCACCGGAATCGGGATCCGCGCTCCCGGGGGGTCCGGCGCGAAGGCGTTCTGGGACCTGCTCACCGCCGGGCGCACCGCCACCCGGCGCATCTCCTTCTTCGACGCGGCCCCGTTCCGGTCCCAGGTCGCCGGCGAGGTCGACTTCCGCCCCGAGGACGAGGGACTGACCCCGCGCGAGATCCGCCGCATGGACCGGGCCACCCAGTTCGCGGTCGCCTGCGCCCGGGAGGCGGTCGCCGACAGCGGACTGGAGTTCGGCGGCGTGGATCCGCACCGGATCGGCGTCAGCCTCGGCAGTGCGGTCGCCTCCGCGACCAGCCTGGAGAACGAGTACCTGGTGATGTCCGACCGGGGGCGCGAGTGGCGGGTCGACCCCGGCTACCTGTCGCCGCACATGTTCGACTACCTCAGCCCCGGGGTCATGCCCGCCGAAATCGCGTGGGTGGCCGGCGCCGAGGGCCCGGTGACCATGGTGTCCGACGGCTGCACCTCCGGCCTCGACGCCGTCGGCCACGCGGTGCAGCTCATCCGCGAGGGCGGCGCCGACGTCATGGTCGCCGGTGCCGCCGACACCCCCATCTCCCCGATCGTGGTGGCCTGCTTCGACGCCATCAAGGCCACCACCACCCGCAACGACGACCCCGAGCACGCCTCCCGCCCGTTCGACGCCTCCCGCGACGGCTTCGTCCTCGCCGAGGGCGCCGCCGTGTTCGTCCTGGAGGAGTACGCGACCGCCCGGGCCCGGGGCGCGCAGATCTACGCCGAGATCACCGGTTACGCCACGCGCTGCAACGCGTACCACATGACCGGCCTGAAGCGGGACGGCCGCGAGATGGCCGAGGCGATCCGGGCCGCCCTCGACGAGTCCCGCATCGACCCGACGGTCGTCGACTACGTCAACGCCCACGGCTCCGGCACCAAGCAGAACGACCGGCACGAGACCGCCGCGTTCAAGCGCAGCCTCGGCGACCACGCGTACCGCGTGCCGATCAGCTCCATCAAGTCGATGGTCGGGCACTCCCTCGGCGCGATCGGCTCCCTGGAGATCGCGGCCTGCGCCCTCGCCATCCGGCACAACGTCGTGCCCCCCACGGCCAACCTGCACGTCCCCGACGCCGAGTGCGACCTGGACTACGTGCCGCTGACCGCGCGCGAACAGCGGGTGGACACCGTCCTGACCGTCGGCAGCGGCTTCGGCGGCTTCCAGAGCGCGATGGTCCTGCGCACCCCGGAAGGAGCCGCCGCATGACCGCCAGGACGGTGATCACCGGAATCGGCGTCACGGCCCCCAACGGCCTGGGCACCGAGACCTACTGGAAGTCGGTCCTGTCCGGCCACAGCGGCATCGGCAGGGTCACCCGCTTCGACGTCTCCGGCTACCCGGCCACCCTCGCCGGGCAGATCGACGACTTCGACCCCGCCGAGCACCTGCCGAGCCGACTGCTCCCGCAGACCGACCACTCCACCCAGCTCGCGCTCACCGCCGCGGCCTGGGCCCTCACCGACGCCGCCGTCTCCCCCGGCGACCTGCCCGACTACGACATGGGCGTCATCACCTCCAACGCCCTCGGCGGCTTCGACTTCACCCACCGGGAGTTCGCCAAGCTCTGGAGCAAGGGACCCGAGTTCGTCAGCGTCTACGAGTCCTTCGCCTGGTTCTACGCCGTCAACACCGGCCAGATCTCCATCCGGCACGGCATGCGCGGCCCCAGCGCCGCCCTCGTCGGCGAGCAGGCCGGCGGACTCGACGCCCTCGGCTACGCCCGCCGCGGCATCCGCCGCGGCACCCCCCTGATGATCGCCGGAGGCGTCGACTCCGCCCTCGACCCGTGGGGGTACGTCTCCCAGCTCGCCGACGGCCGCGTCACCCGCGAGACCGACCCCGCCCGGGCCTACCTGCCCTTCGACAGCCTCGCCTCCGGCCACGTGCCCGGCGAGGGCGGCGCGATGCTCGTCCTGGAGGACGAGGACCGCGCCCGCGCCCGCGGAGCCGAGCGGCTGCACGCCGCGCTGACCGGGTACAGCGCCACGTTCGACCCCGCGCCCGGCTCGGGCCGCCCGCCGGGGCTGCGGCGCGCCGCCGAGAACGCGATCGCCGACGCCGGGCTGGGCCCCGCCGACATCGACGCGGTCTTCGCCGACGGCGCCGGGATCCCCGAGCTCGACGCCGCCGAGGCCCGGGCCCTCAGCGGCCTGTTCGGCGCGGGCGGCGTCCCCGTCACCGCGCCCAAGGCGCTCACCGGGCGCCTGTACGCGGGCGGCGGCCCGCTCGACGTGGTCACCGCGGCCCTGTCCATCCGCGACGGCGTCGTACCGCCCACCCCCGGGCTCGGCGGCGTACCCGACGCCTACGGCATCGACGTCGTCCGCGGCGAGCCCCGGGAGCGGCGCGTCCGTCACGTCCTCGTCCTCGCCCGGGGGCGCTGGGGCTTCAACGCGGCCGTGGTGGTCAGCGCCGTCGACGAGCCGTAGACGGCACCGCACCCCCGGCCCCCCTCACCGCACGAACCAAGGAGAGAGAACCCATGGCACAGATCACCGTCGACGACGTCCGCCGCATTCTCGTCGCGTGCGCGGGCGACATGGAAGGCGTCGGCCCCGACACCGACATCACCCACCTCACCTTCGAGGACCTCGGGTACGACTCCCTCGCCCTCATGGAGAGCGCCGCGCAGATCAAGCAGGAGTTCGGCGTGGTCGTGCCGGACGACG
Organism: Streptomyces tamarix; assembly: GCF_032423885.1. Taxonomy (NCBI): domain Bacteria; kingdom Bacillati; phylum Actinomycetota; class Actinomycetes; order Kitasatosporales; family Streptomycetaceae; genus Streptomyces; species Streptomyces tamarix. The sequence continues at coordinate 232,566 of NZ_JAWCTQ010000001.1, read as the reverse complement.
AGATCACGAAGGTCACGACGCCCCAGGAACTCGCCAACCTGGTCAACGGCCTCGTGGCCCGCGCCGCCTGACCCGCCCATCCGCCCATCCGCCCGCCCGTCCCTGCCCCGCCCGCCCCGCACGAGGAGCACGCCCGCATGACACCGCGACGGCACCGCACCGAGCACACCCTGGACGTGTCCGCCCGCCCCGAGGTGCTGTACGACCTGGTGGCCGACGTGGCCGCCTGGCCGGCCGTCTTCGGGCCGACCGTGCACGTACAGCACCTGGAGCGCGGCGAGCGCGCCGAACGGTTCCGGATCTGGGCGACCGTGAACGGCGGGGTCTCCGACTGGACCTCGCGGCGCACTCTGGACCCGGAGGGCCTGCGCATCACCTTCCGGCAGGAGCGCAGCCGCCCCCCGATCGCCTCCATGGGCGGCGAGTGGCGCTTCGAGGCCCTGCCCCACGGCGGCACCCGCCTCGTGCTGCTGCACGACTTCGCCGCCGAGGGCGACGACCCGGAGACGGTGAAGTGGATCAACGAGGCGCTGGACCGCAACAGCGCCGAGGAACTGCGGGCCCTGGCACGGGTGGCCGAACTCGGCCACCCCGTGCGGGACATGGTCCTCACCTTCACCGACACCCTCGAATTCCGGGGGGCGGCCCTCGACGCGTACGCCTTCGTGCACCGCGCGGACCTGTGGGCGCAGCGCCTGCCGCACGTCAGCCGCGTCCGCCTGGTCGAGGAGCCGCCCGGCATCCAGGACCTGGAGATGGACACCGTCACGGCGGACGGCTCCGCGCACACGACCCGCTCGGTGCGCGTGTGCGAGGAGCCGTCGTGGATCGCCTACAAGCAGCGGGTCACCCCGCGGCTGTTGCTCGGCCACAGCGGCCTGTGGGAGTTCGCGTCCGGCGAGGGCGGCACCACCGTCGCCACCGCCCGGCACACCGTGGTGCTCGACCCGGCCGCGGTGCCGGAGGTCCTCGGCGCGGACCGCACCCTCGCCGACGCCCGCGCCCACGTCCGTGACGCGCTCGGCCGCAACAGCCTTGCCACCATGCGGCACGCCGCCGCGTTCGCCGAGGCCGGGACCGGCGCCTCGGCCTGACGGCCCCCTACCCGAGGAGACCCCCTTGAGCGTCACCGCCGACCTTTCCTCCCTCACCGAACTCCACTCCCTGGTGCAGCACTTCTACGCCCACCAGATGCACCACCTGGACAACCGCAGGTTCGAGGAGTACGCCGCCACGTTCACCGAGGACGGCGAGTTCCAGCACTCCCCGGGGGTCGAGCCCGCCCGGGGCCGGGCCGGGATCGTCCGCGAACTCGTCGACTTCCACAAGAAGTTCGACGGCGACCCGGTGCGCCGTCGGCACTGGTTCAACCAGATCGCCCTGGACCCGCGCCCCGACGGCACCGTCCACTCCACCGTGTACGCCCTGGTCGTGACCGTACGGCCGGGCGGCAAGCCGGAGATCAGCCCCAGCTGCACGGTCCACGACGTGCTGGTCATCGACGGGGGGAGGCCGGCGCTCAAGTCCCGGACCATCAGCCATGACCAGGTCTTCTGACGCGTCCGGGACGGAGCCGGCCGGTCGGGCGGCCCGGGGGCCCGGGTCGGCCGCCCCCGGCGGGCCGCGCGACGGCGGCCGGTACGGGGCCTAGCCCGCCGGCGCGGCGGCGCGGGCCCACGGGCCGCCGCACCACGGGCCCGGGTCGGCCGCCCCCCGGTGGCACAGGCCGCCCCCGGCGGTACCGGCCGCCCTCGGCGGTACCGGCCGCCCTCGGCGGTACCGGCCGCCCCCGGCCCGGCCGGACGACCCGCCCGACGCGGCGGCCCCGCCACCGCGCGGGCTGCTTGCCGGGCCTCGCCCCTCCGGCCCGGGTCTGCGGGTCCGCACCGGCCGTCCCGACGGCCGGTCGGCCCGCCGGGGCGCGGTGGCCGTGCTGCCGTGCGGGGCAGCCTGCCGGGCCCCATCCCTCGGGCCCGGGCCCACGGGCCGGGGCGGTGGTCGTGCCGGTGTGCGCGGCCGTCCGCCGGGCCCTCTCCCCGGCCCCGCGCCCGCGCCCCCGGCTCACGGCCCCCGGCCCACGGCGCCTGTGCCCCCCCGCGCCCCCGGCCCCGCGCCCCGACCCCCGTACCCGAACGACCCGCACCCCAGGGAGCTGCCCGTGACCCCCCGCCACCCCGCCACCCCGACCCCCCGGCTGCAGGAGGTCGCGGAGGACGTCTTCGCCTACGTGCAGCCCGACGGCGGATGGTGCCTCAACAACGCCGGACTCGTCGTCTCGGACGGCTGCTCGGCGCTGGTCGACACCGCCGCCACCCAAGCCCGGGCGCAGGCCCTCAAGGAGGCCGTCGCCCGGGTGTCGCCGCAGCCGCCGCGCCTGGTGGTCAACACCCACTCGCACGGCGACCACACCTTCGGCAACCACCTGTTCGCCGACGACGCCGTGATCGTCGCCCACGAGGGCGCCCGCGCCGAGATGGAGGCGACCGGCCTCCACCTGACCGGGCTGTGGCCCGACGTCCCGTGGGGCGAGATCACCGTGACCCTCCCGGACCTCACCTTCCGGGACCGGCTCACCCTGCACGTCGGCCGGGTCCGCGCCGAGCTCGTCCACCTGGGCCCGGCGCACACCGCGAGCGACACCGTCGTGTGGCTCCCCGACCGGCGCGTGCTGTACGCCGGGGACCTCGTCATGTCCGGGGCCACCCCGTTCTGCCTGATGGGCTCCGTCGCGGGCACCATCGAGGTGATGGAGCGGCTCCGGGCGTTCGGCGCCGAGACCATCGTGCCCGGGCACGGGCCCGTGGGCGGCCCCGAGCTGCTCGACGTCACCGAGGGCTACCTGCGCCGGGTCCAGGAACTGGCGGCCGAGGGCATCGCGGCCGGGGTCACCCCGCTGGAGGCGGCGCGCGACGCCGACCTCGGAGCGTACGCCGACCTGCTCGACTCCGAGCGGCTCGTCCCCAACCTGCACCGGGCCTACGCCGAGGCGCGGGGCGCGGCACCGGGCGAACCGATGGACGTCGGCCTGCTGTTCTCCGAGATGGTCGCGCACCACGGCGGGCTTCCCGCCTGCCGTGCCTGACCGCGTGGACCGCCGTTCGAGCCCCCTTTTAGCGGCACTCTTCAGCCTTCAGGGGACGGGGCCCGGCATCGCTCCGGTGCGGCAGGGGCCGAACTCCTCTCGGAAAGGGCACGCGTGAGCATCGTCGACGACACCCCACAGACCGACCGGACGGAGCCGGCACCGCCCCGCAGGGCCGCCGCCCGCCCGCCGCGGCCCGCGCCGCCGGAGCCCGGCCCGGCGGGTGACCTGCGGTCGCGCGTGGAGGAGCTGCGGGAGCTGCGCGACCGCGTCCTGGCCGGACCGGGCGACAAGGCCACCGCGGCCCAGCACGCCCGGGGCAAGCTGACGGTCCGCGAGCGCCTGGAGCTCCTCTTCGACAAGGGCACCTTCGTGGAGACCGAGGCGCTGCGCCGCCACCGCGCCACCGGCTTCGGCCTGGAGGACCGCCGGCCGCACACGGACGGCGTCGTCACCGGGTGGGGCGAGGTCGACGGGCGCACGGTCTTCGTGTACGCGCACGACTTCCGGATCTTCGGCGGCGCCCTCGGCGAGGCCCACGCCCAGAAGATCCACAAGATCATGGACCTGGCGCTGGCCGCGGGCGCGCCCGTCGTCGGACTGTGCGACGGGGCGGGCGCCCGCATCCAGGAGGGCGTCACCGCGCTGGCCGGCTACGGCGGCATCTTCCAGCGCAACGTGCGCGGGTCGGGGGTCATCCCCCAGATCAGCGTCATCATGGGCCCGTGCGCGGGCGGCGCGGCGTACTCCCCGGCCCTGACCGACTTCGTCTTCATGGTGCGCGGCACCTCGCAGATGTTCATCACGGGCCCCGACGTCGTCCAGGCCGTCACCGGCGAGCAGATCGGCCACGACGCGCTGGGCGGCGCCGACGTGCACGCGCGGACCTCGGGCGTCGCGGCGTTCGCGTACGACGACGAGGAGAGCTGCCTGGAGGACGTACGGCACCTGCTGGCGTACCTGCCCGCCAACAACCGGGAACTGCCGCCCGCCGAACCCGTCCACGACCCCGTGGACCGGCGCTGCGAAGCGCTGGCGGACCTGGTGCCCGCCGATCCCCAGCGCGCCTACGACATGCGCCACGTCATCGCCGAAATCGCCGACGACGGCGAGTACTTCGAGGTCCACGAGCTGTGGGCGGCCAACGTGGTCTGCGCCCTGGCACGGTTGGGCGGCCAGACCGTGGGCTTCGTGGCCAACCAGCCGCTGGTGACGGCCGGGGTCCTGGACATCGAGGCGTCCGAGAAGGCGGCGCGCTTCGTCCAGTTCTGCGACGCCTTCAACATCCCCCTGGTCACCCTGGTCGACGTGCCCGGCTTCCTGCCCGGCGTCGACCAGGAGCACGGGGGCGTCATCCGGCACGGCGCCAAGCTGCTGTACGCGTACTGCAACGCGACGGTGCCGAGGGTGCAGGTGATCCTGCGCAAGGCGTACGGCGGCGCGTACATCGTCATGGACTCGCGCTCCATCGGCTGCGACGTCTCGCTCGCCTGGCCGACCAACGAGATCGCCGTCATGGGCGCGGAGGGCGCCGCCAACGTCGTCTTCCGCCGCGAGATCGCCGCCTCGCCGGACCCCGAGGAGACCCGGCGCGCCCGCATCGAGGAGTACCGCAGGGAGCTGATGCACCCGTACTACGCGGCCGAGCGCGGGCTCGTCGACGACGTCATCGATCCGGCCGACACGAGGACGGAACTGATCCGCGCCCTGGACATGCTGCGGCACAAGCACGCGCAGCTGCCCGGCCGCAAGCACGGGAACCAGCCCCAGTGAGCGGGACGTGGCGCATCACGCGCGGGTCCCCGGCCCCGGAGGAGACGGCCGCGGTGACCGTGGTGCTGGCAGCGGTCCTGGCCTCCGCCGCGGCGGCGGAGGAGGAGGCGGCGGCGCGGGTACGGCGGACGGGGCGCGCCGGGCGGGCGGGGTGGCCGTCCGCCGCGTCCGCGCACGGGGCGGCGCGCTCCTGGACCACCGCCCCCGGCCCCGGCTGGAAGAATGCGGGATAGGCCGGAGAACGGCCGGATTTCGCACCCCCTGACTCTTTTCACACCCCTTGCCGGAGGGACATGACATTTCCCTCCTGTGAAACCTCGGCTTCGCGCCCGTTGATCTACTGTGGAGTTGTTGGCCAGATAGCTGAAGGGCAAGTCGACTGAACGACACCATGGGGGTGCTCCAATGCGATTCAATCTGATCGGGCCATTCGAAATCATCACGGAAGACGGCCGTTCCCGCCTACCGAGCACGCCGAAAGTGTGCCAGTCGCTGGCACTGCTCCTCACCAGGCCCAACGAGACCGTGAGCTCGGATTCACTGATCCGGGAACTCTGGGGCGAAGCCCCGCCGAAGAGCGCGCTGACGACCCTTCAGACCTACATTTATCACGCGCGTAAACTTTTTGTAAGCGAAGGGATCGTGGCACCCGAACGTACCCTTCTCGTAACCCGCGCGCCTGGATATGTTATTCAGGTGGAGGACGACGAGGTCGACGTCAAGATATTCGAGAACCTCATCGCACGCGGCCAGAAAGCGCTTCAGGACGACGAGCCGGAACGCGCCCTCGGCCTCCTGCGCCGGGCCCTCGCCCTGTGGCGGGGCCCCGCCCTGTCCAACATCCCCGCCGGGGACGTGCTCACCGGCCGCATCGTCCACCTGGAGGAGCTGCGCATCCGGGGCCTCCAACTGCGCATCGAGGCGGAGATCCGGCTCGGCCGGCAGCGCGACGCCATCCCGGAGCTGTCCGAGCTGGTCAACGAGTACCCGCTCAACGAGTGGTTCCACGGCCAGTTGATCTCCGCCCTCAACCACTCGGGCCGCCGCGCCGAGGCGCTCCAGGCCTACCGCACCCTGCACCGCATCCTCGACCGGGAACTGGGCCTGGAACCCTCGCCGGAACTCCAGCGGCTCCAACTGGCGGTGCTGAACCCGCCGTCGTCCCCCCACTCCCCGGTGCGCCGGTTCCCCGTCCAGCGGGACCACCGCACCGCCACCGCCGTGTGAGGAACACCACCGACCCGGCCCCGTGCGCACCGACGGCCACGGCCGGCCCCACACGGGGCCGGCCGTGGCCGTCGGCACGGGGCCGGACCCCTCAGCGGCCCGGCGCCCCGACCAGCCGCGCGTAGGCGCTCGCCGCCGGTGCCCACTGGAGCCCGCTGTGCCCCGCGCCGCAGTTCACGTCGCGCCAGTGCCGCTGCAGCGCCTCCGCCTCGGCCTGGCCCCGGGTGCCGGCGGTGCGCAGCAGCCCGTCCACCACCGCGGCCAGCCGCTCCGCCGCCAGCGCGCAGTCGCGGGCGTTCCTGGCCGTCTCCACCGCGGTGACCCCGCCCCGGTCGACGACCCGGGCCGCCCGGCCGAGCAACAGCTCCACCGCGTCGAGCTCTCCCTCCGCCCGCGCGAGCACCTGCTCGTACGGGCCGGGGTCGGGCCCGCCGGAGATCGCCCCGCCCGGAGCCGCCAGCTTCGCCCCGGTCAGCTCCCGCCACCGCCGCAGCGCGCCGCGGGCCGCGCCCAGGAGGGGCGCCGCCAGCGTCAGCCCGTTGCCGGCCTTCAGCGGCACCCGGTGGCAGGGCGCGGACCCCTCGGACGCCTCGCCCCGGAGCACCACTTCCAGCGGCACCGACCGCTCGTCCGGCACGACGACGTCGTCCAGCACCACCGTGTGGCTGCCGGTGCCCCGCATACCGATCACGAACCACGAATCGACGACGGCGTGGTCGGCGCGGGGCACCGCGAGCACCCGTACGGCCGTCCGCCCCGCCTCCTCCGTCCGTGCCGCGACCAGCGTCCAGTCGGCGAAGTCGACCCCGCTGACGTACGCCCACTCGCCCCGGACCCGCCAGCCGCCCGGGACCCGCTGTGCCGTCCCCGCCGGCATCAGCCCGGCGACCACCACCGTGCCGGCGCCCTTCTCCCAGACGGCCGCCCGGCCCTCCGCGGGCAGGTGCGCCGTCATCCGGCCCGCGCTCGCGGTGACCGAGGCGACCCACGCCGCCGACGCGCACTCCTCGCCGAGCACGGCGACGGCCTCCAGCAGCCCGGTGAACGTGCCGGGGGAGCGGCCCGGCAGGTCCGGGGCGAAGTGGTGCGGGAAGCCGGCGGCGATCAACGCCTCCGCCACCGCGGGGTGCAGCCGGCGCCGCTCCTCGGCGGTCGCGGCGTGCGCGGCGGCGAGCGGCGCCACGTCGCGGGCCGCCGAGGCCAGGGACGACTGGTGTGCGTGGGGCATGGTGAACCTTCCTGCCGCGTCGCCGCGGCCCGGCACGGACGTCAGGAGTTCTTCACCGCGTAGTCGCGGACGGACTCGGCGATGTAGCGGACCATCTCCTCGGTCAGGCCCGGGTAGACCCCGACCCAGAAGGTGTGCCCGGCGACGATGTCGCTGTTGGCGAGCGAACCGCTGATGCGGTGCGGCCGGTCGAGGTACGCCGGGTGACGGGTGAGGTTCCCGGCGAAGAAACGACGGGTGCCGATCTTCCGGCCCTCCAGGAAGGCCACGAGCCCCTCGCGGGTGTAGCCGGCGTCGGGCTTGACGGTCAGCGCGAAGCCGAACCAGCTCGGATCGCTGTCCTCGGTGGCGCGCGGCAGGATCAGCCCCGGCACGCCGTCCAGCGCCTCCCGCAGGAACCGCCAGTTGGCGCGGCGGGCCGCCCCGAACGCGTCGAGCTTGCCGAGCTGGCTCAGCCCCAGGGCGGCCTGGAGGTCGGTGGACTTCAGGTTGTAACCGACGTGCGAGAAGATGTACTTGTGGTCGTAGCCGTGCGGCAGCGTGCCCATCTGGTAGTCGAACCGCTTGAAGCAGCGGTTGTCCTCGCCCGGCTCGCACCAGCAGTCCCGGCCCCAGTCGCGCATCGACTCCACGATCCGCGCCAGGACCAGGTTGTCCGTCAGCACGCAGCCGCCCTCGCCCATCGCGATGTGGTGGGCCGGGTAGAAGCTCGTGGTCGCGATGTCGCCGAAGGTGCCGGTGAGCCGGCCGCGGTAGGTCGAGCCCACCGCGTCGCAGTTGTCCTCGATGAGGAACAGGTCGTGCTCCTCGGCGATCCGGGCGACCTCCTCGACGGCGAACGGATTGCCGAGCGCGTGCGCGACCATGATCGCCCTGGTGCGGGGCCCGACGGCCTCCGCGATCCGTTCGGCCGTGGCGTTGTAGGTGCCCAGCTCCACGTCGACGAAGACCGGCACCAGGCCGTTCTGGATGATGGGGTTGACGGTGGTCGGGAAGCCGGCCGCGACCGTGATCACCTCGTCGCCGGGCCGCAGCCTGCGGTCCTCCAACTGCGGCGAGGTGAACGCCGACAGCGCCAACAGGTTGGCCGAGGAACCGGAGTTGGCCAGGTGCGCCTTGCGCAGCCGGAAGTAGCGGGCGAACTCCCGCTCGAACCGCCGCGAACTGACGCCGGCCGCGATCCGCATGTCCAGCGCGGCCTCCACCAGCGCGACCCGGTCCTCCGCGTCGAACACCGCGCCCGAGGGCCACACCGCGGTCCGGCCCGGCTCGAACTCCTTCTCGTCCGAGCCGTGGTACTCGCGCACCTGCTCCAGGATGCGGGCCTTGGCGTCCTTCATCGGTCCTCGCCTTCCACGGCGTCTCGCGCCGGTCGTGGAGCCGGCCGCACGCCGCGGGTCCCGCTCCGATGGACATCTGCGATCAGCTCCGCCTGCCGGACGATCGCCTCACCGGCCGTGCCGGCTCCCGCCGCGACGGCCCGTACGAAGGCGTCGAGGGTGCCCGCGCACTGGTCGAACGGCTCCAGCTCCAGCCGCTCCGTGCCGTCGCTCCGCTCCACCACCAGCACGGGCCGGTGGTCCGCCGGCGGGGTGAAGGCCCGGTCCACGGTGAGCCGCCCGGCGCTGCCCACCACCTCGTACCGGGACGTGTAGTGGTGCTCCATGCCGAAGTACACCTGTGCGGTCACCCCGCCGGGCCCGGCCAGCAGGGCGGTGCCGGACACGTCCACCCCCCGGTCCCCGTCGGTCCGCAGGGTCGCGCCGACGACCTCCAGCCCGTCCCCGAGCAGGAACCGGGCGGCGTGCAGCGGGTACGACCCGACGTCGAAGAGGGCGCCGCCCCCGAGCTCCGGCCGGTAGCGGATGTCGTGTGCCGGCCGGGGCGGGATCGCGAACGCCGCGACCACGGTCCGGACCTCCCCGATGGCGCCCTCCCGGAGCAGCCGCCGCGCGTGGTGGTGCTGGGGGTGGTGGACGAACATGACGTTCTCCCTCAGCACCAGCCCCGCCGCGCGGGCCGCGCCGACGAGCCGCGCCGTGTCCGCCACGCACGTCGTCAGCGGCTTCTCCGCCAGCACGTGCTTGCCGGCCGCCAGTGCCTTCTCCACCCACGGGGCGTGCAGCGCGGCCGGCAGCGGGACGTACACGGCGTCGACGTCCGGGCGGGCGAGCAGCGCGTCGTACCCCTCCAGGGGGTCACCGCCGAACCGGTCGGTGACCTGCGCTGCCCGGGCACCGCTCCGGCTGGCCACCGCCGCCAGGGTCACCCCCGGCACGGTGGCCAGGGCCGGCAGCACCCGCCGGACCGCGATGTCGGCGCACCCCAGCACCCCCAGGCGCACCGGCCGGCCGGCCACGGGTGTCGCGCTCACCGCAGGTACCTCAGGCACGTCAGCAGGTTCCGGGCCTCGACGTTCACGTAGCCGCTGTGCCGCACCAGGGCGCCGAGCTGCTCGGGCGTCATCCAGACGAAGTCGTCGCCCGGGTCGAGGGGGACGTCGTCCCCCGCCTCCACGACCAGGTAGCGGTTCTCGGCGTGGTGGAACCGGCCGCCCTCCTCGGAGTGGACGACGTCCAGCGTGACGCGGGACGGCGCGGCCCCCAGCACCTCGTCGAGGAAGCGCGGCCGCAGCTCGGCGGGGAGGTGCCGGTAGTTCTCCGGGGCGCACTGCACGGTCGGGCCGATCTCCAGCACGTCGCGGGAGCCGGCTTCCGTCCGGGCCTGGACCAGCACGTGCGGCACGCCGTCCACGGCGCGGGTGAGGAACGCGACCACGCCGCGGGAGGCGGGGGCGAGCATCGGCTGCGACCAGCGGCTCACCTCGCGCCCCTCCGCCTCCACGTCCACGCCGACCACCGAGAAGTAGAGGCCCTCCTCGTGCTCCACGCGCTCGCCGCCCACGGACCAGCCCTCGACCTTGGACAGGGGCACGCGGCGCCGCTCCAGTCGGCGCCCGACCTTCGCCTCGGTGAACCAACTGAGCAGCTCCGCCATCCGGTGCAGCCCGCGGTCCTCGGCCCCGCCGCCGCCGAACCTCCCCCCGTACGTCCCGGGGAGGCCGGACAGCACGGTCCGGGTGTCCATGTTGACCAGGTTCTCCACGCTCAGCAGGTCGCCGATCTGCTCCAGCGTCAGCCAGCAGAAGTCGTCCCGGAGCGGTACGTCCTCCGTCGTCTCGACGACCATGTTGCGGTTCCGCTTCCCCAGGAACCACGAGCCCTGCTCGGACTGGAGGGAGTCGAAGACGACACGGCCGCGGCGCGGTGCGAGGAAGTGGTCCAGGTACGGGACGGCGCCGCCGCGGTGCACCCGGGTGAAGTTGCTCCGGGTCGCCTGCACGGTCGGCGAGAGCTGGAGCAGGTTGATGTTCCCCGGCTCCATCTTGGCCTGGAGCAGGAAGTGGGGGACGCCCCCGAACTCCTTGACCAGGATGCCCAGGATGCCGGACTCCGGCTGCACGATGATCGGCTGCTGCCAGGAGTCGACCTCCCGGTGGTCGGTGTCCACCTGGAGCCCCTCGACGGTGAAGAACCGTCCGCTGGCGTGCCGGAGGTCGCCCGTGGCCGGGTCGAAGGACCAGCCGTCGAGCCGGTCCAGCGGCGTGAGGGTGACCACGTGCCGCTGGGCCCGCCGGCGTTCGGCGTACCAGCCGTGGACTTCGGACGTGTGCCGGAACACGGCGGCCTCCTCGTAGGTGGGGTGCGTTCTCGTGGAGGGGAGGCCGGACGGCGGCTCGCGGTGGTCCCCTCGGTCCCGCCCAGCGTTCGCCACGCCCTTCGAGAACCGCTCGAAGGTCCGTGAGTCCGGACCGCGCGCCCCCGTGGGGGAGCGCCTTCGAGCGAGGCTCGAAGGGCGGACCCGACGATGCGGCCATGAAGATTCTTTTCGTGGGGGGAAACGGTGCCGGGACGATCTTCCCGGACATCCCGCTGGCCCAGGCGGCCCGGAACGCGGGCCATGAAGTGATCATGACGGGCCCCGAGGTGACCATGTCGGCCATCCTCGGCTCGGGCATTCCCGCGGTCTCCGTCACCGAGCGCACGATCCAGGACTGCCGGGTGAACCGGGAGGGCGTCCTCGTGCCGACACCGGCCCGCGGCCCGGAGCGCAACATCGCCATCGGGCGCATGTTCGGGCGGCTCGCGGCGCACTCGTTCGACGCCCTGATCGACCTGGTGGAGCAGTGGCGCCCCGACCTGGTGGTCAGCAACGTCCTCGCGTACGCCGGTCCGCTCGTCGCCCACCACGCCGGCGTCCCCTGGGTGCGGTTCGCCACCGACATCGCCGAGCCCCTCGACATCGACCTCGCGGCCGCCGCCGAACTGGCTCCCGAGATGGAGCGCCTCGGCCTGCACGGGACGCCGCCGCCCGCGTTCTCCGTCACCCTCATGCCGGAGAGCGTGCGTCCCCCCACCGCCCCCGTGGCCCTGCCGCTGCGCCACATCCCGTGCAGCACGCAGAGCGCCCTCGAACCCTGGATGTACACCAAGGGGGACCGGCCCCGCGTCCTGGTGAGCGCGGGCAGCAGGGTCACCCCCGACGACGACTTCGACCTGCTCAACGGCCTGGTCGAGAAGGTGGCGCCGCTCGACATCGAGCTGCTGATCGCCACCCCCGACGACGTCGCGGCCCGGCTGGAGCTCCCCGAGGGCGCGCGGGCCGGCTGGCTGCCCGTGGACGTCCTCGCCCCCACCTGCGACGTGATGGTCCACCACGCGGGCGGCAACATCACCCTCACCTGCCTGGCCAACGGAGTGCCGCAGGTGTTCGTCCCGTACCTGCCGGGCCTGGAGGAGCACAGCGCGCGCATCGCCGACCAGGGCGCCGCGCGGCTGATCGACCCCGACGACGACAGCGCGGCCAACATCGCCGGCGCCGTCCGCGACCTGCTGGAGGACCCGTCGTACCGGACCGCGGCCCTGCGGCTGCGCGACGAGGTGGAGCGGATGCCCGTCCCCGCCCAGGTGGTGCGCGACCTGGAGCGGGTGGTCGCCGCCCACCGGGAATCCACGGCCGCGAAGTGAGGTGGCCCCATCGTGCGAGTTGCGGAGACGGCCGTTCCGGGAGCCTACGTCATCACCCCGGAGCAACTGGCCGACGACCGGGGGACGTTCTACGAGTCGCTGCGGACCGACCTGCTGGAAGAGGCGATCGGCCGGCCGTTCCGGCCCCGGCAGATCAACTTCTCGGTCTCGCGCCGGAACGTCCTGCGCGGACTGCACGGGGTCGCCGTCCCGCCCGGCCAGGCCAAGTACGTCTCCTGCGTGCGCGGCGCGCTGCGGGACGTCATCGTCGACCTGCGGACCGGCTCGCCCACCTTCGGCACCCACGCGGTCACGGAGCTGGACGCCGACTCCGGCCGCTGCCTCTTCATCCCCGAGGGCGTGGCCCACGGCTTCCTCAGCCTCGCGGACGACACCTGCATCTGCTACGTCGTGTCCACCACGTACGTCCCGGGGACGCAGATCAACATCGATCCCCTCGATCCCGACCTGGACCTGCCGTGGGGCTTCACCGAGCCGCCGCTGATCTCCGACCGGGACGCCGGCGCGGCGTCCCTGAAGGAGACGCTCGCCGCGGGCGTCCTGGCCGAGTGGCGGGGGTGAGCCGATGACGGGCACCTCGGTCGTCGTCCTGGGGGCCACCGGCTTCCTCGGACGCCACCTCTGCGACGCGTTCCGGTCCGCGGGGGCGCGGGTGACGGGGGTCTCCCGGGGCCACCCCGGCAGCTTTGCCCCGCCGTCCGTACGGCGCTGGGAACATCTCGACCCCCTGCGGGAACCGCCGGCCCGGCTCGCCCGGCTCCTCGACGAGGTGGCGGCCGACACCGTCGTGAACGCCGCCGGGCAGGTCTGGGGCGTCACCCCCGAGCAGCAGGAGGCCGCCAACGCGGACCTCGTGGGCCGGCTCCTGGACGCTGTCGCCGCCGCACCGCGGCGCCCGCGGCTCGTCCAGCTCGGCACGGTCCACGAGTACGGGCCGGGGACCGCCGGCCGGCCGTTCGCGGAGGACCACCCGACGGCCCCCGACACCGCGTACGGGCGGACCAAGCTGCGCGCCACCCGGGCCGTGCTGGACGCCGCCGGCACGTCCGGCGTGGACGGGGTGGTCCTGCGGATCTCCAACGTCTGCGGCGCCGGCGCGCCCACCGGGAGCCTGCTCGGCTCCCTCGCCGCCCGGCTCGCCGCGCACCGCGGGCCCGGCCCGATGGAGTGGGACCTGGCACCGGCGACCGCCCGGCGGGACTTCGTCGACGCCGGGGACGTCGCCGACGCGGTCGTCGCCTGCGCCCGGGCCCCCCGCGCGCGCGTGGCCGGACGCGTCGTCAACGTGGGCAGCGGGCGGGCCGTCGTCGTGCAGGACGTGGTGGACCGCCTGGTGGAGCTGAGCGGCGTCCCGGTCCGCAGGTCGGCCGCCGCGCGGCCGGAGCCGGGCGCGGGGCCCGGCGGCTCCGCCAGTTCCGCGGCGGCCTGGCAGGCCCTGGACATCACCCTCGCCCGCCGGGCCCTGGAGTGGCGGCCCCGCCGCGACCTGGACGACTCGCTGCGCGCCCTGCTCGCCGCGGTCTGAGCGGCGCGGTCCGGGCGATGCCGGTCCGGGCGGCGCGGCTTCGAGTGGCGCGGTCTGAGCGTCACGGTCCGAGTACGCGGTTGAGCGCCGCGGTCCGCCCGGCGCCGTCCGAGTGGCGCGGAAAGGCCCGGGACGGCACCAGCCGTCCCGGGCCTCCCCGCGTCCGGACCCCGCGCCTGTGCCCGTGTCCGGACCCCGCCGTCAGACGGTCACGCCGCACCGGCGGGCCGCCGTCAGGAACACCTCGGCGGTCTCCGGCAGCTTCGCGATCGCGTCACGGTAGTCGGCCCGGGCCGCGGCGAGCCGGTCCCGCGTACCGGGGTCGTACAGCACGGCCTCCAACCCGGTCACCACCGACTCCTCGTCGAACAGCTCGGTGCGCAGTGCGGTCGTGGTCAGCGGGTTGTCCTCCAGCAGGCGGCTCACGACCGCGTTCCACTGGAGCGGCCACATGTGGAACGGCGGCACCGGCCCGGGGAACCCGGCCAGCCAGGAGCGGACGGCGGGGGAGAGACCGCCGAAGGCGTCGGCCAGCCGCTGCAGCCCCGGCCCGCCGTCGATGTCGAAGGTGTTGACGGTGAACAGGCCCGGCACGTCGACCAGGACCGCCCGCTCCAGCGCGAAGGAGGGGAGGAACAGGCCGAGCACCGCGTCGGACGCGGCGAGCAGCGAGGCGTACCGCCCCGCGGTGTACGACTCCTCGACGTGCAGTCGGTCCTCCGGCAGCGCGAAGCCGTCGAGGTACGGCCCGACCGCCAGGAACCGCGTGCGCGACGGCAGCCGCCGCAGGTACTGCCCGACCAGGCGCGGCACCCGGACGGCCAGTTCGCGGGTGCGCGGCCCGGCCTGGGTCTGCATGATCCGCTGCCACGGCAGGGTGGGGAGCATCAGCAACCGCTCCCCGTCGCGGACCCCCAGCGACCGGCGCAGCTCCTTCCGGGCGGTGGGGGTGGGCGGCGCCGGCGTCCGGTCGGCGCGGTACGGGAGCCCCCGCCCGCCGGTGGCGTCCGGCCGGTTCGCGGGCACCGGCAGCAGGTGGGCGGGCGCGGTCAGGATGCGGTCGCTGACCTGGGTGGGCCGGCCGAGGAGTTCCAGTTCGAGGTTGGTGTTCTCCAGGTTCACCGAGTCGATGGGGATGACGGGCAGCCCGAAGTCGTCGACGAACCACGGGTCGATCCCGTAGTTGACGACGTGCGTGAGCCAGTGGGCCATGTAGTCGCTGAGGACGATCGCGTCCGGCCGCGACTCCCGCACGGCGCGGGCGACGACGTCGCGCACGCCCGCCCCCATGGAGGTGTCCACGAGGGTGTACGGGTGGCCGGCGGCGGCCAACTGGCCCTCGTTGTACCGGTCGACGACGAAGTGGGCGCCGATCCCGGCGTCCTTCAACTGCGCGGCCAGGTCGAGCCCGAGGGTGACCTCGTGCAGGGTCTGTCCGAGCGTGGCCATGAACAGCAGGCGCATGTCCCTCTCCCGTTCCCTTCTTCCCGGGCCGCTCAGAGGGCGCCGGCGGCCCGGCCGCGGTCCGCCACGGCCTCGCGCAGCCGCCGGGCGACCGTACGGACGTCGTCGTCGCTCAGCCCGTGGTGCAGGGGCAGGCACAGGGTCTCGCCCGCCGCCCGGTCGGTGGCGGGCAGCACCCGGTCGGAGCCGTAGGTGGGGACCTTGTGCAGCGGTGCGTACCGGAACGTGGTGTAGATGTCGGCGGCGAGCAGGTCGGCGGCGACGCCGTCGCGGATCGCGGCGTCCATCTGCACCCAGTAGAAGTAGTGCGAGGACGTGTGGTGGTCCGGCAGCGGCGGGGGCAGTCGCAGCCCCGCCACGTCGGCCAGCTCGTGGTCGTACCGCTTGACGATCTCCCGGCGGCGGGCGACGAACTCCGGCAGCCGGCGCAACTGCACCGTGCCGATCGCGGCGGTCAGGTCGTTGCCGATGACGCGGCGCCCGATCTCCGGCACCTCCAGCTCCCACCACCGGTGGGACACCTTGGCGTAGCCGAAGCCGGTGGCCTGCGTCAGGCCGTGGTAGGCCAGGCGCCGCATCCGGGCGGCCTGTTCGGCGTCGCGGACGTACAGCAGGCCCCCGTCGCCCGTGGTCAGGATCTTCGCCGCGTCCAGGGACCACATGGCCAGGTCCCCGAAGGTGCCCACGGCCCGGCCGTCCACCGTCGAGGCGATCGAGCAGGCCGAGTCCTCGATCAGGGTCAGGCCGCGCTCGCGGCAGCGCTCGGCGATCTCGGCCACGTGCCCGGGCTGGCCGCCGTAGTGCAGCAGCAGCACGGCCCGGGTGCGGGGCGTGAGGGCCGCCTCGACGTCCTCCCAGCGCGGGTTCATCGTCCGCGGGTCGACGTCGCAGAAGACGGGCCGGGCGCCGGACGCCAGGACGGCGTTGGCCGCGGCGAGGAAACTCATCGACGGCATGACCACCTCGTCGCCCTCGGCGAGGCCCAGGGACTCGACGATGAGGAAGAGACCGGCCGTGCCGGAGGCCAGGAAGACGACCCGGTCCGGTTCGACGCCGAGGTGCTCGGCGAACGCCGCCTCGAACGCCTTGGTCCGCGGGCCGTGGCCGAGCCACTTGTCGCGGAACACGTCGGCGACGGCGGAGAGCTCCTCGTCACCGACCGCGGGCTGGAACAGATTGATCACGTGAATACCCTTCTCGCCCCTCTTGCGCCTTGAAGTCGTGGCTCCGGCCCGGCCGGAACGTCAGTGCCCGCGGGCCGCCAGCCGTTCGATCGCCGTCACGGCCTCGGCCGCCCCGGGCAGCCCGGCCACCTCGTCGGCCAGCGCCCGCGCCCGCTCCCGGTAGGAGGGCGTGGCGAGCATCTCCGCACAGACGCGTGCGACGGTCTCGGCGGAGTCGTCCGCGGGGTCGATCATCCGCGCCGCGCCGTAGTCGCTCAGCCGCCGGCTGTAGTCGACGCAGTAGGGCAGGTACGGGATGAGGACCTGCGGCACGCCGTAGGAGACGTAACCCATGGTGGTGTTGCCGCCCGCGTGGTGGACCACGAGGTCACAGGTGGGGGCCGCCAGGTGCAGCGGGATCCACCCGGCCCGCACGTGCCCGGGCAGCGGGCGCAGCTTCTCCGCCACGGACTCGGGGGTCGCGATGAGCAGCTCCACGTCCAGCTTCCCGACCTTGTCCACCAGCCCGCTCAGGATGTCGAAGTCCGACTCGGGGGTCACGCGGCTGCCGGCCGACACCAGGACGCGGGGCCGGTCCCCCTTGGCGTACATCCACGGCTCGACCCGCTTCTGCGTGGCGTAGGGCACGTAGCGCATCATCTGCGCGGGCGGCGCGTCCCCCGGGCGGAGGCTGGGCGGGCAGATGTCGACGAACAGGTCGGCGCGCGGCATGTCGTACAGGCCGAGCCGCTCCAGCTCGGGGCCGAGTTCGGCGGCCGCCCCCAGGTCGATGGTGCGCGGCTCGCCCATGTCGATGGCCTGCTTGACGTAGGGCACGCCGGCGTGGGCGGCGACGAGCGGCGCGGCGAAGGCCAGCGCCCCGCCCACCACCACGTCGGGCCGCCACCGGTCGGCCAGGTCCAGCAGCCCGTCCAGGCAGGAGGCCGCGTACCGGCCGAAGGTGCGGCCGTTGAAGATGTACCGCTCGTGCAGGTCCTCCGGGATGGGGACCCGGACGCCCCGGCGGTCGACGAGCGCGTCGTGCATGACCTTCGACGAGACGGCGACGCCGGGGACGCCCGCCTGGGTGATGGTGGGCATCACGTTCTCCGGGGCGGCCATGAAGACCTCGTGTCCGGCGTTGCGGGCGGCCTGGGCCAGCGGGACGATGCCGAAGATGACCCCGGAGGTGCCGCCCGCCACAAAGAGAATCCTCATGCGCAGATCGTCCGGAACGGGCCTCGAACCCCGCTCGACACCCACTGGACGCCGCTTCCCCCCGGCCGGAGCCGGTTCAGGAGACCGGCTTGCGCGCGGTCGTGATGACGTACCCGAGGAGGTCGCGTTCGAGCTCCGAGATCTTGCCGATCATGGCCTTGAACTCCTCCGCGAACTCCCGCCCGCCCTTCTCCACGACCTTCGGGTAGTTGTCGGCGACGAGCTGGTCGATGCGGGCGGCCGACCGGCGCAGGTGCGGCGTGGCGTCCTCGTGGCGCACGATCTCCAGACCCGCGGCGCCGATCATCCCGGTGTACGCGTCGGCCGTCGGCAGCGAGTCGACGGTGAAGCCCTCGGTGAGGACGGCCCGCCACTCCTCGGTCAGGGGCCCGCTCTCGGTGTAGTCGGCGAGGACGAACACCCCGCCCGGGACCAGGACGCGGGCGATCTCCCGCAGCGCGGCCTGCCGGTCGGACAGGTACATCAGCGTCTCGACCGCCCACACGGCGTCGAACGACCCGTCCTCGTAGGGGAGCTTCATGGCGTCGACCCGCTCGAACCGGACCCGGTCGGCGACGCCGGCCTCCCGCGCGAGCCGGGTGCCCGTCTCGACCTGGTCCGCGCTCACGGTGATGCCGAGCGCGTCGCAGCCGGTGGCCTGCGCGAGCCGGATCGCCGGCCGCCCCTGGCCGCAGCCGACGTCCAGCAGCCGCTGCCCCGGGCCGAGCGCCACCTGCTCCACGAGCACGTCGGTCAGCCGGTCCTTGGGGTCGACGTCCGGATCGACGCCGTCCCAGTAACCGATGTGCAGGTTCTGCCCCATGAAGATTTCCCAGAGCCACCCCCGGTCGTCGTAGAACTCGCCGACCTCGTCGGGGGTCAGGGCACTCTCCGCCATCGACTCAGCTCCTTGTCGTCCGATGCGTGACGCCCCGGACGGTGTCAGGCGGAGTTCGACGGTGGCTCGAACCGGAGTCGAGCGTGGGACCGGAGGTTGTCCCTGACCGTATCTCCGTTCGAGAACCGCTGGGAAGCCCATGAAAGCGCTCGTACTGTCCGGAGGAGAGGGGACGCGTTTGCGTCCCTTCACGTACTCGATGGCGAAACAACTGGTCCCCGTGGCCAACAAGCCCGTTCTGGTGCACTGCCTGGAGAACCTGCGGAACATCGGTGTGAAGGAGACCGGCATCGTCGTCGGGGGCCACGGCGCGCAGATCGAGGAGGCGATCGGCGACGGCTCCCGCTTCGGCATGCGGATCACCTACCTCCGGCAGGAGGCGCCGCTGGGCCTGGCGCACTGCGTGACGCTCGCCGCCGAATTCCTCGGCGACGACGAGTTCGTCATGTACCTGGGCGACAACATCCTCGCCGAGGGCATCGCGGACGCGGCGGCGGAGTTCCGCCGGCGGCGCCCCGCCGCGCAGCTCCTCGTCACCAAGGTCGCCGACCCCCGGCAGTACGGTGTGGCGGAGGTGGACGCGGACGGCGTGGTGCGCGCCCTGGTGGAGAAGCCGACCGAACCGCGGGGCGACCTGGCGGTCATCGGCGCGTACTTCTTCACGTCGGCGGTCCACGAGGCCACCCGGGCCATCAGGCCCAGCGCCCGCGGCGAACTGGAGATCACCGACGCCCTCCAGTACCTGATCGAGGGCGGCTGGGCGGTCACCGCCCAGGAGTACGACGGCTACTGGAAGGACACCGGGAAGATCGACGACCTGCTGGAGTGCAACCGGGTGCTCCTGGAGCGGCTGGGCACCGACGGCGCCGGCACCGCCGACCCGATGGCCGCCGGCGAGATCGACGCCACGACGGTGGTGGAGGGCCGGGTGGTCGTCGAGCCCGGCGCCCGCGTCACCGGATCGCACCTCACCGGCCCCGTGGTGATCGGGGCGGGCAGCGTCGTCCGGGACTGCCGGATCGGCCCGAACGTGGCCGTCGGACGGGACTGCGTCCTGGAGTCGGCGGGCATCGAGAACTCCATCGTCCTGGAGGGCGCCTCCATCACCGACGTCCCCGAGCTGAGCGGCTGCGTGATCGGCCGCTGGGCCCGGGTCAGCGCCCAGGACGGCGGCTCGCACAACCGATTGATCATCGGAGACCACACACAAGCGGAGGTGCCGGTATGAGGATCCTCGTCACGGGCGGTGCCGGATTCATCGGCTCCCACTACGTGCGCACCCTGCTCGCGGGCGGGTACGCGGGCTACGAGGACGCCCGGGTCACGGTCGTCGACAAGCTCACCTACGCGGGCAACACCGAGAACCTGCCGATGGACCACGACCGGCTGACCTTCGTCCGCGGCGACGTGTGCGACCACGAGCTGATGCGGCGCGTGCTGCCCGGCCACGACGCCGTCGTGCACTTCGCCGCCGAGTCCCACGTGGACCGGTCCGTCGACGGCTCGATCGCCTTCGTCCACAGCAACGTGCTGGGCACGCAGAGCGTCCTCGACGCGTGCCTGCACACCGGGGTGCCCACCGTCGTCCACGTCTCCACCGACGAGGTGTACGGGTCGATCACCGAGGGCGCCTGGACCGAGGAGTCGCCCCTGCTGCCCAACTCGCCGTACTCCGCCTCCAAGGCGGGCAGCGACCTGCTGGCCCGCGCCTACCACCGCACGCACGGCCTCGACGTGCGCGTCACCCGCTGCTCAAACAACTACGGCACCCACCAGCACGTGGAGAAACTGATCCCGCTGTTCGTCACGAACCTCCTGCGCGGCATCCCCGTCCCGCTGTACGGCGACGGCGGCAACGTGCGGGAGTGGCTGCACGTCGACGACCACTGCCGGGCGATCCAGCTCGTCCTGGACGCGGGCCGGGCCGGCGAGACGTACAACATCGGCGGCGCCACCAGCCTCACCAACCGCGAGATGACGGACCGGCTGCTCGAACTGTGCGGCGCGGACTGGTCGATGGTCCGCCACGTCGAGGACCGCAAGGGCCACGACCTGCGGTACGCCATCGACGACGGCAAGATCCGCGCCGAGCTGGGCTACGCCCCGCGCCGGACGCTGGACGAGGGGCTGAGGAGCGTCGTCGCCTGGTACCGCGACAACCCGGGCTGGTGGAAGCCCCTGCTGGACGCCTGAGCGGACCGGACGAGGGCCGCTGGAGCGCTGCTCGAACCCCCTGCGCGACCACCACCCGCGCGGTTGACCTGAACCGTGCTCGAGGTTGCACGATGCGATCACGACGACGCCGAGTCGCCCCAGCACCTTCGTTCCGAGGAGCCCCGCCATGGCCTTACCCGACCCCACCGCCCGACCCGCCCCGCGCGCTCCCCACCGGGCCATGCTGCTCGTCCTGCTGCTCGCCTCCACCCTCACGCTGATGGCCGGCGCCGTCATCGCCCCCGTCGTCGGCGTCATCCGCGGCGAACTCGGGGTCAGCGGGACCGGCGCCGGCCTCATCCTCACCGCGCACGGCCTCTCACTCGCCCTCGTCAGCCCCTTCGTGGGCTGGGCCATCGACCGCTTCGGCCTGCGCACCCCGCTCGTCGGCGGACTCCTGCTGTACGGCGTCGCCGGCGGCACCGGCCTGGTCACGGAGTCGTACACCGCCCTGATCATCAGCCGGTTCGTCTTCGGCGTCGGCGCGGCGGCGGTGTTCGTCGGGACCACCGTCGCCCTCCTCGCGCTCTTCCAGGGCGAGCAGCGCGACCGGGTCGCCGGCTGGCGCTCCACCGCCCTCAGCCTCGGCGGCATCATCTGGCCGCTGATCGGCGGCGCGCTCGGCGGCCTGTCCTGGCACGCCCCGTTCGCGGTCTACCTCCTCGGCATCCCGGTCGGCCTCCTGACGCTCCTCGTGATGCCCGCCCTCCCCGCGGAGGGCCGCGCCAAGGGCGGCGGCGTCGTGACCCTGCTGCGCCGCCGGCCCGGCCTCCTGGTCTTCTACGCCTTCTCCTTCTTCGCCTCGTTCCTCCTCTACGTGCTGGCGGTCTTCCTGCCGCAGCGCCTCACCGAGGTCGACGTCGAGGAACCGTTCCTGATCGCGCTCATCACCACCAGCACCTCCGTCGGCGGCAGCCTCATCGGCCTGGTCTACGCCCGGATGAAGGCCCGCCTCGGCTACGTGAACCTGCTCCGCGTCGCCACCGTGGCCTGGGCGCTGTCGTTCCTGCTGATCGGCCTGAACGGCCAGTGGGTCTTCCTCACCCTGGCCGCCTTCGTCTTCGGCCTCGGCAGCGGCGTCGTCGTACCGGCCCTCGCGATGATGATCGGCGAATCCGCGCCCGCGGCCCAGCGCGGCCAGGCGATGTCCCTGTCCGGGACGGCCAACTTCACGGGCCAGTTCGTCGCCCCCCTCATCCTGGGCCCGGTCATCGGCGCCACCTCCATCGGCACCGGCTTCCTCGTCGGCTCCGCCCTGGCCGCCCTGGTCCTCCTGGCCCTCCTGACCTTCCCCGTCCCGTCCCCGAAACCCCCCGAGGCAACCCCCGACCCCGACAAGCCCTCCCCCGACACGGCCCCCGTGTGAAACCCCCCACCCACCCCAAGGCCCAGGCCTCCCGGCCTGGGCCTCCGTGCTTCCCCACCCCATGCGGACGCACCGCGCCCCAGCCCCGACCAGACACCTGCCCCGCGGCACCGCCGACAGGACCCAAACCCGCACAAGGCTCCGGAGGTCGTATGCAGGTTACGGATCCTTACTGGTCAGATGCTTATGACCGCTCTTAGGTCATGCGCCCGTCCACGCATAGGCCGCAGCGCCTCGTCTGAGTCTGGATGGGCAACACAAGCCTCTTGAGCGCCACCCGCCCAGTCACCCTGTGAGGCATCGGCAGTGAGTTAGATTAGTCCTCATCGTCTACCGCGTCAGGCTCCTCAGGGATCTCGCCTGCTTCGCCAATCTCAGGTTCGACGTCGATAACCTGCTCCCCGCGATAGTATCGCCACGCACTCGGATAGGTTCGTCGATTATCGGGGTACATGATAACCCGGCCTGGAAGTACAGTGATCTGCCATTCTTCCGGCAAATTCCCCGAGATAAGACCGAACAGTTGATCAACCGTCAGTTCCGTTTCAGGAATCTGTATCTCTCTCTTATAAGCTGAGCCCATCTTCTTCTTCTCATAGCGGAAGATGTAGGGTGCCACCTTGCTCACGTGGGCCAACAGCTTGGCGAGCGCAGTCGTTCCGGGCTTTATTCTGGGGATCGTCCGGTCCAAGTCGATGGGGAAAAGCGCATCGAAGTGATTTTCTTTTACAACAGTCTCGTCTCGGCGTTTCCCCGGATCGTTATTGCCGAAGCCATTGCTGTTCCAAGGGATTTCCCCTCGCTTCTTATAATTCTTGA
The DNA here is from genome assembly GCF_032423885.1 of Streptomyces tamarix. Lineage (NCBI taxonomy): Bacteria > Bacillati > Actinomycetota > Actinomycetes > Kitasatosporales > Streptomycetaceae > Streptomyces > Streptomyces tamarix. The sequence continues at coordinate 209,541 of NZ_JAWCTQ010000001.1, read as the reverse complement.
TCAGTAGTTTCTCGGGCGCGAGTGCTGAGAAATCTTCGGCGACGTAGAGGCAGGTAAAAGTCATCTCGGAGAGGGAGATACCCTGGCGTCCCGATACCTTCCTCAGGTGCTTCAGGATCCGAGTCGGTAGCGATTTATCCGCCTTGCCTACATAGACGAACTCCTCATTTCGGTACAGCTGGTAGACGCCGGGGCGATCTTCCAGTTCGGCCAAGTTGGGCTCTGTCAGGGGGGCAGGGGTCAGACCGTCCAGGGCATCGGCCAGTTGATCACCGAGCGCCTGTGTGATGCTGAGTCTGAAGTCACCATGATTCGCGCCGCCCTGTCCCGCCGTGTCCGGCATCGCCGTCTCCCCTCCTGGCTTGATGATCAAGGGAACTCTAGAGCGTGACATGGTTCGCCGCAGGCATGTTCGGACTAACGCGTCTCAAGATCGCCAACTCCGCGGTATGGTTTGCTCATGGTTGACCTGCCAGGAGACATGAAGAAGCCCCGCACCAGCGTCGAACTGTTCGCCGGCGGGGGTGGCCTCGCCATGGCGGTGCACCGTGCTGGCTTCCGGCCTCTCCTGCTGAACGAGTTCAACGCGCGGGCGTGCGAGACCCTTGAGGCTAACGCGAGCAGGACGCTCGGCGTCGACGGGGTCAAGCGTATGGAGTCGCGGAGCCCCGTACCGCCGGCCGAGGGTGAGCCTGCGCCCCTCTTCCCGTTGGACGTCAGTCATCTGGACCTGAGCGCCTTCGAGGGACAGGTGGATGTGTTGGCTGGCGGGCCTCCATGTCAGCCCTTCAGCGCTGGAGGCGTGGCGAAGGGGGATGAGGACAAGCGAAATATGTTCCCCGCCATGTTCAAGGCCATTCGCGAGATGCGTCCGAAGGCTGTTATTTGTGAGAATGTTCGGGGTCTTCTGAGGCCTTCCTTCCGGGAGTACTTCACTTATATTCAGCGCGAACTTGCTTTGCCGTTTGAGTCCCGGAACCCCGATGACTTGTGGCAGGATCACAACCGCAAGCTGGCTAGCATTTTGGGCGAAACGGTCGACCTTCCTGACGAAGATGACAACGCGGAGCACTATCGGGTCAAGGTGTTCCCAGTCAACGCGGCCGATTTCGGCGTGCCTCAAGTACGCAATCGGGTTGTGATGGTTGCCTTCCGGGCTGATCTTCCCGTCGATATTGAGAAATTTCACGAGGTCTATTCTGCGCGAAAGTACTCCGAAGAAGCTCTCTACTTGTCATTGCTCGACGACAACAGTGAGTACTGGATGCGACATGGCTACGTCGAGCCGCACGTACGGGAGCGAGTTCGGGCGCGTATTCCAAAGGATATCCAGCCTAAGTTGGGAGAAGAGGACCTTCCTCCCTGGCGAACCCTCCGCGATGCAATCCAGGGATACGGTACTGGTGAAAGGCTGCCAGCGCTTCCGAATGTCGACCTCGAGATGCTGGACAAGAAGACTAATCAAGCTGACCACCTTGGGATCTCTGATCATGTCGGCTGGCCTGATGCGCGGATCTACAAGGGCCATACCCCTAACGAACTAGACAGGCCGGCAAAGACCGTTAAGGCGGGGGTACACGGGGTTCCGGGCGGTGAATCGGTGGTCCTACTTGATGAATTGGCACCCGGCTCCGTGTCTGGAGCTGGCGCGACCTATCGGCATCGCTACATGACTGTCAGGGAGACCGCCCGAGTCATGACGTTTCCTGACGACTGGGAGGGTAGCGGCCCCAGAGGCGAAAAAATGCGTCAGCTTGGAAACGCCGTGCCAGTACTTCTTGGGGAGCACTTTGCGCGGGCGGTAGCAGAAACCCTCGACGATGCAGGGCAGTGACTCCTTGATGGATTCGGTAGGTCGGCACTGGAAGGAAGAGGTCCCGCCAGAGCGTGCGTACAAGCGGCGGGTTGGAGCCGCGCCGCCTACTGTCGAACAGGATAAGGCTGCTGGCGGAAGGCATCGCCGCTGGGTGGCGCTAGGAGATAATCGATACGCACGAGCCTCTATTAGTTTGCGTCTCTACCGTCGAACGCGAAGAATTCGTGCATACCTTCGCTGGTCGAAGGACGGGGAGACGCAGGAGCGGTACGTCTGCGAGGTCTCACAGGATTGGCGAGGAGCCAACCTGGCCGAAGCGTGGCGATACGCGTGGGAGCAGGGTTTCGTAACGGAGAGGCCTCTTCCAACGAATTCCAAGGCCTCTTCCATAGCGGTTCGCGTCAACATGCAAGCGAATCGCGCCCGTGATACTGGACCGGAGCTGGCTCTGCGTTCGCTCCTTTACGCGTCTGGGTTGCGATACCGAGTGGACATCCGCCCTATCCCTGAGATCCGGCGGCGTGCAGACGTGGTGTTCCCTAAGGAACGTGTTGCAGTTTTCGTCGACGGCTGCTTCTGGCACGGGTGCCCTCTGCACAGCCGTCCGGCCAAAAAAAATTCAGAGCTATGGTCGGCCAAAATTAAAGGCAATATGGAACGCGATGTGGAGACGAATGCCCTTCTCGTCGCCGCCGGCTGGACTGTCCTTCGTGTATGGGAGCACGATGATGTCCGTGCGGCTGCGGAAGCCGTGGCGACGGCTGTAACCAGGGCTCGGCAGGATCTGTGAACCCCCGATGATGAATTCTGCCAACTAGGTGTCACAGCAGAAGCGGGTCAATGTGGGAAGGCTCGACGTTGGTTTAGTGCGACGGCCCCCGGATGCCATCCGGGGGCCGTCGTGTCAGTGGTTCAGCCAGTCTTCAAATCTGGAAGAAGTTAAAGAGTGGCTCCAGATGATTGGCGGCTCTCTTTGTAGCCAGAATTGCAGTACGGGTGAGTCATCTGTCCATTATTCACAGCTCCATCACCCCCATCCTCCTTTCGGATCTTGTGGTCGAACGTCATTGACCTCAAATGCAGCCGCGCATTGCAGATTTGGCAGACCGGAGATGATTCCAGCGTCGCCTTCAGGACAATGGCGTTCTTGGTTTCGCTGGAGAAGTTACGCCCATGTTTTCTATCGTCCTCCGTGATGATTTTGACAGGTAGGCGCGGATTGGAGTTTGCGCGCATTCGCTCAATTGTAGCCTCATCGTCAAGCCCTTCGGCCAATGAATCTAGAAGAATCTTATACATTTCCAGTATCGGTGGCACCGACCTCTGAAGGCTTCCATAGGATTGAACGATCTGATTCAGGAAGTGCTTGTATTTGACCAGGAAGTCCTCGAACTTGACCCGGAGCTCGGTGTATTTCACGAGGCGTCGATTTTCCACCAGTTCCTGCGTGAAGGCCACTGCGGCGAGGAAGGCAGCTGGCTGGAATCTTCCAGTCGCGCTATAGAAGTAGACGGCCGGGTGAAGTCCGAGGGATGCTGGTGAATTTCCAGCTATCTTCGAGGCGGCCTTTTTGGTGGCTCGCATAAATTCGAGCGTGGCTGTGCCATCTAGGTCGTCTGCGAGAGTGCTCATGTCGCTCTGATGTGCGGAGGTTCGCTTTCGCCCGCTCTTCTCCGGCTGCCACATTTCTGGACGTAGCCTGTTTACGAAATTGACGAGTTCGAACACCATCTTCAAACTGTCCGCTGAGTACCCCCGCCCAGCAACTGGCAGGTCGGTGGACCTGATGGACATGTCAAGAGTTGGTCTGAAAATCAGATCGTAGACGTCCTTCGCTAGCGACTCGATTTCCATCTGAATTGGATCGTCAAAAGAGGACCAGTATTTATGTCCGGTGCCCGCCCGAATGAATGCGCGTGCCGCGAGAGCATTAGGCTTGCGGCGTGCTTTGATCATATCGAGTTCGGTAGGGTCGATAGGTGTGGCTTGTTGATTAATTCGAAAGAAGGAGCTTTCCGCCTTCTCGGCTTCGCCGTTTACCCATTGTAGCTGGAGCGCAAAAGCGCTGAGGTTTCTGGCTAGGCGCAATTTTTCGCCAGACGTTGTGTCGGGATTTTGTAGGGCTGTCTTGAGCTCGCTGAAGGATCCTACGCTATCCTGGATCAACTTCCTTGTCGTTTCGGCAGCCTTTTGTTGTTCGGAGGGTATCACGCCGTCGAAGAATCGCAGCGAGCGATGCTTGTCGCCATAGTCGTCGTGAACCCAAGCGATCAATGCGCTGAGTCTGTGGGCTCCGTCAATTGCGAAGATGTTCCCGCTTTTCGGGGAGCGCCAGAGGATAATGGTAGGGATTAGGTCTCCTTCCAGAAAGCTCCGCACTAGTGCGGCAACTTTGTCTGGAGTCCAGTTTGCGGTTTCCCTCTGAAAGTCAGGCTTGCGGAGAACGTTGTACATGAAGCTTTCGGGCCCCAGTTCGGCTACGCCGAGGTTTGCCATTAGTCCCGATGGCTGCGTAAGTGCTTCAGGGCTTGCCGCCTCGAAGTCTTCGCGCGGGATGAGAGCATCGAGATTTACCATGTGTTTCGCCATGTATTCCTCCCCTTGAGCGCTCTAGCTCCTGGCTCGCTACCTTAGCGGCTGAGGTTTGTCTGGGAGCCACTTCCACGAGAGTGCTTCGCTGGTTACGCAGAAGGGTAGTGGGTTCATTCACTTAGGCAGACGACCGTAGCCCCGGTCTGCCAGAGCCCGAGTGCATCCCACTGCAGTGGCGCAACGGCGCCGCACCGTCGGAGGAGTCGTGTGTGCCGGCTACTGACCGGATGATGGGGCCCGCGACTGGGGTGTGTGACGCACGAGGTCGGTGGAGCTGCTTTGGGGTGAGTGATCATGGCCCCAAAGTGGCTGCCTAAAGTCGTGGAGCCGACCGGCCTCAGCCACAGAGGGTTTTCTCTGCTCTGCCCGCCGCACGCAGCGCGCCGCCGGGGCGAAGACAGGAGGCGGGCCGCGCCGTAGAGGCGGCGCGCCCGTGCCGTGCGCGGGCCTTGAACCCGTAGAGAAAGTTGTAACTCAGTCTGCTGGGTAGGGCTGGAAGCTCTGGGCGCAGGTTGGGAGTTCGGTGTTCTGCCGGTGTGCGAGGGGTAGGAAGAGCACCGGCCGGATTGTCCATGTGATGCGGGTGCCGGCCTGTGTGATGGTGAGGGTGCGGGGTTCGGAGCGTATGAGGGCCTGGACGGTGTTGGTTCGTTCTTCGTACAGCCAGGTCCACACCTGCTTCGATGCATCGGCGTCGAGCGCCGGTGAGATGGTGTGGAGGGCGATGGCTACCCATCGGCTCGCCTGGGGGGCCGAGTGGGCGTCGAAGGACGCCAGGAGTATCGGCGCCTCGGTGGTGGTGAGGTCCTGGGTCCGGCATTCGCACCAGTAGCCACGGGTGAGCCTGTTCACGGCATCGCTCCTGTCGGGTGAGCCACGAGCACGTAGCGGGTGTTCTCGTCGTGGAAGGTGAGCTGGTAGCCGGTGCCTGCGGTCAGGTAGGCGAGGGCGCGTTCGTGCTCGGCCTCGTCGCTCAACCAGCACAAGGCCGAGTGAGCGTGTGAGGCATCGAGCTGGTCCGCGACGTGCCGCGTGCGCTCCTGTAACCAGCGCAGTGCCAGGCGTGGGCTCGCGGCGTCGTGTGCTCCCAGGGGGATGGCGCGGACCTCATGCAGGGGGTAGGCGGCGGCTCTGCATCGGTAGGGGAGGAACGGGCGGCGCACGTCCGCTGCCCGATGGCGTGGGGGCCTCAGCATGGGTGCTCCTCTGGGGAGCCGACCGTGGTGAGGAGTTCCGCGGTGACCGTGTAGCCGCCGTGGTGGTCGCGGACGACGACCCGGTGGGCGAGTGCGTTGACCATGCTCAGGCCCCGGCCGTGTTCGGTCCGCTCGCCTTGTTGCCGGGCCTTCGGGACCGTACTGGCGCCGCCCTCGTCCGTCACTGACAGGGCTACCACCCGCGGGGAGACGGCGACCGCCAGGTGGAAGCTGCCGGACTGCGTGCCGCTGGCCGTGTAGAGGACGGCGTTCGCGCTCAGTTCGCTCACGATCAGCTCGGCGTCGTCGACCAGGGGAGATCCGCGCAGGATGTCCCGGGTCCAGCGGCGGGCTCGGCTGACCTCTTCGGGGAAACCTGGGCAAGACAGTCCCCAGACCCGGGCCGTACTCGTATACTCGTGCATACAAGTTCCTTCATGCTGGTAGGCCGCCATGTGCAGCGGGTTCGGGCTAGACGAGTTTCACTCCGTCGTGGGCGCGGACGGCCGGCGGGGATATCGCGTCGAGTGCGTCCAGAACGCGGATCGCGTACGCCTCGTCGGCGAGTTCGGTGACTTCCTCACGGGTGGCCCAGCGCAGCGCGCGGGTCTCCTCGCCCGTGGTGGGCGTGCCGTCGGCGGCCTCGCAGCGGAAGACCAGGGAGACGATCAGGCCCGTCATGTTCTTGTAGACGCCGGTCAGGGTCGCGGGAAGCGCGATCTTGATACCGGTCTCTTCGAGAACTTCGCGCTGGAGGGCTTCGGGAATGGTCTCCTCGCGTTCGAGGACTCCGCCCGGAGGTTCCCAGTGGCCGTTGTCGCGGCGCTTGATCAACAGGGCCCGACCTTGGTTGTCGACGATGACTCCGGCGACGCTCACGGAATGCGGACGGTCGGTACTCACGGTCCTCGGCCCTCTCGGCTGGCTAGGCTCTCCACCGTAGCAACAACACTCGCCCACTCGTCTAGGCACCTAAAGGAGTACGCGTGCCCCCTCTCTCCTCCGGCCTGCTCGGCGCCCTCGACCCCACGAGCGATCGTGCGGTCTTCCGGCAGATCGCCGACCAACTGCGCGAAGCCATCGACCGCGGCCGCTTCAAGGAGGGCGAGAAGCTGCCCTCCGAAGCCGAACTCGTGGAGCACTACGGGGTGTCCCGGATGACCGTCCGCAACTCCTTCTCCATCCTCCAAGGAGAAGGGCTCGTACACGCCGAACACGGCAAGGGCGTCTTCGTACGACCACGGCCGCCCGTGCGACGACTCGCCTCCGACCGGTTCGCCCGGCGCCACCGGGAGCAAGGCAAGTCCGCGTTCATCGTGGAAGCCGACGCAGCCGGCAGCCACCCCCAGGTCGACAGCCTGGAGGTCAAGGAGGAGAAGGCCAGCCAGGACGTCTCCACCCGGCTCGGGTCCGTGCGCCGCGTGCTCGCCCGCCGCAGGCGCTACCTGCTGGACGGCCGCCCGGTGGAGTTCGCCACCTCGTACCTGCCGCTCGACATCGCGCGCGGTACGCCGATCGCCGAACCCAACCCGGGGCCCGGCGGCATCTACGCCCGCCTTGAGGAACTGGGCCACCACCTGGACCACTTCGACGAGGAGATCCGCGCCCGCATGCCCTCGCCCACCGAGGTCAAGACACTCCACCTGGCCTCCGGCGTGCCCGTGATCCACCTGATCCGCACCGCGTACGACACGGAGGGGCGAGCCGTGGAGGTCTGCGACACGGTCATGGCGGCGGACGCCTACGTCCTGTCGTACCAGCTCCCGGCGACCTGATCGCGTGAGCAGTGGCGGTGCGCGGGGACGCTTCTCCGAACTCGTACACCCCAACAGGCATACTCGTATAGATGACCGGGTGAGTGGTATGGCGCGGCGGTCGTCGGTCTCGGAGAGCGGTGTTTCCGAGCGGCTGGTTCTCGGTTCGCCGGTCTCGCTGCCGGGACTGGTGGCCCGCCCGTAGGAGGGCGTTTTCAACGGGCAGCAGCGGCACGGCGTCGCTTTCCGCGCCGCCCGCGCCGACGAAGAGTTCGAGACGCTCGGCACCGCCGAGGGTAGACGGCTGTTCACCAACGGGTGCGGGGGAGTGGTCAATCCCTCGGTGTACCAACGCCTGGTGCGAAGCCCCTGTGCCGGTGTCCCCGCCGGCCGTGGTCGCCTCCCCGCTCGTGGCCCGACCGCATGACCGCCGGCACTCGGCGCTGTCGACCTGGCCCAACTCCCGGGTGGGCCCGGCGTGGAGGTCGCCAAGCGTGTGAGCAACAGCGTCGAGGTCCTGCTGAGCCGTTATGCCGAGGGTGTCGACGGCCGGCGGAAGGTCGCCGATCGCAAGGGCGAGGAGCTGTTGCGCGAGTACGCGTGAGGCTGGGTGACGCGCTCCTGCGACGGCTGTCGGCTCCCTACCGAGCTTTTGAGCGCGCTTCTCGGGTCTGACGGAAGTCGACGTACGACAGTGCTACGACCAGCAGCGGAACGAGGAACCACAACAGGAGGAAGCGGACCCGGCCGTCTGCCAAGGTGACGACCAGGGTCACTACGACAGTGCTGGCGACGAAGCCGAAGAACTGTCGGTAGGAGCGGAAGCCACCCGTGGGCGACGCGTTCACAGCATCGGGATCGTCCTCCTCGGCGAACGCGGCGCGCACGGGATGGCTGTCGCCCTCGCGCCGGGCCTGTTGCCACGCGAAGAACCAACGGCCGAGTACATAGAGGGCGATCACACCCAGGAAGATCCACCACTCAGTGGCATCGTCGGGTAAGGAGCGAGCCAGTGTCATGGGCACCGCGTGCCCTGATCTTGAGGGAGTAGGCGGTTCCGTATACACGCCGGGGCTGACGCCTGCTCTTGCCCCGGTGGAGTGGGCGTTCGACCAAGGCGGACGCTTCAAGAGCCTGTCCGCGCCTTGTCCACGGACCCCGGCGTACGCCCGCTCCGGGTCGCACGCGCCTGCGCATACGCGAAGACCCCGTACCGAGCGTTTCCGCTGGTGACGGGGTCTTTGGGCACCTCATGCAGGGTGCCCCCGGCAGGATTCGAACCTGCGCACACGGCTCCGGAGGCCGTTGCTCTATCCCCTGAGCTACGGGGGCGTCCGCCGTGTTTCGCGGCGACGGGTAGAACCCTACCAGCTCCTGGAGGGTGCCCGTGAACAGGTATTTCCGGGGGGCGGGGCGAAGGGTCCCCTGCGGGGGGTGGAAGTGGCGAAAACCCGGACGCGGGGGCCGGGCGGGACCTACTCTCGAGTTGTGTCAGGCGTCTCCGGGCGGGTGCTGGTTGTGGACGACAACCGGGTCATCCGGCAGCTGATCAGGGTCAACCTCGAGCTGGAGGGCTTCGAGGTGGTGACCGCGGCCGACGGTGCCGAGTGTCTGGAAGTCGTCCATCGGTTCCAACCCGATCTGGTCACCCTCGACGTGGTCATGCCGCGTCTGGACGGGCTGCGCACCGCCGCCCTGCTCCGCGCCGACGCGCGGACCCGGCACTTGCCGGTCGCGATCATCAGCGCGTGCGACGAGGGGGAGGTGGCGAGCGGGCTGGAGGCCGGGGTGGACGCCTTCCTCGCCAAGCCCTTCGAGCCGGCCGACCTCGTCCAACTGGTGCGCGGGCTCCTCCTGCCCCCGGCGGACGACCGGCGCGACACGGGCTGGGCGGGTACGGCCCAGGGATAAGGGACAGCGGGCGGATACGAGCGGGTACGCCCTGGGGCAGGGCAGGGCAGGCTCGGGGACGTGAGGGAACCGGGCGGGGGTGTTCGGGGCGGCGCTTCGGGAGTGGCATTTCGGGGCGGTACGCGGGGGCGGCGCTTCGGGAGCGGTGGCGGTGCGGCGTCTCGGGCCCGTGGCCGGGCCCCGCCCCGCCCCGCCCCGCCCCGCCCCGCCCACCGGGCGTTCCCCACCCCCGCCCCCCACCCCGCCCCACCCCACCCCGCCAGGGCCCTGCCGATGCCGGCCCCGGCGCAGCCGGGGTGCGGTTTCCGGCCGGGCGGCGGTGCCCTCCTGTCCCGTATCTGCCCGTATACCGAAACCGGTTCGCCTTCCCTCCCCCCTCCTCGCCTACGCTTGTCCCGTGACCCCCGCTGATCTCTCGCTCACCGTGTTGCGCGCCGTGCGGCGTGCCGTCGGTGACGGGGTCCTGGCCGTGCGCGAGGTGCCCCCGCGGGTCGTCGTCGAGCGGCCGCGCGCCGGGGGGTGCGGGGACTGGGCGACGAACGCCGCGCTCCAGCTCGCCGGGCCCGCCGCGCTCCCGCCCCGGCAGGTCGCCGAGGTGCTGCGTGAGCGGCTCCTGGACGCGCCCGGCATCGAGCGGGTCGACATCACCGGTCCCGGGTTCCTCAACCTCACGCTCCGCCCCGGCACCCGCGCCGAGGCCGGCCGGCTCCTCGTCCGGCGGGTCCGCGAGGAAGGGCGGCGGTACGGGTACGGGGACGCGCTCGGCCGGCTCCCCGAGCACGAGGTCCGCTTCCTGGTCCCGGACGGCGCCGACCTCCGCCTCCGGGCCCTCACGCGCGCCGTCGTCGCCCTGCTCCGCTCGCAGGGCGCCCCCGCCCGGGCGACCGGCGGCCAGGCGTCCGGCGGCCAGGCGACCAGCGCCCAGGCGACCAGCGATCAGGCGCCCGCCGGACAGGTGACCGGCGCCCAGGTGACCGGCGCCCGGGCGACCGGCGATCAGGCGACCGGCGGCCGGGCGGCCCGCCGTCTCCGTGCCGTCCCCCCGCACTACGACGTCGCCGCCGCCCTCGGGCCCGACGCCCGCCAGTGGGCGCTGCTGCGGCCCGCCGCGCACGACCGGGTCCTCGACGCCGCGCCGCTGCTCCGCCTGACCGAGGCGGACAACCCCCTCTTCACCGTCCAGTACGCGCACGCCCGCTCCCGCGCCCTCCTCCGCAACGCCGCCGACCTCGGCTTCACCGGCGCGTACGAGGAGGAGGTCGACGCCCCGGAGCTGCTCGCCGCGCTCGCCGACCACCCCGCCGTGCTCCTCGCGGCCGCCCGGCGGCACGCCCCGGACCGGCTCGCCCGGCACCTGGAGGCCACCGCGGACGCGTTCCTCGGGTTCCAGCACACCGTGCTGCCCCGCGGCGACGAGAAACCCTCGGCCGCCCACCGCTCCCGGCTCGCCCTCGCCGAAGCCGCCGGGACGGTGCTGGCCGGCGGCCTGTCCCTGCTCGGCGTCAGCGCCCCCGACCACCTGTGACAGCTGTGAGAGAGACATGAGCCGTTCCGCACACCCCGCCGGTCCCCGCCACGCCGACGTCCTCCCCGAGGGCCACTACAGCGCGCCGCCCGCCGACCTCAACCACCTCGACGGCAAGGTGTGGGCCCGCACCGTGCGGCGCGGCGACGACGGGGTCCTGACCGTGGGGGGCATCCCCGTCACGTCCCTCGCCGAGGAGTTCGGGACGCCCGCGTACATCCTCGACGAGACCGACTTCCGCGCCCGCTGCCGCGCCTGGGCCGACGCCTTCGGCAAGGACGCCGACGTGTTCTACGCCGGCAAGGCGTTCCTCTCCCGCGCCGTCGTGCGGTGGCTGCACGAGGAGGGGCTGAACCTCGACGTGTGCTCCGGCGGCGAACTCGCCACCGCGCTCTCCGCGGGCATGCCCGCCGAGCGCATCGCCTTCCACGGCAACAACAAGAGCACGGAGGAGATCCGGCGGGCCGTCGAGGCGGGGGTCGGGCGGATCGTGCTCGACTCCTTCCAGGAGATCGTGCGCGTCGCCCACGCCGCCCAGGCCCTCGGCAGGCGGCAGCGCGTGCAGATCCGCGTGACGGTCGGAGTCGAGGCGCACACCCACGAGTTCATCGCCACCGCGCACGAGGACCAGAAGTTCGGCATCGCCCTCGCCGGCGGGCAGGCCGCCGAGGCCGTGCGCCGCGCCCTCCAGCTCGACGGGCTCGAACTGGTCGGCATCCACTCCCACATCGGGTCGCAGATCTTCGACATGGCCGGCTTCGAGGTCGCCGCCCGCCGCGTCGTCTCCCTCCTCGCCGAGGTGCGCGACGAGCACGGCGTCGAGCTGCCCGAGATCGACCTCGGCGGCGGGCTCGGCATCGCGTACACGTCGGAGGACGACCCGCGCGAGCCGCACGAGATCGCCAAGGCGCTCGGCGAGATCGTCACCCGGGAGTGCGAGGCCGCCGGGCTCGCCACCCCGCGGATCTCCGTCGAGCCCGGCCGCGCCATCGCCGGCCCGGCCGCGTTCACCGTGTACGAGGTCGGCACCGTCAAGCCGCTGGAGGGGCTGCGCACGTACGTCTCCGTCGACGGCGGCATGTCGGACAACATCCGCACCGCGCTGTACGACGCCGAGTACAGCGTCGCGCTGGTCTCCCGCTCCTCCGAGGCCGAGCCGATGCTCTGCCGGGTCGTCGGCAAGCACTGCGAGAGCGGCGACATCGTCGTGCGGGACGCGTTCCTGCCCGCCGACCTCGCGCCGGGCGACCTGATCGCCGTACCCGCGACCGGCGCGTACTGCCGTTCCATGGCCAGCAACTACAACCACGCGCTCCGCCCGCCCGTCGTCGCCGTCGCCGACGGCGCGGCGCGGGTGATCGTCCGACGGGAGACGGAGGAAGATCTCCTGCGTCTCGATGTCGGTTGATGAAATAGATGTCTCAGGATCCGGACGGAGGATAGAAACTCCCGTCCGGTGGGTGAGACTGGACCACTGTAGAAATGCGCAGAAGGACAGGAAACGAGGTCGGATGATGCGTACGCGTCCGCTGAAGGTGGCGCTGCTGGGCTGTGGAGTGGTCGGCTCAGAGGTGGCGCGCATCATGACGACGCACGCCGCCGACCTCGCCGCGCGCATCGGCGCCCCGGTCGAGCTCGCCGGCGTCGCCGTCCGCCGGCCCTCCAAGGTCCGCGAGGGCATCGACCCCGAGCTGATCACCACCGACGCCACGGCCCTCGTCAAACGTGGCGACATCGACGTGGTCGTCGAGGTCATCGGAGGGGTCGAGCCCGCCCGCACGCTGATCACCACCGCCTTCGAGCACGGCGCGTCCGTCGTCTCCGCCAACAAGGCGCTCCTCGCCCAGGACGGCGCCGCGCTGCACGCCGCCGCCGAGGAGCACGGCCGGGACCTCTACTACGAGGCCGCCGTCGCGGGCGCGATCCCGCTCATCCGGCCCCTGCGCGAGTCCCTCGCCGGCGACAAGGTCAACCGCGTCCTCGGCATCGTCAACGGGACGACGAACTTCATCCTCGACAAGATGGACACGTCCGGCGCCGGCTACTCCGAGGCGCTCGACGAGGCCACCGCCCTCGGGTACGCGGAGGCCGACCCGACCGCCGACGTGGAGGGCTTCGACGCCGCCGCGAAGGCCGCCATCCTCGCCGGCATCGCCTTCCACACGCGCGTGCGCCTCGACGACGTGTACCGCGAGGGGATGACCGAGGTCACCGCCGCCGACTTCGCCTCCGCCAAACGCATGGGGTGCACCATCAAGCTGCTCGCCATCTGCGAGCGGGCCGCCGACGGCGGGTCCGTCACCGCGCGCGTGCACCCCGCGATGATCCCGCTCAGCCACCCCCTGGCCTCCGTGCGCGGCGCCTACAACGCCGTGTTCGTCGAGTCCGAGGCGGCCGGGCAGCTCATGTTCTACGGTCCGGGCGCCGGCGGTTCGCCGACCGCGTCCGCCGTACTCGGCGACCTGGTCGCCGTCTGCCGCAACCGCCTCAACGACGCGACGGGCCCCGGCGACTCCGCGTACACCCAACTGCCCGTGAGCTCCATGGGCGAGGTCGTCACGCGGTACCACATCAGTCTCGACGTGGCCGACAAGCCGGGCGTGCTCGCCCAGGTGGCGGCGGTCTTCGCCGAGCACGGCGTGTCGATCGACACCGTCCGCCAGCAGGGCAAGGACGGGGAGGCGAGCCTCGTCGTCGTCACCCACCGCGCGCCCGACGCCGCCCTCAGCGGGACGGTCGCGGCGCTGCGCAAGCTCGACACCGTGCGCGGTGTCGCCAGCATCATGCGTGTTGAAGGGGAGTAGAGGACCCATGACCAGCAAGGGCACCCACCAGTGGCGCGGCATCATCGAGGAGTACCGGGACCGCCTCCCGGTGACGGACAAGACGCCGGTCGTCACGCTCCGTGAGGGTGGTACGCCGCTCGTCCCGGCGCAGGTCCTCTCCGAGCGCACCGGGTGCGAGGTGCACCTGAAGGTCGAGGGCGCCAACCCCACCGGGTCGTTCAAGGACCGCGGCATGACCATGGCGATCACGCGGGCCAAGGAGGAGGGCGCCAAGGCGGTCATCTGCGCCTCCACCGGCAACACCTCGGCCTCCGCCGCCGCCTACGCGGTGCGCGCCGGCATGGTCTGTGCCGTCCTCGTCCCGCGGGGCAAGATCGCCCTCGGCAAGATGGGCCAGGCGCTGGTCCACGGCGCGAAGATCCTCCAGGTCGACGGCAACTTCGACGACTGCCTGACGCTGGCCCGCGCGCTCTCCGACAACTACCCGGTCGCGCTCGTCAACTCCGTCAACCCGGTGCGCATCGAGGGCCAGAAGACCGCCGCGTTCGAGATCGTCGACATGCTCGGCGACGCCCCCGACATCCACGTGCTGCCCGTCGGCAACGCCGGCAACATCACCGCGTACTGGAAGGGGTACACCGAGTACGCGGGGGACGGGGTCGCCTCGCGCACCCCGCGCATGTGGGGCTTCCAGGCGTCCGGCTCCGCGCCGATCGTGCGCGGCGAGGTCGTCAAGGACCCGTCGACCATCGCCACCGCGATCCGCATCGGCAACCCGGCCTCCTGGCAGTACGCGCTCGCCGCCCGCGACGAGTCCGGCGGCTTCATCGACGAGGTGACGGACCGTGAGATCCTGCGCGCCTACCGCCTGTTGGCCGCGCAGGAGGGCGTCTTCGTCGAGCCCGCGTCCGCCGCGTCCGTCGCCGGCCTGCTGAAGGCCGCCGAGCACGGCAAGGTGGACCCGGGCCAGACCATCGTCTGCACGGTCACCGGCAACGGCCTCAAGGACCCCGACTGGGCGGTCGCCGGGGCCCCGCAGCCCGTCACCGTCCCGGTCGACGCCGTCGCCGCGGCCGAGCGCCTCGGCCTGGCCTGATCCCTCCGGCGCCGCCCGCCCGCGGGCCCGGCCGTCCGGCCGGGCCCGCGGGACGGCACCCCCGCCGCCGAGGAGCACGGACAGGCTCGCGACACGCATCGTGCGCCTCCCGTGCGCCCTATGTCGCGGCAGAACCTTCCTTCGATAGGCTGTACCGAACCCACCCCGCCGCATATGCCGCGGGTGACGACGCCGTTGGTGACCGCCGAAACGGCCCCGGGTCCCCGTACGTTCTGATGGAAGCCCTCGCAGTCCCCCGCCCATCCCCACCCCGCAGGTCACCCCCGCAGGTCCAGATCAAGGAGAGTCAACGAGCGATGGCCGGTCCCGCGTTCCGCGCCGCCGCCGTACGGGTGCGCGTCCCCGCCACCAGCGCCAACCTCGGCCCGGGCTTCGACGCCCTCGGCCTCGCGCTGGGGCTGTACGACGACGTCGTCGTCCGGGTCGCCGACTCCGGGCTGCACGTCGACATCGCCGGGGAGGGCGCCGACACGCTCCCGCGCGACGAGAGCCACCTCCTCGTACGCTCCCTGCGCACCGCGTTCGACCTGCTCGGCGGGCAGCCCCGCGGTCTCGAGGTCGTCTGCGCCAACCGCATCCCGCACGGCCGCGGCCTCGGCTCCTCCTCCGCCGCCATCTGCGCGGGCATCGTCGCCGCCCGCGCCGTGACCATAGGCGGCGACAGCCGGCTCGACGACGCCGCGCTGCTGGAGCTCGCCACCGAGATCGAGGGCCACCCCGACAACGTCGCCGCCTGCCTGCTCGGCGGCTTCACCGTGGCGTGGACCGAGGGCGGAGCGGCCCGCGCCATCAGGATGGACCCCGAGGATTCCATCGTTCCGGTGGTTTTCGTCCCCGCGAGCCCGGTCCTCACCGAGACGGCCCGCGGCCTGCTGCCCCGCGCCGTCCCCCATGTGGACGCCGCCGCCAACGCCGGCCGCGCCGCGCTGCTCGTCGAGGCCCTGACCAGGCGCCCCGAGCTGCTGCTGGCCGCCACCGAGGACCGGCTCCACCAGGAGTACCGGGCCCCCGCGATGCCGGAGAGCATCGCCCTTGTGAACCGGCTGCGGGCGGACGGCATCCCCGCGGTCATCTCCGGCGCGGGCCCCACGGTGCTCGCGCTGGCCGAGGACGGCGCGGCGGACAAGGTCGCGCTGCTGGCGGGAGAGGGCTGGGCGGCCAACCGGCTCGCCCTCGACTCCGCCGGTGCGAGCGTGCTGCCGCTCGCGCCGTAGCCCCGCCGGGCGGGACCCGCCGCGGCGAGGATCGCCGGATACACGGATTGCCGGTGTGTGAGAGGGGGAATGTTTGTTGGAGCCGGTAGTGTTAACCTCAAGTCTGCACCCGACGTCTTTGTGGCGCGGTGCTGCGTGTCCCCAGCAGGGACCACCCTTCTTCCGGGAGCCTCCCCAACTGCCTGAGCAGCCTGCCTGAGCAGTTTCGAGCACGCTCCGGAACCGGCGCGCGTCCCCCCTCGCTTCTCCCAGGAGAGGGCCGAGCAGGGGCCTCGGGCCGGACCCACGCACGTTATTTCTTCTGCCGCCGTATCCCGGCGGAACCACCGCCCCGGCACGGTCCCCACATCAGGGCCGAGGCCGGACAGCACAACCGGTCGCCGAGCCAGAAGGCCGACGTCCGCTCCAGGGAAGGACCCTTCGTGAGCGACACCACCGATCTGATGGGCGTGACTGCCGACAAGACTGTCGACACGACCGCGCCCGCCGCAGGTGCTGCCACTGGCACCACCTCACGGCGCCGCCGCTCCGGCACCGGCCTCGAGGGCATGGTCCTGGCCGAGCTGCAGCAGGTCGCGTCCGGCCTCGGCATCAGGGGCACCGCGCGCATGCGCAAGAGCCAGCTGATCGAGGTCATCAAGGAAGCACAGGCGGGCAACGGCGCGGCCGCGCCGAAGGGCGCCGAGTCCGGTGCCGCCGAAGCCAAGCCCAAGCGCCGCACCACCTCCCGCACCCGTACGGGCGAGGAGACCGGCGGCAAGGCCGGGGACACGGCCGAGGCGGCCGGCGCCGGTTCCGCGAAGGCGGAGAAGGCCGACAAGGGCGACGCGCCCGCCCGGGGCGAGAAGGCCGTCGCCCAGCAGCAGATCGAGATCCCCGGCCAGCCGTCGCCGAAGCTCGCCACGTCGCTGGAGCAGGGCGACGAGGCCGGCGGCGAGCGCCGCCGGCGCCGCGCCACCGCACCGGCCGGCAGCCCCGCCGCCGAGGCCGAGGGCCGCGCCGAGGCCCGTACCGACGTCCGCACGGAGACCCGTCCCGAGGGCCAGGAGGCCCGTACGGCCGAGTCCGCCGCCGACACCGCCGAAGCCGGCCGCCGCGACCGCCGCGACCGCCGTGACCGCGGTGAGCGGGGCGAGCGCGGTGAGCGGGGCGACCGCCAGCGGGACCGCCGCGACCGCGGCAAGGGCGACGACCAGCAGGGCGGCGGCCAGCGCCAGCAGCGCCAGGGCGCGCCGCAGGGCCAGGCCGGACCGCAGGACGACGGCTACGACGACGAGGCGGGCGGTCGCCGCGGTCGCCGCGGACGCTACCGCGACCGCCGCGGGCGTCGTGGCCGCGAGGACTTCGCCGGTGAGCCGCAGCTCTCCGAGGACGACGTCCTGATCCCCGTCGCGGGCATCCTGGACATCCTCGACAACTACGCGTTCATCCGGACCTCGGGCTACCTGCCCGGCCCGAACGACGTGTACGTGTCGCTCGCCCAGGTCCGCAAGTACGGCCTGCGCAAGGGCGACCACCTCACGGGCGCCGTGCGCCAGCCGAAGGAGGGCGAGCGCCGCGAGAAGTTCAACGCGCTGGTCCGCCTCGACTCGGCCAACGGCATGGCCGCCGACTCCGGCCGGGGCCGTCCCGAGTTCAACAAGCTGACCCCGCTCTACCCGCAGGACCGGCTCCGCCTGGAGACCGACCCGGGCGTGCTGACCACCCGCATCATCGACCTCGTGTCGCCGATCGGCAAGGGCCAGCGCGGTCTGATCGTGGCCCCGCCGAAGACCGGCAAGACCATGATCATGCAGGCGATCGCCAACGCGATCACCCACAACAACCCCGAGTGCCACCTGATGGTCGTCCTCGTCGACGAGCGTCCGGAAGAGGTCACCGACATGCAGCGGTCGGTGAAGGGCGAGGTCATCTCCTCGACCTTCGACCGCCCCGCCGAGGACCACACCACCGTCGCCGAGCTGGCCATCGAGCGCGCCAAGCGCCTCGTGGAGCTGGGTCACGACGTGGTCGTCCTGCTCGACTCGATCACCCGTCTGGGCCGCGCGTACAACCTCGCGGCGCCCGCCTCCGGCCGCATCCTGTCCGGTGGTGTCGACTCGACCGCGCTGTACCCGCCGAAGCGCTTCTTCGGTGCCGCGCGGAACATCGAGGACGGCGGCTCGCTGACCATCCTCGCCACCGCGCTGGTCGACACCGGCTCGCGCATGGACGAGGTGATCTTCGAGGAGTTCAAGGGCACCGGCAACATGGAGCTCAAGCTCGACCGGAAGCTCGCCGACAAGCGCATCTTCCCCGCGGTGGACGTCGACGCGTCCGGCACCCGCAAGGAGGAGATCCTGCTCGGCGGCGAGGAGCTCGCCATCGTCTGGAAGCTGCGCCGGGTGCTGCACGCGCTCGACCAGCAGCAGGCGATCGAGCTGCTGCTCGACAAGATGAAGCAGACCAAGTCGAACGCCGAGTTCCTGCTCCAGATCCAGAAGACGACGCCGTCGTCCGGAAACGGCAACGACTGACGTCGTCCGCCGTAGGCACCGCCACAGAAGTCCGCCCCGTCACCCGAGTGACGGGGCGGACTTCTGCCTTGTAGTATCAGCGGACCAAGGTGGGGGGGAACACGCGTTCGCATGCCTGCCGTGTGCCGCGAGGCGCTCTTCGCGCTGCCCGCTCATGACAACGGCCTGACTCTTCTTCTCTCCCTTGTGTGTTTCTGCAGCGCGCCACGGCTTCCGATGCCGTCGCGCGTCCCATCAACAGGGGGTATGAGTGTCATCTCCTCGGCAGAGGACCCGAATCGTCCTCCCCGCGGTCCTCGCCGCGCTCGCGGTGGGGGGCGCCACACTGGCCGCGTCCCCCGCGTCCGCGACCGACGGACCGCAGCTGTCCGAAACGCGGCAGACCCCGGACGTCGCCTCGGAGGCCGAACTCTCCGCCAAGGCCCGCGCCTTCTTCGAGGCTGAGGCGAAGTCCGGCAGCGCGGACCGGCCCAACGCGATGCGGTCCGGTGACGCGGCGTCCGCGCCGAAGGCGGACCCGAAGATCATCGGCGGTGTCAACGCCCCCTTCGGGGAAGCGCCGTGGATGACGCAGCTCTACGGCACCGACCCGGTCACCGGTGAGGGATTCTTCTGCGGCGGTGCCCTCATCGCCCCGGCCAAGGTCCTCACCGCGGCGCACTGCGTCGACGGCGCCGACTGGACCGAGTACGGCCTCGTCGTCGCCGGTGCCACGACGCTGGCGGAGCTGGACGAGAAGGGCGATCTCGTCACCCACGGAGGCCAGGCGGCCCGCGTGAGCCGGCAGTGGGTCCACCCGTCGTACGACGGCGACATCCGCAACGACATCGCCGTCCTGACGCTGGACCGTCCGCTCCGGGTCAAGACCCTGCAGACGGTCACGTCATCCGACACGGCGTCGTACGCGCCGGGCACGACGGGCACCGTCTACGGCTGGGGGCGCACCAGCGGCACCCCCGGCTCGGACATCTCGCAGTACCTGAAGAAGGCCAGCGTGCCGATCCAGGGCGACGCGAAGTGCACCAGCTTCCCGGCCGGTGCCGAGTACTTCGTCGCCGGCGAGATGTTCTGCGCCGGCAAGCCCGCCGGCGGCACGGACGCGACCACGATCAGCCCGTGCAACGGCGACTCCGGCGGTCCGCTGATCGTGAACGGCCGGATCGCCGGCGTCGTCTCGTGGGGGGTGGCCGACTGCATCGAGAAGGGCGCCCACAGCGTCTTCGCGAAGGTCTCCACTTACGCGGGCAAGGTCAACCAGATCGTCGCGGACGCCAATCTCACGGACGACAACAAGGCCGACCTGTTCGCCCGTCGCAAGGACAACGCCGACGGCTTCGTCTTCCCGTCGCGCGGCACGAGCCTCGGCTCGCCCCGGTTCAGGGACAACTTCAGCGGCATCAACCTGGTGCGCCAGACCGACCTGGACCGGGACTCCACCCAGGACATCGTGTACCGCACGTCCAACGGCGACCTGCGCTGGAACCGGATCGAGTTCCGGGCGTCCGAGGGGATGTTCGAGGGGGTCGACACCCGCATCGGCACCGGCTGGAGCAAGGTGAAGTCCATCACCTTCCCGGGCGACGTCACGGGTGACGGCCTGGCCGACATGCTCACCGTGGACTACGCGGGCATCCTGTGGACCTACCCCGGCAAGGGCAACGGCACCTGGGGCACCCGCCTCAAGGGCGGCTCCGGCTGGGCGAGCTACGTGGTCGTCGGCAACGGCGACTACAGCGGCGACGGCAAGGCCGACATGCTGGTCCGCGACACCTCCGCGCGGCTGTGGATGTACCTGGGCCGCGGCGTGGCCAACGCCCCGTTCAGCAACCAGCGGGTGCAGGTCGGCACCGGCTGGAACTTCACCGCCTACGTCGCCCCCGGCGACGTGACCGGTGACGGCGCCGCCGACCTGGTCGTCCGCGACAAGGCCGGCGCGCTGCACCTCTACCCGAGCCGCAACTCGCCCACCGTGCCGTTCAAGTCGCGGTACACGATCGGCAGCGGCTGGAACTCGTACGACATCATCAGCTAGTCACCAGGCGGGGTCGTGCGGCAGCCCGCCGCGCGACGCCCGCCGCCCGACGGGTCCCGGCCCCGCGCCGGGACCCGGACGCGATCCGTACGCGTTCCGCGGAACCACCCCGTGCCCGCCGTGCCCCGCACGGCGGGCACGGGCCGTTCCCGGGACCGTGCGGAAACCCGTGCAACCCTTTCCCGCGGTCCGCCGTCTGATCGGGTACCGACGGGGGCATCCGGAGCGTACGCGGGCCGACGGGATCGAGGAGACCATGGGCGAGCAGGACAAGGGCGGCATATCCGCCGCCGGGGGCCGCGGGGGGAAGCCGGCGGCCGCCCGACGCGGCCTGGTCGCCGCCGCCTGGGCGGTGGCGGCCCTGGCCGTCCTGGCCGGGGGCGGCGCCGGGTTCGCGTACATGAGGCTCGACGCCAACATCAAGAGCGTCGACATCGACGCCCAGCTCGGCGACGACCGCCCGCGGAACGCCGACGACGGCTCCCTCGACATCCTCGTCCTGGGCTCCGACTCCCGCTCCGGCGCCAACGGAGCGTACGGCCGCGACGAGGGCGCCGCCCGCTCCGACACCGCGATGGTCGTCCACGTCCACGAGGGCCGCGAGAAGGCCAGCGTCGTGTCCGTCCCGCGCGACACGCTGATCACCCGCCCCGAGTGCGCCCGCCGCGACGGCGGCAGCGAGCCCGCCGCGTACCGGGTCATGTTCAACACCGCGTACGAGGTCGGCGGCCCCGCCTGCGCCGTGAAGACCGTCGAGCAGATGTCCGGCATCCGCATGGACCACTACATCGAGGTCGACTTCACCGGCTTCAAGGAGCTCATCGACGAGCTGGGCGGCGTCCGGATCACCACCACGCGGGCCATCGAGGACGCGAGCAGCCACCTCGACCTCGCCGCCGGCACCCACACCCTCGACGGTGAGCAGGCCCTCGGCCTCGTCCGCACCCGCAAGGGCGTCGGCGACCAGAGCGACCTGGGCCGCATCCAGCTCCAGCAGTCCTTCGTCAAGGCCCTCATCGACCAGGTCGAGCGGGTCGGCGTCCTCACCAGCCCGCAGAAGCTCTGGGGCCTCGCCGACACCGCCACCCGGGCGATCACCCCGGACTCCGGGCTGGACGGCGTCAAGGAGCTCGCCGACCTCGCCGGCGGCCTGTCCGGCCTCGGCGCCGACGACATCCACATGATCACGATGCCGGTCCGGTACGACGCGACCGACCCCAACCGCGTCGTCCCCCTCGACGTCCAGGCCCAGCAGGTGTGGCAGGCCCTGCGCCAGGACCTGCCCGTCCCGGCCTCCGCCACCCGCGGCACCGCCACCGGAAAGGCCGGCGGCGTCGTCCGCTGAGGGCGGGGGAATACCCGCGGCCCCACCCCGGTTTTGGGAGATACGGCCGGTCCTGGCAGACTGGTACGTCGGCCCCGGTTCACGCATCCGCATCCCGCGGGGGCGACCCGGAGCCCTCCCGAAACTAGGAGACACCTTGAAGCGCGACATCCACCCCGAGTACGTCGAGACCCAGGTCAGCTGCACCTGCGGCGCGTCGTTCACCACCCGTAGCACGATCGAGGGCGGCACCATCCGTGCCGAGGTCTGCTCCGAGTGCCACCCGTTCTACACGGGCAAGCAGAAGATCCTCGACACCGGTGGCCGTGTGGCCCGCTTCGAGGCCCGCTTCGGCAAGGCTGCCGGCTCCAAGAAGTAGCGAGCCGTATCGCCGGTCTCCGGCCGTCCCTCGGACGGCCGGGGCCGGCTTTTTGGTCGGGGTCCGGGTCGCCCCCGACCACGCCGTCGCCCGCAGCCCCTTTCGCACACCCACTCCAGGAGCCCCCGATGTTCGAGGCGGTCGAGGAACTGGTCGGCGAGCACGCCGACCTCGAGAAGAAGCTCGCCGACCCTTCGGTCCACGCCGACCAGGCCAACGCGCGCAAGCTCAACAAGCGCTACGCCGAGCTGACCCCGATCGTCGCCGCGTACCGCTCCTGGAAGCAGACCGGTGACGACATCGAGACCGCCCGCGAGTTCGCCGCCGACGACCCCGACTTCATCGCCGAGGTCAAGGAGCTGGAGAAGCGGCGCGAGGAGCTCACCGACAGGCTGCGGCTGCTGCTCGTCCCGCGCGACCCGAGCGACGACAAGGACGTCATCCTGGAGATCAAGGCGGGCGCGGGCGGCGACGAGTCCGCCCTCTTCGCCGGCGACCTCCTGCGGATGTACCTGCGGTACGCCGAGCGCGTCGGCTGGAAGACCGAGATCATCGACGCCACCGAGTCCGAGCTGGGCGGGTACAAGGACGTCCAGGTCGCCGTGAAGACCAAGGGCGGCAACGGCGCGACCGAGCCCGGCCAGGGCGTCTGGGCGCGGCTGAAGTACGAGGGCGGGGTGCACCGCGTGCAGCGCGTGCCCGCCACCGAGTCGCAGGGCCGCATCCACACCTCCGCCGCCGGCGTCCTCGTCACGCCCGAGGCCGAGGAGGTCGAGGTGGAGATCAACCCCAACGACCTGCGGATCGACGTCTACCGGTCCTCCGGCCCCGGCGGCCAGTCCGTCAACACCACCGACTCGGCCGTCCGCATCACGCACCTGCCGACCGGCGTCGTCGCCTCCTGCCAGAACGAGAAGAGCCAGCTCCAGAACAAGGAGCAGGCCCTGCGCATCCTCCGTTCCCGGCTGCTCGCGAAGGCCCAGGAGGAGGCCGAGCGCAACGCCGCGGACGCCCGCCGCAGCCAGGTCCGCACGGTCGACCGGTCGGAGAAGATCCGCACGTACAACTACCCCGAGAACCGCATCTCGGACCACCGCGTCGGCTTCAAGGCCTACAACCTGGACCAGGTGCTCGACGGGGACCTGGACGCCGTGATCCAGGCGTGCGTCGACGCCGACGCGGCCGCGAAGCTCTCCGCCGCGTGAGCCCGTCCCCGTAATCCCGCCCTCGTACGACCCAGCAGCCCGGAGGACCAGCGTGCAGCAGAATTTCGGGGGGAGGACCCCGAGCCCCCGCAGCCTGCTGCTGTCGGAGGTCGCCCAGGCCACCCAGCGCCTGGCCGACGCCGGTGTGCCGTCACCGCGCTTCGACGCGGAGGAGCTCGCCGCGTTCGTCCACGGCGTCAAGCGCGGCGAGCTGCACCGCGTCGAGGACGCCGACTTCGACGCCCGCTACTGGGAGGCCGTGGCGCGCCGCGAGGCCCGCGAGCCGCTCCAGCACATCACCGGCCGGGCGTTCTTCCGCTACCTGGAGCTCCAGGTGGGCCCCGGCGTCTTCGTGCCGCGCCCGGAGACGGAGTCGGTCGTCGGATGGGCCATAGACGCCGTACGGGCCATGGACGTCGTCGAGCCGCTGATCGTCGACCTGTGCTCCGGCTCCGGCGCGATCGCCCTCGCCATGGCCCAGGAGGTGCCGCGCTCCCGCGTGCACGCCGTGGAGCTGTCCGAGGACGCCCTCGTGTGGACCCGGCGCAACGCCGAGGGGTCCAGGGTCACCGTCCACCACGGCGACGCCCTGACGGCCCTCCCGGAGCTGGACGGCCAGGTCGACCTGGTCATCTCCAACCCGCCGTACATCCCGCTCACCGAGTGGGAGTACGTGGCGCCCGAGGCCCGTGACCACGATCCCGAGATGGCGCTGTTCTCCGGCGAGGACGGCCTCGACGTGATCCGCGGCATCGAGCGCACCGCGCACCGGCTGCTCCGCCCCGGCGGCCTCGTCGTCGTCGAGCACGCCGACACGCAGGGCGGCCAGGTGCCGTGGATCTTCAACGAGGAGGCCGGCTGGACGGACGCCGCCGACCACCCCGACCTGAACAACCGGCCCCGCTTCGCGTCGGCGCGCAAGGCGACGCCATGACGCCGGTGCCGGTGCCGACGACGGAACCGAAGACGTGCGGCGCCCCGCGGGGCCGCCGCGAGGCGCCCGCGACGGGTGGACCGGAGGGGCGCGGCGCCGCCGCGGGGGAGCGGACGCGCCCCCGGACCCCGTCCGGGGACGCGCGCGGGGCGCGAGGGACGGGCGACCGGGCACGGTCGGCCGTCGGCGGGGCCTTGAGCGCCCCGGAGGTGAACCGAGTGACCGAAATTTGGAGGGCCCGCTGATGGCACGGCGATACGACTGCAACGACGCGACCGACCGCTCGACGGGCCTGCGCGAGGCCGCGTCCGCCGTCCGCCGCGGCGAGCTCGTCGTGCTGCCGACGGACACTGTCTACGGCATCGGCGCGGACGCCTTCAGCCCGGAGGCCGTCGCCGACCTGCTGGAGGCCAAGGGCCGCGGCCGGAACATGCCCACGCCCGTCCTCATCGGGTCGCCGAACACCCTGCACGGCCTGGTCACGGACTTCTCCGAGCAGGCGTGGGAGCTCGTCGACGCGTTCTGGCCGGGCGCGCTCACGCTCGTCGCCAGGCACCAGCCGTCCCTCCAGTGGGACCTGGGCGACACCCGCGGCACCGTCGCGATCCGCATGCCGCTGCACCCCGTGGCGATCGAGCTGCTCACCGACGTCGGCCCGATGGCCGTGTCGTCCGCCAACCTGACGGGACACCCGGCGCCGGAGGACTGCGACGCCGCCCAGGGCATGCTCGGCGACTCCGTGTCGGTGTACCTGGACGGCGGCCCGACACCGGGCATCGTGCCGTCGTCGATCGTCGACGTCACCCGTGACGTGCCGGTGCTGCTGCGCGCGGGCGCGCTCTCTGCGGACGAGCTGCGCAAGGTCGTACCCGACCTCGAGGTGGCCAGTTGACGACCCCTGAGGGGCGTGGCATAGGCACGGCGAGCACGTTCCGCATCCTCCACGTCAGCACCGGCAACGTCTGCCGCTCGCCGATCACCGAGCGGCTGACCCGCCACGCCCTGCGCGACCGCATCGGCGACCCGGCGGGCTGCGGCCTGATCGTGGAGAGCGCCGGCACGTGGGGGCACGAGGGTGCGCCGATGGAGGCCAACGCCGAGACGGTCCTCGCGGACTTCGGCGCGGACGCGAGCGGGTTCGTCGGCCGGGAGCTGATCGACGAGCACGTCGTCCGCGCCGACCTGGTGCTCACGGCCACCCGTGACCACCGTGCCCAGGTCATCTCGATGGGCCACAGCGCGGGCCTGCGCACGTTCACCCTGAAGGAGTTCACCCGGCTCGTACGGGCGATAGACCCGACGACGCTGCCCGACCCGGAGGCCGACGGCGTGGTGGCCCGGGCACACGCGCTGGTGCAGGCGGCGGCCGCGCTGCGGGGCTGGCTGCTGGCGCCGACCGCGGAGGCGGACGAGGTGAACGACCCGTACGGCGCGCCCATCACGTTCTTCCGCTCGGTGGGCGACGAGATCAACCAGGCCCTGGAGCCGGTGGTGACCGCCCTGACGGGGGTCCCCGCACACCGCTGAGCCGCCGGACGGGCGAGCCGCGGGAGCCGGACCTACAGTGGAGGGACCGGGGGGACCCGTCCACGCCTGGAGCGCCTGGAGCCACTGATGCCGCTCACCGCTGGAGCCGAGGAGGCGCTGGACGGCGCCTACGGGCCGGACGCCGACGCGCTGCGCCGGCAGGACCCCGAGATCGCCGACGTCCTGGACGGGGAGGCGCGGCGGCAGGAGGACGGCCTCCAACTGATCGCCGCGGAGAACTTCACGTCGCCCGCCGTGCTCGCCGCGCTCGGCTCGCGCCTCGCCAACAAGTACGCCGAGGGCTATCCGGGCCGCCGCCACCACGGCGGCTGCGAGTACGCGGACGCGGCGGAGCGGCTCGCCGTGCAGCGGGCGCGCGCCCTGTTCGGCGCCGAGCACGCGAACGTGCAGGCACACTCGGGCTCCTCCGCCGTGCTGGCGGCGTACGCGGCGCTGCTGCGCCCCGGGGACACCGTCCTGGCCATGGGCCTGGCCCACGGGGGCCACCTCACGCACGGGTCGCCGGCGAACTTCTCGGGGCGCTGGTTCGACTTCGTCCCGTACGGCGTCGACGCGGAGAGCGGGCTCGTCGACCACGAGCAGGTGCGCGCCCTGGCACGCCGGCACCGGCCGAAGGCGGTCGTGTGCGGTTCGATCTCGTACCCCCGGCACCTCGACTACGCCGAGTTCCGCGACATCGCGGACGAGGTCGGGGCGGCTCTGATCGTCGACGCGGCGCACCCGATCGGCCTGGTCGCCGGGGGAGCGGCGCCGAACCCCGTCCCGTACGCGGACGTGGTCTGCGCGACGACGCACAAGGTGCTGCGGGGGCCGCGCGGCGGCATGGTGCTGTGCGGGGCGGAGCTGGCGGAGCGGATCGACCGGGCGGTGTTCCCGTTCACGCAGGGCGGCGCCCAGATGCACACCGTGGCCGCCAAGGCCGTCGCCTTCGGGGAGGCCGCGACGCCGGCGTTCCGGGAGTACGCCCACCGGGCCGTCGCCAACGCGCGCCTGCTCGCCGAGCGGCTGGCCGCGCTGGGCTTCGCGGTGACGACCGGCGGCACGGACACCCACCTCATCACCGCCGACCCGGCCCCGCTCGGCGTCGACGGCCGCGGCGCGCGCGCCCGCCTGACGGCCGCCGGACTGGTCGTGGACACCTGCGCCCTGCCGTACGGGGACGGCCGCGGCATCCGCTTCGGCACGGCCGCGGTGACCACGCAGGGCATGGGCGCCGCGGAGATGGAACGCGTCGCGCAGCTGTTCGCCGCGGCCCTCGCCGCGGACGCGGACACGGCCTCCGTACGGGCCGAGGCACGGGCGCTGGCCGGGTGTTTTCCCCCGTATCGGGGGGAGAAGCACGGTTGAGCGCAACCATGCGCCGCTCCGGTGTGTCCTCCAGGGAGGAGCGGCGCGACTAGGGTGTGGGGCTGAGATGGCCAGCGATTCCTGTGGGGCAGCCCGTGCGTGATTACCTGCTGACGCTCTGCATCACGGCCGCGGTGACCTATCTGCTCACCGGGCCGGTGCGGAAGTTCGCCATCGCGGTCGGCGCGATGCCCGAGATCCGCGCGCGCGACGTGCACCGCGAGCCGACGCCCCGGCTCGGCGGCATCGCCATGTTCTTCGGGCTCTGCGCGGGCCTGCTCGTCGCGGACCACCTGGACCGCCTCAACAGCGTCTTCGCGCTCTCCAACGAGCCCCGCGCGCTGCTCTCCGGCGCCGCCCTGATCTGGCTGATCGGCGTCCTCGACGACAAGTTCGAGATCGACGCGCTGATCAAGCTGGGCGGGCAGATGATCGCGGCGGGCGTCATGGTCATGCAGGGCCTGACGATCCTGTGGCTGCCGATCCCCGGCATCGGCACGGTCGGCCTCACCCAGTGGCAGGGCACGCTCCTGACCGTCGCGCTGGTCGTCCTCACCATCAACGCCGTGAACTTCGTCGACGGCCTCGACGGCCTCGCCGCCGGCATGGTGTGCCTCGCCGCCGCCGCGTTCTTCCTGTACGCGTACCGGATCTGGTTCGGGTACGGCATCGAGGCGGCCGCCCCGGCCACGCTGTTCGCCGCCGTGCTGATGGGCATGTGCCTGGGCTTCCTGCCGCACAACATGCACCCGGCGCGGATCTTCATGGGCGACTCGGGCTCGATGTTGATCGGCCTGGTGCTCGCAGCGTCGGCGATCTCCATCACGGGGCAGGTCGACCCGGACGCGCTGAAGATCTTCGAGGGTTCGACGCGGCGGGCGACGCACGCCGCGCTGCCGGTCTTCATCCCGCTGCTGCTGCCGCTGACGATCATCGCGATCCCCATGGCCGACCTGGTCCTGGCGATCGTGCGGCGCACCTGGAACGGCCAGTCGCCGTTCGCCGCCGACCGCGGCCACCTGCACCACCGGCTGCTGGAGATCGGCCACTCGCACAGCCGTGCCGTGCTGATCATGTACTTCTGGTCGGCGCTGATCGCGTTCGGCACGCTGACCTACTCGGTCCACTCCGCGTCCATGTGGATCATGCTGCCGATCGTGGCGCTGAGCGCGGTGGGGCTGGTGCTGCTGCTCCTGCCCCGGTTCCGGCCGCGCGCGCCGCGCTGGGCGGAGTCGTTCGTACCGCCCCGGTACCGGCGCCGGAAGGTCGCCCCGCAGGCCGCTGAGGAGGCCCTGACGGCCGTCGGCGCCGGTGCCGGGACGGACGCGGGGCCGGCGGCGGAGGGCGGTGACGCGGGGGAGTGGCCGCGCGTCCCGGCGGGGGTCAACGGCGCGACAGCGATCGGCGCCCGTTCTCACCTCCCCGAACGACGGAAGGCCGGAACGCCGAATTGACGAGGGGCGCAACCGGGGGCACTACCAGACAAAGCAGCCCTTTGTCGTGCACACACGCGCGAGGTCACTCTCATGTGTGAGAGTCGGCACACCATCGGGTAAAGACCTCTTCAAATAGTTTGTGATACCGTTCACGAGACCCGGCGACAGTGCCGAAGGGCCGCAGTGCGACGGCCCGTTGGCGCCGAGATCTGACTCGGACCGGGCCTACGCTCGTCCATGACGACACCACTGCCCCCACCAGCAAGCGGAGATGCCGCCATGCCGTCCAACGACATCCGCACCGTCCTGCCCGCCGCCGTACCCACGCTTGCTGTCGGCGCCGTCGGCACCGCGGTGAGCGCGGTGGTCGCCGGCGGGAAGGGTGCCATCGGTGGCGTCGTCGGAACGCTCGTCGTCGTCCTGTTCATGGGGATCGGGCTGGTGGTGCTCCAGCGCACGGCCAAGTCCCTGCCGCAGCTGTTCCAGGCCATGGGGCTGATGCTCTACGTGGCCCAGCTGCTTCTTCTCTTCCTGTTCTTGACCATGTTCAAGGACACGACGCTGTTCGATTTCAAGGCCTTCGCCTTCACGTTGCTCGCGGCCACCGTCACGTGGATCACCGCTCAGGCGCGGAGCTGGATGAAGGCCAAGATCCTCTACGTCGACCCGGCCGCAGGGCAGGGCGGAAACCCCGCCAAGAGCGGGTCCTCGGCGTGAGAGGTAGGGCCGGGATAAAGAGCGGTTCGCGATGCTGCTATCGTCCGATGCCAACTGCGGCACTGCGGGCGTGGCCATCCGAGCTGACGCCTGTCCCAGCGCGACGCTCGACGCCGAACCGCCGCCCCCTTATCCGTAAGACCAGTCCAGTGCCGAACCGCGGCTGCGTGCCGCGCCGACACAACGAGGTTGCCGTACCTATGCGCCACGCTGAAGGAGCCCGCGGTGAGTGCTGACCAGACGCTTGCCTTCGACCCGAGCTGTCACCTCTTCATCGAGGGATGCGGCTTCCCGGCACCGGGCCTCCACTCGTTCATCTACGAGCCCATCGCCACGGTCGCGGGCTTCGAGTTCACCAAGCCGATGCTGCTGGCGCTCCTCGGCTCCGTGCTGATCGTCGCCTTCTTCTGGGCCGCGTTCGCCAAGCCGAAGCTGGTTCCCGGAAAGGTCCAGATGGTCGGCGAGGCCGGGTACGACTTCGTCCGCCGCGGCATCGTCTACGAGATCATCGGCAAGAAGGACGGCGAGAAGTACGTCCCGCTGATGGTGTCCCTCTTCTTCTTCGTCTGGATCCTGAACCTCTGGTCGATCGTTCCGCTCGCCCAGTTCCCGGTCACCTCGCTGATCGCCTTCCCGGCGGCGCTCGCGCTGATCGTCTACGTGATCTGGGTGGGGCTGACCTTCAAGAAGCACGGCTTCGCGGGCGGCTGGAAGAACATCCTCGGCTACGACAAGAGCCTCGGCGCCATCCTCCCGCTGGTCATGGCCCTGGAGTTCCTCTCCAACCTGATCATCCGGCCCTTCACGCACGCGGTCCGACTCTTCGCGAACATGTTCGCCGGTCACATGCTCCTGGTGATGTTCTCCCTGGCGAGCTGGTACCTGCTGAACGGCATCGGCATCGTCTACGCCGGCGCCTCGTTCGTCATGGTCATCGTGATGACCGCCTTCGAGCTCTTCATCCAGGCCGTCCAGGCGTACGTCTTCGTGCTCCTGGCCTGCAGCTACATTCAGGGCGCGCTCGCCGAGCACCACTGAGCCAGGCCCGTCCCCCGAAACCGCAGTCGTCCGGTGGCCAACCCCCACCGGGTCATTGAAAGAGAAGGAAGATCCGGCATGTCCGTTCTCCAGACCCTCGCCGCCGAGAACACCGTCTCCGGCAACGTCAACGCCGTCGGTTACGGCCTCGCCGCCATCGGCCCCGGCGTCGGCGTCGGCATCATCTTCGGTAACGGCACCCAGGCCCTCGCCCGCCAGCCCGAGGCGGCCGGTCTGATCCGCACCAACCAGATCATGGGTTTCGCCTTCTGTGAGGCGCTCGCCCTCATCGGCATCGTCATGGGCTTCGTCTTCCAGTAAGCCGGATTCGACAGCCCCACACCTTTCACGGAAGGCACTGATGTGAACGCTCTGTTCCTTGCGGCGGCGGAGGAGCCCCAGCCTCCGATCATCCCGCATCTCGACGAGCTCGTCGTCGGTCTGATCGCCTTCGCCATCGTCTTCGGCTTCCTCGCCAAGAAGCTCCTCCCGAACATCAACAAGGTTCTGGAAGAGCGCCGTGAGGCCATCGAGGGCGGGATCGAGAAGGCCGAGTCGGCCCAGCTCGAGGCCCAGAGTGTGCTTGAGCAGTACAAGGCTCAGCTCGCCGAGGCCCGCCACGAGGCCGCGCGTCTGCGCCAGGAGGCACAGGAGCAGGGCGCCGCGATCATCGCCGAGATGAGGGCGGAAGGTCAGCGTCAGCGCGAGGAGATCGTCGCCGCCGGCCACGCGCAGATCGAGGCCGACCGCAAGGCGGCCGCCGCCGCCCTGCGTCAGGACGTCGGCAAGCTCGCCACCGACCTGGCCGGCAAGCTGGTCGGCGAGTCCCTCGAGGACGTCGCCCGCCAGAGCCGCACCATCGACCGCTTCCTCGACGAGCTCGAGGAGAAGGCCGAGGCCGCCCGATGAACGGAGCGAGCCGCGAGGCACTGGCTGCCGCGCGTGAGCGTCTCGACGCGCTGACCGACAACACGTCGGTCGACGCGGCGAAGCTCGCCGAGGAGCTGGCCGCCGTCACCGCGCTGCTCGACCGCGAGGTGTCGCTGCGTCGGGTCCTCACCGACCCGGCGCAGGCCGGAGAGGCCAAGGCCGACCTGGCCACGCGACTGCTGAGCGGTCAGGTGGGCGGCGAGACCGTCGACCTGGTCTCCGGCATGGTCCGCTCCCGCTGGTCCCAGTCGCGCGACCTGGTCGACGCGGTCGAGGAGCTGGCGGACACCGCGGACCTCACCGCGGCCCAGAAGGCCGGCGCGCTCGACGACGTCGAGGACGAGCTGTTCCGGTTCGGCCGGATCGTGACCTCCAGCCCCGCGCTGCGGGCCGCGCTGACCGACCGGGCCGCCACGGCCACCGCCAAGGGCGAGCTGCTGCGCAGCCTCCTCGGCGGCCGGGCCAACGCGGCGACCGAGCGGCTGATCGTCCGCCTGGTCACCCAGCCGCGGGGACGTAGCCTGGAGGGGGGACTGGAGTCCCTGTCCAAGCTCGCCGCGGCGCGCCGGGACCGGATGGTCGCGGTCGTCACGTCGGCGGTACCGCTCACCGACCAGCAGAAGGAGCGCCTCGGCGCGGTGCTGGCGAGGACGTACGGCCGGACGATGCACCTCAACCTCGACGTGGACCCCGCGGTCCTCGGCGGGATCTCGGTGCGGATCGGCGACGAGGTCGTCAACGGCACGATCGCCTCCCGCCTCGACGAGGCGACGAGGCGACTGGCCGGCTGACCAGGTCACCACACCCAACAAGCGTTACCTACGGCCCGGTTGGGCCGTGCACAGGATGCAGAAGTTCTGGGGGGAGCCCCCAGATCCCCCAAAGAGACTTCGGGCCCAACAAGGAGAGCAGGGAACCCAGATGGCGGAGCTCACGATCCGGCCGGAGGAGATCCGGGACGCGCTGGAGAACTTTGTCCAGTCGTACAAGCCGGACGCGGCCTCGCGCGAGGAGGTCGGTACGGTCAGCCTTGCCGGCGACGGCATCGCGAAGGTCGAGGGTCTGCCCTCGACCATGGCCAACGAACTGCTGAAGTTCGAGGACGGCACCCTCGGCCTCGCCCTCAACCTCGAGGAGCGCGAGATCGGTGCCATTGTCCTCGGTGAGTTCAGCGGCATCGAGGAGGGCCAGTCGGTCCAGCGCACCGGCGAGGTCCTGTCCGTCGCCGTCGGCGAGGGCTACCTGGGTCGCGTCGTCGACCCGCTCGGCAACCCGATCGACGGCCTCGGCGAGATCGAGACGTCCGGCCGCCGCGCCCTCGAGCTGCAGGCCCCCACGGTCATGCAGCGCAAGTCGGTGCACGAGCCGATGGAGACGGGCTACAAGGCCGTCGACGCGATGACCCCGATCGGCCGTGGTCAGCGTCAGCTGATCATCGGCGACCGCCAGACCGGCAAGACCGCCCTGGCCGTCGACACGATCATCAACCAGCGTGACAACTGGCGCACCGGCGACCCGAAGAAGCAGGTCCGCTGCATCTACGTCGCCATCGGCCAGAAGGGCTCCACCATCGCGTCCGTCCGCGGTGCGCTGGAGGAGGCCGGTGCCCTGGAGTACACGACCATCGTCGCCGCCCCGGCGTCCGACCCGGCCGGCTTCAAGTACCTGGCGCCCTACACCGGCTCCGCCATCGGCCAGCACTGGATGTACGAGGGCAAGCACGTCCTCATCGTCTTCGACGACCTGTCGAAGCAGGCCGACGCCTACCGCGCCGTGTCGCTGCTGCTGCGCCGCCCGCCGGGCCGCGAGGCCTACCCGGGCGACGTCTTCTACCTGCACTCCCGCCTGCTGGAGCGCTGCGCCAAGCTCTCCGACGAGATGGGCGCCGGTTCCATGACCGGTCTCCCGATCGTCGAGACCAAGGCCAACGACGTCTCGGCGTTCATCCCGACCAACGTCATCTCCATCACCGACGGCCAGTGCTTCCTGGAGTCCGACCTGTTCAACGCCGGTCAGCGCCCGGCCCTGAACGTCGGTATCTCCGTGTCGCGAGTCGGTGGCTCGGCCCAGCACAAGGCCATGAAGCAGGTCTCCGGCCGGCTCCGCGTCGACCTGGCCCAGTTCCGCGAGCTGGAGGCGTTCGCCGCCTTCGGTTCCGACCTGGACGCCGCGTCGAAGGCCGCCCTGGAGCGCGGCAAGCGCATGGTCGAGCTGCTGAAGCAGCCGCAGTACCAGCCGATGGCGACCGAGAACCAGGTCGTCTCCGTCTGGGCCGGCACCACCGGCAAGATGGACGACGTCCCGGTCCAGGACATCCGCCGCTTCGAGACGGAGCTGCTGGACTTCCTGCACCGCGAGCACAAGTCGCTCATGACCTCGATCCGCGAGGGCGGCAAGATGTCCGACGAGACCCTCGACAAGGTCGCGGAGTGCATCACCGACTTCAAGAAGCAGTTCGAGACCTTCGACGGCAAGCTGCTCGGCGAGGACGCCCCGGCCACCGTCAACGTCTCCAAGTGACGACGGAAGGGACCTGATCCATGGGAGCGCAGCTCCGGGTCTACAAGCGTCGCATCCGGTCCGTCACCGCGACGAAGAAGATCACCAAGGCGATGGAGATGATCGCCGCCTCGCGCATCGTCAAGGCGCAGCGCAAGGTGGCGGCCTCCACGCCGTACGCGACCGAGCTCACCCGCGCGGTCACGGCGGTGGCGACCGGGTCGAACACCAACCACCCCCTCACCACGGAGGCGGAGTCCCCGACCCGTGCCGCGGTCCTGCTCATCACGAGCGACCGCGGTCTGGCCGGCGGCTACTCCTCCAACGCCATCAAGCAGGCCGACCGGCTCACCGAGCGGCTGCGCGGCGAGGGCAAGGAGGTCGACACGTACATCGTCGGCCGCAAGGGTGTCGCCTACTACGGCTTCCGCGAGCGCAAGGTCGCGGACGCCTGGACCGGCTTCTCCGACAACCCGTCCTACGCGGACGCCAAGCAGGTGGCCGCTCCGCTGATCGCGGCCGTCCAGCAGGACACCGCGGACGGCGGTGTCGACGAGCTGCACATCGTCTTCACGGAGTTCGTGTCGATGATGACGCAGACGCCGGTGGACAACCGGATGCTGCCGCTCAGCCTCGCGAAGGCCGCGGAGGAGACGGGGGCCAAGGGCGAGATCCTTCCCCTGTTCGACTTCGAGCCGTCGGCGGAGGACGTCCTCGACGCCCTCCTGCCGCGCTACGTCGAGAGCCGCGTCTACAACGCCCTGCTGCAGGCCGCCGCCTCCGAGCACGCGGCCCGCCGCCGGGCGATGAAGTCGGCGACCGACAACGCGGGAGATCTGATCAACTCGCTCTCGCGCCTTGCCAACGCGGCCCGCCAGGCCGAAATCACCCAGGAAATCAGCGAGATCGTCGGTGGCGCGAGCGCCCTGGCCGACGCGACCGCGGGGAGTGACAAGTAATGACGACCACTGTTGAGACGGCCGCCGCCACGGGCCGCGTCGCCCGGGTCATCGGCCCGGTCGTCGACGTGGAGTTCCCCGTCGACGCGATGCCGGAGATCTACAACGCGCTGCACGTCGAGGTGGCCGACCCGGCCCAGGACGGCGCGAAGAAGACGCTGACCCTGGAGGTCGCCCAGCACCTGGGTGACGGCCTGGTCCGCACCATCTCGATGCAGCCCACCGACGGCCTGGTCCGCCAGGCCGTGGTGACCGACACGGGCGCGGGCATCTCCGTCCCGGTCGGCGACTTCACCAAGGGCAAGGTGTTCAACACCCTCGGTGAGGTGCTGAACCACCCCGAGGAGAACGCCAACGTCGGCGAGCGCTGGCCGATCCACCGCAAGGCCCCCGACTTCGACCAGCTCGAGTCGAAGACCGAGATGTTCGAGACGGGCCTGAAGGTCGTCGACCTCCTCACCCCGTACGTCAAGGGTGGAAAGATCGGTCTGTTCGGTGGCGCCGGTGTCGGCAAGACCGTTCTGATCCAGGAAATGATCATGCGTGTCGCCAACCTCCACGAGGGCGTTTCCGTCTTCGCTGGTGTCGGTGAGCGCACCCGCGAGGGCAACGACCTCATCGCGGAGATGGAGGAGTCCGGCGTTCTGGACAAGACCGCCCTGGTCTTCGGCCAGATGGACGAGCCCCCGGGCACCCGTCTGCGCGTCGCCCTGGCCGGTCTGACGATGGCGGAGTACTTCCGCGACGTCCAGAAGCAGGACGTGCTCTTCTTCATCGACAACATCTTCCGGTTCACCCAGGCCGGTTCCGAGGTGTCCACCCTGCTCGGCCGCATGCCGTCCGCGGTGGGTTACCAGCCGAACCTGGCCGACGAGATGGGTCTCCTCCAGGAGCGCATCACGTCGACCCGCGGTCACTCGATCACCTCGATGCAGGCGATCTACGTCCCCGCCGACGACCTGACCGACCCGGCGCCGGCCACCACCTTCGCCCACCTCGACGCGACGACGGTTCTCTCCCGTCCGATCTCCGAGAAGGGCATCTACCCGGCCGTGGACCCGCTGGACTCCACGTCCCGGATCCTGGACCCGCGCTACATCGCGCAGGACCACTACGACGCCGCCATGCGCGTCAAGGGCATCCTGCAGAAGTACAAGGACCTCCAGGACATCATCGCGATCCTCGGTATCGACGAGCTGGGCGAAGAGGACAAGCTGGTCGTCCACCGCGCCCGTCGCGTCGAGCGCTTCCTGTCCCAGAACACCCACGCGGCGAAGCAGTTCACCGGTGTGGACGGTTCGGACGTTCCGCTCGACGAGTCGATCGCCGCGTTCAACGCGATCTGCGACGGCGAGTACGACCACTTCCCGGAGCAGGCCTTCTTCATGTGCGGTGGTCTCGAGGACCTCAAGAAGAACGCCAAGGAACTCGGCGTTTCCTAAGGTCCCGTGACGGGTGAGGGGGCGGGCGCGTCCCGCCCCCTCACGCTGCACCCCCCTCCGGGGCCACGGCCCCGGACCCCGGCCGCCCCCGCGGCCGTCCCCCGGCCGCGCTGGCCGGCGCGGGTCCTCGGCGCTCCGGCGCCGACGGCCCTACTAGACTTATGACCCAACACCCGGCAAGACCCGCCGGGTGGTGACCCGAGGAGCCACCCTTGGCCGCTGAGCTGCACGTCGAGCTGGTCGCCGCGGACCGGAGTGTCTGGTCCGGCGAGGCCACCCTGGTCATCGCGCGCACCACCTCCGGCGACATCGGCGTCATGCCCGGCCACCAGCCGCTGCTCGGTGTGCTGGAGTCGGGCCCGGTGACCATTCGTACGAGCGAGGGGGGCACGGTCGTCGCCGCTGTGCACGGCGGTTTCCTCTCGTTCGCGGACAACAAGCTGTCGCTGCTCGCGGAGATCGCCGAGCTGGCGGATGAGATCGACCCCCAGCGCGCCGAGCGCGCGCTGGAGCGTGCGAAGGCGGAGTCGGACGCCGCGGCCGAGCGGCGCGCCGACATCCGGCTGCGCGCGGTGGCGGCGCGCTAACGCACCGCCACTGATCCACCTCGCCGGGTGCCCTTCACGGGGCGGCCCGGCCCCTCAGCCGCGGCTCGGCCTGGACTCCCCAGACCGGCCGCGGCTGAGGCGATGCAGATGCAGGTCGTATTCGGTTACAGGACGAAGCGGGGAGGTCGGTGGAGATGTTCCTCGCCTTGCTGGTGAGCGCGCTGGTCGTCGCACTGGTGGTGATCGGGCTCTTCGTCTTCGGCCTGCGCCGGCGGCTGATCCAGCGGTCGGGCGGCACGTTCGACTGCAGCCTCCGCTGGAACGTCCCCGAGGAGGGCGACACCTCCGGCAAGGGATGGGTGTACGGGGTCGCCCGGTACAGCGGCGACCGGATCGCCTGGTTCCGGGTCTTCTCGTACGCGCCCCGCCCGCGCCGCATCCTGGAGCGGGCCTCCATCGAGGTCCTGGACCGCCGCATGCCGGAGGGCGAGGAGGAGCTGGCGCTCCTGTCGGACTCCGTCGTGCTGGGTTGCCTGCACCGGGAGACGCGCCTGGAGCTCGCCATGAGCGAGGACGCCCTCACCGGTTTCCTCGCCTGGCTGGAGGCGGCGCCCCCCGGACAGCGGGTGAACGTGGCGTAGCCGCCGCGTCCCGCCGCCGCGCACGGCGCGGAGCGCGCCTTCGCCCCCTCGCGTACGGGCGCGGACCGCGGTCCCGGGCCCCGCGTACTCGGATCGAGCCGCACCGTTTCCGGTGCGGCTCGATCGTTGTGCGGGGTGTGCCGGAGGGGCCGGTGGTCGCCGGGGGCCGGAGTGGACGGCCGTGGGCGGCCGTGGCCGGCTCACCGCGGGCGGTGTCGCCGCCGGCTGCTGGGGGAAGCGGAGCGCGCGTCCGGCCCCGCGTACGGCGTGGGTCGCGTGTTCCGGGTCCTGCGTACGGCGTGGGTCGCGTGTCCCGCCGCCGCGTACGGCGGTGGAGCGTGCGTTCCGGGTCCGGCATGCGGCGTGGGCCGCGAGCCTTGGGGCCCGCGTACGGCGCGTGGGCCGCGTGCCCCGGGTCCTGCGTACGGCGTGGGCCGCGGGCCCCGGGGCCGGTGGCGGACATGGATCGAGCCGCACCGTTTCCGGTGCGGCTCGATCGTTGTGCGGGGTGTGCCGGAGGGATCAGTGGTTACTGGAGGCCGGAGTGGACGGCCGTGGCCAGCTCACCGTTGGCGGTGTCACCGCTGAACTCCCAGTAGAAGGCACCGCCCAGGCCCTGGCCCTTGGCCCAGGCCATCTTGGACTGGACCGTCGCCGGGGTGTCGTAGCTCCACCAGTTGGTGCCGCAGTGGGCGTAGGCCGTGCCGGCCACGGTGCCGTTGGCCGGGCAGGTGTTCTTCAGGACCTTGTAGTCCTCGATGCCCTGCTCGTACGTGCCGCCCGCCGGGCCCGTCGCGGTGCCGCCCGGCTCCTTCTGGGTGACGCCGGTCCAGCCGCGCCCGTAGAAGCCGATGCCGAGCAGCAGCTTCTTGGCGGGCACGCCCTTCGCCTTGAGCTTGGCGATCGCCTCGGCGGAGGTGAAGCCGGACTGCGGGATGCCCGGGTAGGTGGTCAGCGGGGAGTGCGGGGCCGTCGGACCCTTCGCCGCCCAGGCGCCGAAGAAGTCGTACGTCATCACGTTGTACCAGTCGACGTACTGCGACGCCGGGCCGTACTCAGCGGCGTCGATCTTGCCGCCGGCCGAGGCGTCCGCGGTGATGGCCGCGGTGACCAGGTTGTTCGCGCCGAACTTGGCACGCATGGCCTGCATCATCTTGGTGAAGGCGGCCGGGCCGCTCGTGTCGCAGGTCAGACCACAGGCGTTCGGGTACTCCCAGTCCAGGTCGATGCCGTCGAAGACATCGGCCCAGCGCGGGTCCTCCACCAGGTCGTAGCAGGACTGGGCGAAGGCGGCCGGGTTCTGCACGGCCTGGCCGAAGCCGCCGGACCAGGTCCAGCCGCCGAACGACCACAGCACCTTGATGTGCGGGTACTGGGCCTTCAGCTTGCGCAGCTGGTTGAAGTTGCCGCGCAGCGGCTGGTCCCAGGTGTCGGCCTTGCCGTCGACGGACTGGTCGGCGGTGTACGCCTTGTCGTAGTCGGCGTAGGCGTCACCGATGGTGCACTTGCCGCCCTGGACGTTGCCGAACGCGTAGTTGATGTGGGTGATCTTGTTGGCCGTACCGGACGTCACGAGGTTCTTGACGTGGTAGTTGCGGCCGTAGACGCCCCAGTTGGTGAAGTAGCCCATCTTGACGGTGGACGACGGGCCGGGGCCTTCGCCGCCGCCGCCACCGGTGGTGCGGACCGCGACGGAGCCGCTGGCCGGGCCGGTCTGGTCGGCGGTGTCCCGCGCCTGGACGCTGTAGGAGTAGTCGGTGCCGGGGGTCAGGCCGGTGTCCGTGTACGTCAGGCCGGTGACGGTCGCGACCTTGGCGCCGCCGCGCAGCACGTCGTAGTTCTTGACGCCCTTGTCGTCGGTGGCCGCGGTCCAGCTGATCTTCACCGACGTGTCGGTGATGCCGGAGGCGGTGGGCGTGCCGGGGGCGGACGGCGCGCTGTCGCCGGGCTGGCCCGGTCCGCCGTCACAGGACTCGCCGTTCAGCTTGCAGCCGGAGGGGGCGCCGGTGCCGGTGCCGTTGAAGCCGAAGGTGACGGACGCCCCGGGGGCGAGGGTGCCGTTCCAGCCGAGGTTCTTGGCGGTCCAGTGGTTGCCGCTGTTGGTGACGGTGGCGTCCCAGGCGGAGGTGACGGACGTGCCGGAGGGGAAGTCCCACTCGACGGTCCAGGAGGAGAGGGCGGTGGTGCCGGTGTTCTTCACCGTCCACTTGCCCTCGAAGCCGCCGCCCCAGTCGGAGGCCTTGGCGTAGGTGGCGGTCGCGGAGGTGGCGGCCTGGGCGGGGGTGGCGAGGCCGACCATCGCGGCCAGCGGGAGCAGCAGCGCGGTGGCTCCGGCCGTGGCCCTGGCCAGGAGGCGCGCTCTGCGCGGTGGTGCTTGAGTGCTCGTGCTCAACGGTGCTCCTCAAGATGTGGACGGACATGGTGGGGGTCACGTGTGTCCGTGAAAGGTGCGCGCCGTGAGCGTAGGAAGGTCTGGACCAATCGTCAATAGGTCCAGACCACCTGAGAAGTGCCCCCGCGTCAGATCCCCAATTCTCGGGCCAGCACCGCGGCTTGCACCCGGCTGCGCAGGCCGAGCTTGCCCAAGAGCCTGCTGACGTGCGTCTTCACCGTCGCCTCCGCCATGTCGAGGCGCACCGCGACCTCCGCGTTCGACAACCCCTCGCCGAGGCACGACAGCACCTCGCGCTCCCGCCGCGTCAACGGGTCGAGCACGCTCCGGTCCGGCACGGCCCCCGCCGCCCGGCCGTCCGGCGCACGGCCCCGCCGCGGCGCCGCGAACTCCGCGATCAGCCGCCGGGTGACCGCCGGGGCGATCAGGCCCTCGCCGCGCGCCACCGTCCGCACCGCCTCGACCAGGTCCCGCGCCTCGGTGTTCTTCAGCAGGAACCCGGCGGCACCGGCCCGCAGCGCCCCGAAGACGTACTCGTCCAGGTCGAAGGTGGTCAGCACCAGGACGTCCGCGAGCCCCTCGTCCACCACCCGGCGCGTCGCCTCCATCCCGTCCAGCAACGGCATCTGAACGTCCATCAACACCAGGTCGGGACGCAGTTCGCGGGCGAGCCGCACCGCCGCCTCGCCGTCCCCGGCCTCGCCGACCACCTCGATGCCGGGGGCGCTGCGCAGGATGAGGACGAGCCCCGCCCGTACGGCCTTCTGGTCCTCGGCGACCAGGACGCGGATCGTGCCCCTCGCCGTTCCCGTGTTCATACCGCCGGCTCCCTGTCGTCCTCCGCCACGGGCAGCACCGCCCGTACCCGCCACGTCCTGTGCCCCGCCCCCTCCACCGGGCCCGCCTCGAACTCCCCGCCCAGCAGCGCCACCCGCTCCCGCATCCCGACCAGCCCGGCCCCCGACCCGGGCGCGCGCGGCCCCGCCGCGGGACGGTCGAACGGGCTGGTCACCCCGACCACCAGGGCGTGGCCGGTGCGCTCCACCACGACGGCCACCCCGCCCGCGTCGGCGTGCTTCAGCGCGTTCGTCAGCGACTCCTGCACGATGCGGTACGCCGCGAGCTCCACCGGAGCGGGCAGGTCCTCGTCCGGTGGCGGGGCGGTCAGCGTGAACGTCAGCCCGCTCGCCGTGCCGTGCGCCGCCGCCTGCCGTACGAGGGCGGCGATCCCGGCCAGGGTCGGCGCGGGCGCGGGCTCGCCGTCGGCACCGCTGTCCCGGAGCAGCGAGATCAGCCGGCGCATCTCGGCCAGGCCCTCGACGCTGTTCTCCCGGATCACGCCGAGCGCCTCCCGGCTGGTGTCCGGGTCGTCGAGGGAGAGCGCGGCGGTCGAGTGGATGGCGATCGCGGAGAGGTTCCCCGCGACCATGTCGTGCAGTTCCCGCGCCATCCTGGCCCGCTCCGCGACCACCGCCTCCCGCCGGTCCATCTCCGCCAGCAGCGCCGTCTGCTCGGCACGCAGCCGGGCCGCGTCGGCGGCCTGCCGGTGGTTGCGGACGACCGCGCCGGTGGTGGCGGGGACGAACGACACCATGCCGGTGAGGATGCCGAGCAGCAGCGCCCACGGCTCCCGGTACCACGCCAGCGACGCGATCGAGACACCGACGGTGATGAGCCCCGTCGTGACCGGCAGCCGGCGGGCGAGGGCGGGGGAGCCGTACACCACGGCCGCGTACACCAGGTCCGTGAACATCAGGATCGTCGCGATGCTGCCGCGCGTGAGCTGGTCCGCGACGACCGCGACCGTCCCGACCAGCAGCGCCGTGCGGGGCCTGCTGCGCCGGACGAACTCCAGCGCCGTCATCACGGACAGCGGCAGCAGGACGGCCCAGCGCGCGTCGACCACGCTGTGCCGCGCGCCCTGGCTGAACACCCCGAGCGACCACAGCAGGAGGCCGCCGGCCAGGCCGGTCGCGGCCAGGAAGACGTCGTCGCGGTGGGGGCGGGGCGGTGTCACGTCCCCATCCAACACGGCCCCGGGCCCCCGCCGCCTCCCCGCGCGGGGTGAGCCGCGACTACATCGAAGGGTGCAGCGCGGATTCCTCATCGGCGACGACGCCCGGGGCGCGCGGCGACGGCAGGCTGGGAGGCATGGTCGTCACATTGATCGTGGTCTGCGAAGTCGGCTTCTGGGTGCTGCTGGCGGCGGGGCTCGCCGCGCGGTACGTGCTGAGGATGCCGCGGACGGGCGCGGCGCTGCTGCTGTGCGAGCCGCTGCTGGAGGTCGTCCTGCTGGTCGCGACCGCCGCCGACCTGCGCGGCGGCGCCGAACCGCGCTGGACGCACGGGCTGGCGGCGCTGTACATCGGCTACACGGTCGGCCACGGGCACCGCACCGTGAAATGGCTGGACGGCCACGCCGCCCACCGCTTCGGCGGCGCGCCCCGCCCGGCGGGCCCGCCCCGCCACGGCATGGCCCGCGCCCGCCACGAGGGCCGCGTGTGGCTCGGCACCCTCGTCGGCGCGGTCGTCGCGACCGTCCTGCTCCAGGCCGCCGTCTGGTACGTGGACGACCCGGCCCGGGTCGGCCCGCTCCAGAGCTGGATGGGCGGGGCGTGGCGGGCGGCGGGCATCCACGGACTGATCGCCCTGTCGTACGCGATCTGGCCGAAAAAGGCCCCCGAGAAGGAGAAGGAGCCCGCCGGCACGGACGCCTGACGCCCGACACCCGCCGCCCGGTGGCCTCAGCGCTCCCCGCCGGGCACCCACAGGATGTCGCCGAGCTCCTTGTTCGCCGTCCGGGCCAGGATGAACAGCAGGTCGGACAGGCGGTTGAGGTAGGTGGCCGTCAGGGCGTTCATCGTCTCGCCGTGCACCTCCAGCGCCGCCCACGTCGAGCGCTCCGCGCGGCGGACCACCGTGCACGCCTGGTGCAGGAGCGCCGCGCCCGGCGTGCCGCCCGGCAGGATGAAGGAGCGCAGCTTCTCCAGGCCCTCCAGGAACCGGTCGCAGTCCGCCTCCAACTTGTCGACGTACGACTGCTCCACCCGCAGCGGCGGGTACTCCGGGTTCTCGACCACCGGGGTGGACAGGTCCGCGCCCACGTCGAACAGGTCGTTCTGCACCCGTACGAGGACCTTGACGACCTCCTCCGGCAGCCCGCCGAGGGCGATGGCGGTCCCGATGACGGCGTTCGCCTCGTTGGCGTCGGCGTACGCCGCGATCCGGAGGTCCGTCTTGGCGGTGCGGCTCATGTCCCCCAGCGCCGTCGTGCCCTTGTCGCCGGTGCGGGTGTAGATGCGCGTCAGATTGACCATGCGGCCAGCCTAGTGACGCGCCGGCCCTCCGGGGCCCCGTGTGCCGACCGTCACGGCCGGCGCCACGCGGACGGCGGCGCCGGGCCCCGTACCGCGTGCCCGCGCCCGTGCGGTCCCGTCCCCGGCGCACGCGGACCGCACCGCGCCGGCCGGGCACCGGCGCCGTACGGGGGCCGCGCGGTCCCGCCGGGACCCCCTCCCGCGCGGCCGGCCTCGGCGAGGGGCACGCCGACGCCCCGCGCGCCGCCCCGAAGGCGCCCGCCCCCCCGCCTCCGGCGGATCCGGCGAAGCGCCCCCGAGGAACCGGAACGCGTCCTGCGCGCCGGGCCGGAGCCCCGACGACGCCCCGCACCCACCCCGGCCGCCGGAGGACCCGACCGGCCGCACACCGCCCCCACGGACGGGGTCCCCGCCGGGACGGCGACGCGCCGCGACCCCCTCCACGAGGTCTCCCGCGCCCCCCGCGGGGCCCGCGCCCGCCCCGCCCGGGACGGAGGCCGTCCCGGGCGGACGGGGCCCCGCTCACGCGGTGCGGCTCACCTGGCGGAGCCCTCCGGTGTGATGTCCGTCATCTGAGACGTGACGCGCATCTCTTCACCGCCACAGCGACCCTCCCGGGCAGTAACCTCCCGCCGGAGAACCGAAAAGCGGACGCGTGTGA
This sequence comes from Streptomyces tamarix, assembly GCF_032423885.1. Taxonomy (NCBI): domain Bacteria; kingdom Bacillati; phylum Actinomycetota; class Actinomycetes; order Kitasatosporales; family Streptomycetaceae; genus Streptomyces; species Streptomyces tamarix. Next base: position 165,765 of record NZ_JAWCTQ010000001.1, on the reverse strand, counting down.
AGGGGATTGAACGTGGCCAGGAAGCTCGCCGTCATCGGTGCCGGACTCATGGGGTCCGGCATCGCGCAGGTCTCGGCCCAGGCGGGCTGGGACGTCGTGCTGCGCGACGTCACGGACGCCGCCCTCACCCGCGGTACGGACGGCATCAAGGCGTCGTACGACAAGTTCGTCGCCAAGGGCAGGCTCGACGCCGCCGACGCCGAGGCCGCCCTGGCCCGCATCACCACGACCACCGACCTCGACGCGGCCGCCGACGCCGACGTCGTCGTCGAGGCCGTGTTCGAGAAGCTGGAGGTCAAGCACGAGATCTTCCGCGCCCTCGACGCGCTCGTCCGGGACGACGCGGTCCTCGCCTCCAACACCTCCGCCATCCCGATCACCAAGATCGCGGCGGTCACCGGGCGCCCCGAGCGGGTCGTCGGCACGCACTTCTTCTCGCCCGTCCCGATGATGCAGCTGTGCGAGCTCGTCCGCGGCCACAAGACCAGCGACGAAACCCTCGCCACCGCACGCGAGTTCGCCGAGTCGGTCGGCAAGACCTGCATCGTCGTCAACCGCGACGTCGCCGGCTTCGTCACCACGCGCCTCATCTCCGCCCTCGTCGTCGAGGCCGCCAAGCTCTACGAGTCCGGCGTGGCCTCCGCCGAGGACATCGACATCGCGTGCAAGCTGGGCTTCGGCCACGCGATGGGCCCGCTCGCCACCGCCGACCTCACCGGCGTCGACATCCTCCTCCACGCCACCAGCAACATCTACACGGAGTCCCAGGACGAGAAGTTCGCCCCGCCGGAGCTGATGCGCCGGATGGTGGACGCGGGTGACATCGGCCGCAAGAGCGGGCAGGGCTTCTACAAGCACTGACCGCCCCGCGCCAAACCACATTCCCCCTCCGGGGTGAATTTGGTATCGGTTTGCTTACGAGGCGCAACTGCTCAGGTGACGCGAGTAGTCACTTGTTGCAACAGAAAGACGTGACGGAACAAGAACAGCACTCTCGGGGAGCGCATATGCACATCAGGGGCGACCACACCGAGCTGGTCGTCGGGGGCCGCCTCGATGTCCGCAGCGCGGCGGACGCCCGTACGGTCCTGCACTCGGCCGTCGACGACGGAGCCGGCGACCTCGTGCTCGACCTGACCGACCTCGACTCCTGGGACGCCACCGGCCTCGGGGTCATCATGGGTGCCCACCGCCGCGCCGGCCGCTGTGGCCGCCGCCTCGTCCTGCGCGGCGTACCGCCCCAGATGCAGCGCCTCCTCGTGGCGACGAAGCTCCACCGCATCCTCGCCATCGAGGGCGGCCTCGCCGCGGAGTCCCTCCCGCGTGTCTGAACCGCGGTCAGGGCCGCGCCCCCGGCGGGCACGCGGTGCGGGCCTCCCCCCGCGCGTCCCCGCCGTACGGGCCGGCGGGCGTCCGGACACGCCCGGCCCCGCCGGAGGGACACGCGGGCGGGCCGCGCACGGGGGAGCAAAACGTCCCAGGCGGCTCCAGCCGCCCATACTCACAAGACCGTGACGTCTGGGGCGGCCGGCACCCCGGATGTTTCCCACGGCCCGGCGAACGTCTAGGGTCTTGGACGTCTGCCCATCGACGGACCCACACGGCGGGCACCGGACCAGAAGCGACACCGTGCGTGCAGATCGGCCGGGAGGGGCTTCGCCGCACCACGCTTTTGAGGGGCTTTCACCATGGACCCGATGAACCCGCGGCCGGACGACCACGGCCACGACACCACCGACGGCGCCGCCCGCCGAAACGGCGACGCCGGCCGCCCGCGCGCCTCCCGCGACGATCCGCCCGCCCCGCTCGGCACCGGCAAGGCCCCCGCCCCCGCCCGTACCGCCCAGCTCGTCGCCGGCGACCTCCTCCTCACCGTCAACCCGGTCGACGGCAGCGAGATCGAGCCCTGCCCGCCCGGCCGCCAGCCCGAACCCCCCGCCCACCGCACCCCCGAGCAGCGCGCCGAACGCGACCGCGCCGCCGCCCCGCCCGTCCCCACCGGGCCCGCCGCCCTGCTCCCGCCGCTCCTGGACCGCGGCGAACAGCGCGAACGGCTCGTACAGCTCCTCTCCCGCGGCCGCTCCGCCCGCCTCACCGGCCCCGCCGGCTCCGGCCGCACCCGGCTCCTCGACGCCGTCGCCGCCGACTGCGCCGGCCTCGCGCCCGACGGCGTCATCCGCCTCTCCGGCCACCGCCACACCGCCGACGACATCCTGTACGACCTCTTCGCGGCCGCCCACCACGCCCCGGGCCACCGCCCCGACCGGGCCGGGCTGCTCGCCCTCGTCCGCGAGATCGGTGCCGTGGTCCTCCTCGACGACCTGGAGTTCGGCGGCGCGGCCCTCGACGAACTCCTCGACGCCGCCCCCGAGTGCGCGTTCCTCTTCGCGGCCACCCCGGACACGCCCGCGCCCTCCCCGGACGCGCCCCTCGACGAGGTGGTCCTCCCCGGCCTCGACCGGTCCACCACCCTCGAACTCCTCGAGCACGCCGTCGACCGGCCCCTCACCGACGAGGAGGCCAACTGGGCGGGCGACCTCTGGTTCGAGTCCGAGGGCCTGCCCCTCCGCTTCGTCCAGGCCGGCGCCCTGCTGCGGCAGCGCGACGTCCTGCGCGCCCCCGCCCCGGCGGGCGGCGACGGGGACCCGGACGGCAGCGTCTTCACCGACGTCCGCGACGCGCCCCTGCCGAGCCTCGGCGAAGCCGCCGCGCCCGCCGCGCTGCTCGCCTCCCGGCTCTCCGAGGCCGCCCGCGAGACCCTCCGCTTCGCCGTCGCCCTCGGCGGGGAGGTCCCCCACCAGGCGCACCTCCCCGCCCTCGTCGGGGACACCCACGCCGACGCCGCGCTCGGCGAACTCGTCCGCTGCGGACTGCTCACCCCCGTCGGCCCGCGCCACCGCCTGGCCCCCGGCATCACCGAGCAGCTCGTCGAACACGGCTACGACCAGGGCGCCCCGGCCCGTGCCCACACCGCCGCCCAGCACTACGCCTGGTGGGTGGGCCACCCGTCCGTCGCCCCCGAGCGGGTGGCCACCGAGGCCGACGCCGTACTCGCCGCGCTCCACGCCCTCGCGTCCAGCCAGGAGGCCGGACACGCCAGTACCGCCGTCCTCCTCGCCCGCAGCGCGGCGCCCGCCCTCGCGGCCGGTCTGCGCTGGGGCGCCTGGGAACGCGCGCTGCGCTCCGGCCAGGCCGCCGCGCGGCTCGCCGGCGAGGTCGCCGAGGAGGCGTACTTCCACCACGAGCTGGGCGTCCTCGCCCTGTGCAAGGGCAACCTCGACCGGGCGCGCGCCGAGCTGGAGGCGTCCATCGCGCTGCGCGGCGCCCTCGCGGACAAGCGCGGCACGGTCGCCGGCCGTCGCGCCCTCGCCCTGGTCGCCGACCGCGAACGCGGCACGCCGGCGTACGAGGAGCCGGCCGCGCCGCCGCCGGGCGGCCTCCGTGCGGCCACGCCGCCCGGCGCGGGCCGCACCGGCCCGGGCACGGGCCCCGGCACCCCGGCCGGTCCGGGCGCCGCACCCGGCGGGACCGGTGCGTCCGGACGCGCGGGCTCCGGCGCGGGGCCGGGCGCGGGTGCCGCCGTCGGCGCGGGCGCCGGGACGGGGACGGACGCGTACGGCCCGGGCGGCGCGTACGGCTCCCCGGCCGGGTCCGGTGGTCGCGGCGGCTTCGGGACGGGCACCGCCGCGGGGCTCGGCGCGGACCCCGCTTCCGCTTCCGGTTCCGTTTCTGCTTCCGCTTCCGCTTCCGTCTACGGCCGCGGCTCCGCGGGGGCGGACTTCGACGCCGCGTACGGCGCCTTCGGCGCGGGCACGGACGGCGCGGCGCACGCGTACCCCCGCCAGGAGCGGCCCGCGCGGAAGGGGCTGCGGACCCTGCTGCTCAACGGCACCCGGCGCAACCTCGTCGCGGCCGGCGCGGGCGCCGTCCTCGCGGCGGTGCTCGGTACGGTCGTCACCCTCGGCGCGTCCTCCGGCGAGGGCGGCGACGACGGCGGTTCCACCGGCGACAAGGTCGTCACCGAGCACTCGTCGGGCGCCGGCGGCGGCGACGGCACCGGCGGCGGCTTCGACGACGAGACCTCCGACGGCGGCAGCGGCGGCGGCGGTGGCACCACCGGGGCGTCCGGCGGCGGTACGGGCGGCTCCGCCACCGAACCGGCGGGCGACGGGCCCGGCTCCTCCGAGCGGCCCGGCCCGGCGGGTTCCCCCGGCGGCGACCCGTCCGACCCGGCGACCGACCCGTCGACGCCGGACGGGGACGCGACGTCCGGCGGCACGGGCGGCGCTTCCGGCACCGGGGGCACGGGCACCGGAGGCACGGGCGGCGGCGGCACGTCCGGCGGCACGGGCGGCGGCGGCACGTCCGGCGGCGGTACGGGCGGCTCCACCACCTCCCCGAGCACCACGGGCTCCCCGACCACGGGCGGCGGCTCCTCCACCACCGGCCCCGGCCCCTCCGGGTCCACGACCACCGACCCGACGCCCTCGGACACGCCGCCCGCGCCGCCCACGGAGACCCCCGACCCGGGCGGCGCCGCGGGCGGCACCACCGGCGACAGCGGCGGCGGCGAGAGCGGCGGCGGCATGGCGTCCCACACGAGCGGCGCCGCCACGCCCTCCGGCGGGCCGGGCCCCAGCGGCTCGGCCGCCTGAGCCGGGCGCGACCCCCGCGGCGCGCACCCGCGCCCGCACAGCACGACGGCCCCGGGCGGCACCACCGCCCGGGGCCGCACGCGTACGCCCCAGTGGAATTGACGGATCGTCAGAAGAGGCGCAGCTTGTCGTCCTCGATGCCGCGCAGCGCGTCGTAGTCCAGCACCACGCAGCCGATGCCCCGGTCCGTCGCCAGCACGCGCGCCTGCGGCTTGATCTCCTGCGCGGCGAACACGCCCTTCACCGGCGCCAGGTGCGGGTCCCGGTTCAGCAGCTCCAGGTAGCGGGTCAGCTGCTCCACGCCGTCGATCTCCCCGCGCCGCTTGATCTCGACGGCGACCGTGCCGCCGTCGGCGTCCCGGCAGAGGATGTCGACCGGGCCGATCGCCGTGGGGTACTCGCGGCGGATCAGCGTGTACCCGGCGCCCAGTGTCTCGATCCGGTCGGCGAGCAGCTCCTGGAGGTGCGCCTCCACGCCGTCCTTGATGAGGCCCGGGTCGACGCCCAACTCGTGGGACGAGTCGTGGAGGATCTCCTCCATTGTGATGATCAGTTTCTCGCCCGCCTTGTTGACGACCGTCCAGACACCGGCGGAGTCGCCTTCGCCCTCCTTGAGGGTGCACGGCGGGGACATCCAGTTGAGGGGCTTGTAGGCCCGGTCGTCGGCGTGGATCGAGACGCTGCCGTCCGCCTTGACCAGGATCAGGCGGGGGGCGGAGGGCAGGTGGGCGGTGAGCCGGCCCGCGTAGTCCACGGAGCAGCGGGCGATGACGAGACGCATGGTCGGCAACGCTACTCGACACATGCGCTTTCGCGCGATTCGGTGCCAAACGGCCGTGAATCCCTGGCCTGTTGTAGGCCAATCTCCTGGTGCGGCCCGGACGGCACCCCTACCGTGGAAGCGGGAGGTCGCCGCTCGTGCACGCAGCGTGTGCGTACGGGGGCTCCTCCTTCCCTGCCCGTAAGACCCCGCTCCCCGCGGGGTCGCGAGAGGAGAACCCCATGTCGCTCGACGTCTCACCGGCTCTGTTGGACCAGGCCGAGCGAGGCGAGGTCGACGAAGCGGCTTTCGTCGACTGCGTCCGGACCTCCCTGCCCTTCGCATGGGAGATGATCAGTTCCCTGGTGGCCCGGCTGAGAGTCGACGGGGGTGCCTTCGCCGACAACCAGACGCCTCCGCCGGACGAGCAGGCGCGCGGGCAACTGCTGCGCGCGCTGGCGAGCGACGCGATACGGGGGTCGCTGGAGCGCCACTTCGGCGTCCGGCTGGCCTTCCAGAACTGCCACCGTGTCGCGGTGTTCCCCCTGGACCCGGCGGTCGACGAGCGGCTGGCCCGCTTCACCTCCGTACGGGCCCAACTGCTGAACCAGTCGTCCGGGCTGCGCGACTGCTGACGCCGCGCACCCGTTGCCGCTCCGCGTCGCCCTGGGGCACGCCGGGTGCGGGGGCGGCGGCCAGCCGGACGGACCCCGGCCACGGCGCCGCGTCCGCACCGCCCGGCCGGCGCGCGTGCGGCTCACCGCAGCAGCGGCAGGACCTCGGCGCCCAGCCGGCGCACGTTCTCCTCCGTCGCCGCGAGCTGGCCCGACCCCTCCGCCAGCAGCGCGAACCGCCGGATGCCCGTCCGCTCCGACGTGGCGGCCAGCCGGTCCGCCGCCAGACGGGGCGTGCCGACCGGATGCAGCCCGCACAGCAGCTCCGTGTACGCGTGCGGGTCCCGCATCGACCGGTGCCGCCCGTCCACGGTCACATGGGCGCCGAGCCCCTGGCGCAGCCAGCCCGGCATCGCCTTCAGCAGCGTCTCCACCGCGTCCGCCGCGTGGTCGGCGATCTGCACGACGCCAGCCGACACGTGCCGCTCGGCGATCCGCGCCACCTCCTCCGGGGCGTGCCCGGCGGCGAGGGCCTCGCGGCGCCACAGGGCGGTGATCTCCGCCTTGTCCTCGTCCCCGCAGTGCATCCCCAGCAGCATCGGCAGACCGCGCTCCGCGGCGAGCCGGACGCTCTTCGGCGACGTGCAGGCGAGGACCGTCTCCGGCGCGGACGCCCCGTCGATCAGCTCGTCCGGCCGGGGCACGACCGCGACCTCCCGGAAGCGGTGCCGCTCGCCGTCCGCCCCGACGCGGTCCTGGCGCAGCCAGCGCAGCAGCACGTCCAGCGACTCCGGGAAGTGCCGCTCGTACGCCTCCAGACCGGCGGCGAACACCTCCAGGTCGACCCACGGCCCGCCGCGCCCCACCCCGAGCGTGAACCGCCCGCCCGACGCGATGTGCAGCAGCGCCGCCTGCTCGCCCAGCGCCACCGGATGGGCGGTCGGCAGCACGCTCACCGCCGTGCCGACCCGGATGCGGCGCGTCCGGCCCAGCAGCAGCGCGGCCAGGGTGACGGCCGAGGGGCACACCCCGTACGGCACGAAGTGGTGCTCCGCGAGCCACACCGAGTCCAGCCCGGCCTCCTCGGCGACCTCCGCCGAGCGCACCGCGCGGTGCAGCGCCTCGCTGTGCCCCTGGCCGGGGAACTGCGCCGCCAGTACGAAAGTCCCCACGCGCATCGCCTTGTGCCTCCTCGACGGCCGACGCCACTCCCCTCACCGCCGACAACGCCCGACACGTGCCGGGGGCAACGGCCGATGGCCGGGTTCTTGCGATTTTCGGCTAACCACCCCTGGACGGGCGGCCGGTCGCACACGCGTCGGGGCCGGCGGGGCCGTGCCGGGGGCCGTCGCGGGGCGCTTACGCTGGACGGGACGTTCGTCCCGCCCGCCCTGTGAGGTGTTCCGTGTCCCCGCGCCGCAACCGGCCCCAGAAGAGGGGCGCAGAGACGTCCCCCGAGACCGGCGGGGGCGGCGGCGACCGCTACGGCGGGTTCCAGCGGACGGAGGACTGGCAGGGCGAGGAGTGGTCCGTGCGGACCGTGGCGGGCGCGAGCACGGCGGGGAAGCGGTACCGCTGCCCCGGCTGCGACCAGGAGATCCCCTCCGGCGTCCCGCACGTGGTGGCCTGGCCCGAGTACGGCGGCGTGGACGACCGGCGGCACTGGCACAAGGCGTGCTGGAACGCGAAGGACCGCCGCACCACCCGGGTGCAGCGGTCCCGCAACGCCCCGCGCCACTAGGACGCGGACCGGCTCACGCGTCCCGCCGGTCGAACGCCGCGTACGCCCCGCCCAGCGCCGCGGCGGTCACGCCCATGATGATCCACAGCGACTCCCAGCCGGACGGCATCGGCACGTCGCCGGTGGCGCCGCCCGTGTAGAGGGCGCCCAGCAGGGCCGGGATGGAGTACTCGATGAGCGCGGTGCGCAGCCCGCTCAGCTCCGGGGTGTACAGGCCGATCGCGAGCACGTACGGCAGCAGCACCAGGCCGATCATCGTCGTGATCGACCCGGCCGAGTGCCGCAGCAGGGCGCCCACGGCCAGGGACAGCAGCCCCAGGCAGGCCATGAAGAGGCCCACGCCGACCGTCACGCGGAGCCACTGCCCGGCGCTCGCCCCGCCCGTCGTCCCGAGGATCGCGGACTGCGCGGCCGCGGTGACCGCCGACACGAGCGTCGTCGTCACGAAGACCAGCCCGAAGAAGACGATCGCCTTGGCGGCCAGCACCCGGCCCCGGCTCGGGCACGCCGTCAGCGTCGTACGGATCATGCCCGTGCCGAACTCCGAGGTGATCGTCAGCACGCCCAGCGTGATCACGCACACCGTGGCGAGCAGCATCCCGAGCAGGCCCAGGTCGAGGACGCTGTCGCTGCTCTCGACCCCGTCCGAGGGGACCTCGCCGACCGCGAAGGCCAGCAGCATCCCGAGTCCGGCGACGAGCGCGACCATCACGCCCAGCGTCCAGACCGTCGACCGCAGGGAGCGCATCTTGGTCCACTCGGAGGCGATGGCGTCCCCGAGGTGGGCGCGACGCACGGGGATGGGGGAGGTGTACGGGGTGGTGGTCATCGGGCGTCCTCGGTGCTGCTCTCGTGCGTACGGCTCTGCCGCGGGTCGTCCCCGCCGGCGCGGGCCCCGTGCGCCGGGGCGCCGGGCGCGGGGGCCGGGGCGGGCGGCGGGGGTGCGTACCAGCCCTCCAGCGGCACGTCGGGGACGGCGGGCGGCTCCTCGGGCACCGGCCCCAGCTCCGCGAGCCGGTCGTCCGTGGAGCGGTAGTCCACGGCCGTCTGCGTCAACCGCATGTAGGCCTCCTCCAGCGACGCCTGGTGCGGGGACAGCTCCCACAGCCGGACCCCGGCGCCGTGCGCCAGGTCGCTGACGCGGGGGAGGGGCAGCCCGGTCACGCGCAGGGCCCCGTCGGGCTCCGACAGGACGAAGCCGCCCGCCCCGGTCAGGACGGCGACCAGCTTCTCGCGCTGCTCCGGTTCCCCCGCCGGCGTCCGCACGCGCGCGAAGCCGGCGGAGTTGGCGGCGATGAAGTCGCGGACGCTCATGTCGGCGAGCAGTCGCCCCCGACCGATGACGACGAGGTGGTCGGCGGTGAGGGCCATCTCGCTCATCAGGTGCGAGGAGACGAAGACCGTACGGCCCTCGGCGGCCAGCGCCCGCATCAGGTTCCGCACCCAGAGGATGCCCTCCGGGTCCAGGCCGTTGACCGGCTCGTCGAAGAGGAGCACCTGCGGGTCGCCCAGGAGCGCCGCCGCGATGCCGAGCCGCTGGCCCATGCCGAGCGAGAACCCGCTGGACCGCCTGCGCGCCACGTCCTGGAGGCCGACGACGCCCAGCACCTCGTCCACGCGCCGCGCGGGGATGCCGGCGAGCTGGGCGAGGGCAAGGAGGTGGTTGCGGGCCGTGCGTCCGCCGTGCACCGCCCGCGCGTCGAGCAGGGCGCCGACCTGGCGGGGGGCGTTCGGCAGCTCCCGGAAGGGGTGGCCGCCGATCGTGACGTGCCCGGAGGTGGGCCGGTCCAGCCCGAGGATCATGCGCATCGTGGTCGACTTGCCGGAGCCGTTGGGCCCCAGGAACCCGGTGACGACACCGGGCCGCACCTGGAACGACAGGTCGTCCACGGCGGTCTTGGCGCCGTAGCGCTTGGTCAGGCGGACTGCCTCGATCATTCTCCAGCCCCACACAGCTCGGTCCGACAGCGGGCGGCGCCACGCACCCGCACGCCGGAGGGCCACCCGTAGGAGGTAAGAGGGGAGCGGGGCCGCGGCGGTTCCCTCCCCCCTCCCGAAAACCTACGCGTCGCGGCGCTTGAGCACCACGTAGCCCCCGGCGAGGGCCGCCACCACCCACAGGAGCATGATGCCGAGCCCGCCCCACGGCCCGTACGGGGCCGGGTCCTGGCCCATCGCGTTCGGCACCACCTGCATGATCTTGGAGCCGGCCTGGTCGGGGAAGTACCGGGCCACGTCCTTGGCGCCGGGGACGGCCGACAGGATCTGCGACACGAGGAAGAAGAACGGCACGAGGATGCCGAGCGACAGCGTCGAGGAGCGCAGCATCGCCGCCACGCCCATCGAGAAGACCGCGATCAGGCCCATGTAGAGGCCGCCGCCGATCACCGCGCGCAGCACGTCGTCCTCGCCGATCGACGTCCGGTGCTCCCCGAGCAGCGCCTGGCCGACGAAGAACGACAGGAAGCTGGTGACGAGGCCCACGACCAGCGCCAGCAGCCCCGCCACCGCGATCTTGCCGAAGAGGAACGTCGCCCGCTGCGGGACCGCCGCCAGCGACGTGCGGATCATGCCGGAGCTGTACTCCGTGCCGACCACGAGGACGCCGAAGACGACCATCGCCAGCTGCCCCAGCATCATGCCGGAAAAGCTGATCATGGTCGGGTCGAAGGTCGCCCGCTCGAACTCGGGGAGGTTGTCGAACTGCGCGCGCATCAGGGCGCTGAGCCCCGCGCCCACCGCGACCGTCACGAACAGGGCGCTGGCCAGCGTCCACACCGTGGACGCGACCGTACGGATCTTGGTCCACTCCGACTGGAGGACCGCCGGTACCGATGCCATCGTTCAGGCCCCCTTCACGTCCGCGCCCCACTGGGGTGCGGCGCCGTCGTGTGCGTGGTATTCGACCGCGCCCGCGGTCATCCGCATGAACGCCTCCTCCAGCGAGGCCCGCTGGGCGCTCAGCTCGTGGAGGACGACGCGGTGCTCCGCGAGGAGCTCGCCGACCCGTTCCGTCGACTCCCCGTCGATCTCCAGGGCCCCGTCCCCGGCGTCCACCGCCGTCAGGCCGGCCGCGGCCAGGGCGTCCTTGGCCTGCTCCCGCTGCGGGGTGCGCAGGCGTACGTAACTGCGGGAGTTCCGCTGGATGAAATCGGCCATCGACATGTCCGCGAGCAGCTTTCCCTGCCCGATGACGATCAAGTGATCGGCCGTCAGTGCCATTTCGCTCATGAGGTGGCTCGAAACGAAGATCGTTCGCCCCTCCGACGCGAGGTGTTTCATCAGATTGCGGATCCAGTGAATTCCCTCGGGATCCAGGCCGTTCACGGGTTCGTCGAACATCAGAATCCGGGGATCGCCCAGGAGTGCGGCAGCGATTCCCAGCCGCTGCCCCATCCCCATCGAAAAATTCTTCGATTTCTTGCGCGCCACCGCCGAGAGGCCGACCAGGTCGAGGACCTCCCCGACCCGCCGCTCCGGAATGCGGTTCGACTGCGCCAGGCACAGCAGGTTGTGGTACGCGGTGCGTCCGCCGTGCATCGCCTTGGCGTCCAGCAGGGCGCCGATGTACTTCAGCGGCTCGTCCAGCTCGCGGTAGTGCCGGCCGTCGATCCGGACCGTGCCGCTCGTCGGGGCGTCCAGGTCCAGCATCATGCGCATGGTCGTCGACTTGCCCGCGCCGTTGGGCCCGAGGAACCCGGTCACCATTCCGGGACGGACCGTGAAGGAGAGGCGGTCGACGGCCGTCTTCGTACCGAAACGTTTGGTCAGGCCCTCTAGTTCGATCATGCGCCCACGCTACGGAAGCGCGTGGCCCCCCGCCACCGGAATGGCGGGGGGCCACGCGGAGCACACGACTCCGGCCCTCACGGGGGAACAGGACCGGCGCGCGAACCGGCCGTGCGCAACGGCCCGGCGCGGCCCGTACGCCGACGACTCAGCGGGACTGCTGCGCCGGAACGCCGCGGCTGGTCGGCTCGTCGTCCGGCACGTTCGTCGCCGCGACCGCGGCACCGGTCAGCGTGGCCAGCATCTCGCGGACGTTGGTCAGCTGGGCGTTGATCGAGTCCCGACGGTTCGTCAGCGCCGCCAGCTCCCGCTCCGATTCGCTGCGGATGCGGTCCGCCTTCGCGTTCGCGTCGGCCACGATGTCCTCGGCCTGGCGCTGCGCCGTCTCCACCGTCTGGCGGGCCCGGCGCTCCGCGTCCGTCCGCAGCTTCTCCGCCTCCAGGCGGAGCTGCTCCGCGCGGTGCTCGATCTCCGCGAGCCGCTTCTCCGCCTTCGCCTGACGCGAGGCCAGGTCCCGCTCCGACTGCTCGCGCCGCTTGGCGAGGTTCGTCTCGAAGTCGGCGGCGGCCTGGGCGGCCTTGGCGCGCGTCTCCTCGAACAGCGCGTCGGCCTCCTCGCGCTTGGACTGCGCGTCCTTCTGCGCCTCGGCGCGCAGCGTGCTCGCCTCGGACTGCGCCTTCTCGACGATGCGGACGCCCTCGTCCTCGGCCTTCGCCTTGCGCTCCGCCGCGTACGCCTCCGCGTCGTTGCGCACCTGCTGGGCCGCCGACTCGGCCAGCTCGCGGTGCTGCTCGGCGGCGCGACGGGCCTCCTCGCGCAGCTCCTTGGCCTCCTCCTCGGCGAGGCGGAGGATCTTCTCGACGCGGGCGCCCAGACCGGCGTAGGACGGCTCGGCGTCGCTCACCTGGGCCTGGGCGTTCTGGGTTTCGAGGTGGAGCTCCTCGATGCGCTTTTCCAGAGCAGTGATTCGGGCCAGAGCACTGTCACGGTCGGCGACGAGCTTGGTAATGCGGTCGTCCACCTGACCGCGGTCGTAACCACGCCGCACGAGCTCGAAGCCGAAGGGGGAGGAAGTGTCGCTCATGGGGTTCCTGTCGAATGAGACCGGTGAGGTGTTAGAGGGAATCCTAGGGGCCCGAGCGGCGTGTCATCGAGCGGATGACCGTTTGATTGGGAGAATGTCCAGCCTTTTGAGTGGCTCAGTCGGCGTTTGACTTGCCACTCGAACGGGTACCGACCGTCGCGCTCGCCTTGACGCCGCCGTCCTTGCTCCCGCCGGGCGGCGCCTCGAAGGACTCCAACGCCTCCAGCACGGCCTGGACACGGGCGATCTCGCCCTTGATGTCCTTCTGCCGGCGCACCAGCACCTCCAGCTCCCGCCGGCCGTCCGCCGTCAGGCGCTCGGCCTCCGCCTCCGCGTCCTCCTTGATCTTCTGGGCCTCGCGGGTCACGTCGGCCTTCTTCTGGTTGGCCTCCTTCAGCAGGACCTCGGCCTTCTTCACCGCGGCGATGCGGACCTTGCTCGCCTCCGAACTGGCGTCCGACAGCAGCTTCTCGGCCTTCGCCTCCGCCTCGGCCAACTGCTGCTCCGCCGTCCGCACCAGCTTGTCGGCCCGCTCCCCGGCGATCCGCGTCTGCTCGGCGCTCTCCCGGCGGGCCCGCTCGTGCAGCTCCTCGATCTCCGCCTCGGTCCGCGCGCGCAGCTCCTCCATGCGCTCCCTTATGGCGTTGGCGTCGCTGCGGGCGCCGACCAGCAACTCGTCCGCGTCCGTACGGGCCCTCTCCACCAGGGTGTTGCCCTCGATGGTCGCCTCGGACACGATCCGCTCGGCCTCCTTGCGGGCCGCGCCGACCATCGTGTCCGCCTGCGCCTCGGCCTCCGTCGTGGCGCGCAGCGCCTCCTCCTGCGCCTTCGCCACCAACTGGTCGGCCTGCTCGGCGGCGTCCGCCCGGCGCTTGGCCGCGGCCTCCCGCGCCTGGTCCAGCAGTCGGTCCGCCTCCGCGCGGGCCTCCGCGCGCAGCCGCTCCGCCGCCTCCTCGGTCTCCTTGAGGTGCCGCCCGGCCTCCTCGCGGATCCGCGCGGCGGCCTGCTGCGCCGCACCGACCGTCTCCGACGCCTCGGCACGCAGCCGCTCCGCCTCGCCGGTGGCCTTCGCGACGAGCTGGTCGGCCTGCTCCGCCGCGTCGGCGCGCCGCTTGTCGGCGGCCTTGCGCGCCTCGTCGCGCAGCCGGTCCGCCTCGGCCTGCGCCTCGTCGAGGACCTCGACCGCCTCGGCCGCCAGCCGGTCGGCCTCCCGGGACGCCAGGGCCGTGACGCGCTCCGCCTCGCCGGTCGCGTCGCCGACGATCTGCTCGGCCCTCGCCGTGGCGTCGCCGACCAGCTTCTCCGCCTCGGCCGACGCCTCCGTGACGAGCCGGTCCGCCTGCGAGGCCGCCTCGGAACGGATCCGGTTGGCGTCGCCGCGGGCCTCCGCGCGCGTACGCGCCGCGTCCTGCTCGGCCGACGCGAGCGAGTCCGACGCCTCCGTCCGCACCCGCTGCGCGTACTCGGCGCTGTCCGCCTTGAGCCGCTCGGCCTCCGCCAGCGCCTCCTTGACGGCCCGCTCGGCCAGCGACTTCGCCGCCTCGGTCTCCTCCTGCGCGCGCGTCCGGACCCGCGCCGCGTCCTCGGCGGCCCGCTCCCGCTCCTGGTAGGCGTCGGCCCGAACCCGGTCCGCCTCCTCCTGCGCCTCCGTGCGGGTCCGCTCCGCGGCGTGCTCGGCCGCCGAGCGCAGCCCGGCGATCTCCTCCTCGGCCGCCTCCTGGAGGCCGGCCACCGACTCCCGCACCTGCTGCGCGGTCTGCTCGGCCGCGGACACGAGCTCCACGGCCCGCTGGTCCGCCTCCTCGACCAGCCGCTGCGCCTCCGCCTGGGCCTCCTCGACCCGCTTGCGGGCCGACGCCAACAGTTCCTCGCTCTGCTCCCGGGCGCGGGCGCGCTCCTGGTCCGCCTCGGCGCGCGCGGCGCCCAGCGTCTCCTCGGCCTCCCGGCGGCGCCGGTTGGCCTCCTCCTGCGCGGCCGCCAGCTCCTCGGCGGCCTCCGCCTTGAGCCGCTCCGCCGCGGCGGCGGCCTCGGCGCGCATGCGGTCGGCGGTCTCCTGCGCCTCCGTCCTGAGCCGCTCCGCCTCGGCGGCGGCCTCCGCCCGGAGCCGTACGGCGGTGTTCTCCGCCTCGGCGCGCGAACTCGACGCGTCCGCCGCGGCCTCGGTGCGCAGCCGCTCGGCCTCCTGCTCGGCCTGCTCCTGGAGCGCGCGCCGCCGCTCGGCGGCCTCGGTGCGCAGCCGCTCCGTCTCCTCGGCGGCCTCCCGGCGCAGCCGCTCCGACTCGGCGTGGGCGTCGGCGAGGGCCTGCTCGGCGGCGGCGAGCCGGGCCTCGGCCTCCTGGTGGAGCCGCGCCAGCTCCTCGGCGGCCTCCGCCCGCCGGGCCGCGACGCCCCGCTCGGCCTCCTCGCGCAGGGCCGCGGCGGCGGCCTCGGCGGCCGCCCGCACCGACTCGGCCTGCTCGTCGGCGTCCGCGCGCAGCTCCTCGGCCTCCGCGCGCGTGCGCTCCAGGGTCTCCTGGGCCTGGGCGCGCAGGGCGGTCGCCCGCTCGGCCGCCTCGGCGCGGACCCGCTCGCTCTCGGCGGTCGCCGCCGTGCGCAGCTCGTCGGCGTCCGCCTTCGCCTTGGTCAGCAGCTCCTCGGCGGTCTTGGCCGCCTCCTCGATCTGCTGGACGGACTCGCGCCGGGCCTCGGCGCGGATCCGCTCGCCCTCCGCGATCGCCTCGGACCGAAGCTGCTCGGCCTCCCCGCGCAGCCGCCGCGCCTCCTCCTGGAGTTCGACGGTCTTGGCGCGGTACTCCTTCGTGTCGTCCTTCGCGGCACCGCGCAGCTGCTCGGCCGTGTCGGCGGCCTCGCCGACCAGCCGGTCGGCCTCGGCCTCGGCCTCGCGGCGGATCCGCTCGGCCTCCTCGGCCGCCTTGCGGGTGGTGGCCTGGGCGTCCTCGGACGCCTTGCCGAGCATCTCCTCGGCGGCGCGGGCGGCGTTGGCGAGCTGGGCGGCGGAGTCCTCGGCGGCCTTCGTACGGGCCTTCTCGGCGGCCTCCGCGAGCAGCTTCTCGGCCTCGGCGCGGGCGTCCGCCAGCGCCTGCTCGGCGTCCGCGCGGAGGGTCTCGGCCTCCTTGGTGGCCTCGCCGACCAGCCGGGCGATCTCGGTCTTCGCGGTACGGGTGCGCTGCTCGTTGGCCGACTCGGCGGCGGCGACGCGCTTGGCGGCGTCCTCGGCGGCGGTGGCGACGACCTTGTCGGCCTCGGCGCGGGCCAGCCGCAGCCGCTCCTCCGCCTCCTGCATCCGCTGCTCGGCGGCCCGGCTGAGCTCCGCGGCCTGCTGGCGGGCCTGCTCGGCCTCGGCGGCGGTGGCCGTACGGAGCCGCTCGGCGTGGCCGGTGGCCTCCTGGGCCTGCGCGGAGGCGGCGTTGAGGAGCCGCTCGGCGTCCTTCCGGGCGCGCAGCAGGAGGGACTCGGCCTCGATGCGGGCGGCCTCCGACTCGGCGGCCAGCCGCTGGCGGGCCTCCTCCGCGACGCGGGCGGCCTCGGCGCGGGCGGCGGCCAGGGCCTGCTCGGCCTCGGCGCGGGACTCCTCCATCAGGCGCCGCGCCTGGGCCTCCGTACGGGCGCGCAGCTGCTCCGCCCAGGCCACGTTCTCGTTGACGTGCGCCTCGACGGTCCGGCGGCGTTCGGCGAGCTCCTGGTCGAGCTGCTGGCGCCGCTGCACCGCCTCGTTGTGCAACTCGGCCTGGAGGCGGGCCTGGTGCTCGGCGTGCTCCTGGAGGATGCGCTGGGTCTGGGCGCGGGCCTCGCGCAGCTCGCGCTCCGCGTCGGAGCGCATCTGCTCGGCCTGCATCTGGGCGTTGCGCAGCATCTGCTCGGCCTGGTAGCCGACGTCGGCGCTGTCGTAGGCAGGCCGGGACGCGATGGCGCGCCGCGCCTCGTGGAGCTTGGCGCGCAACACCTCGACCTGGTAACCGAGGTCCTCGGCGTGCTGGACGGCCTTCTCCCGCTCGGTCTTCAGCCGGTCCATCTCGGCCTCGAACCGCGAAAGGTGGTCGTCGTCAGCCCGGTGGCTCTCCTGGCGTTCGTAGCCCCGCACTGCGCGGTCCCATCCGTCCCCTGGTCGCGAACTCTCTTCGTACGGGCACCGTCCGCCGGCGAACGGCCCCCCGGGGAATGGTGTCAGATCGACGCTTCCGACGACGACGCCGCAGGGCGGCTCCGACCCGGCCCCGGCCCGGAGCCGCCCACTCTACCGGGCCGGGATGCGTCGGTTCAGTGCTCGGCTGAGGAGGGCTCAGCCGACGTGACCAGTTCGGTGAGCACGCCGTGGCAGTCCTTGGGGTGCAGGAACGTGATGCGGGACCCCATCGAGCCGCGCCGGGGCTCGTCGTAGAGGACCCGGACGCCCTTGCCGCGGATGTCGGCGGCGTCGCCGTCCACGTCGGCCGTGCCGAAGGCGATGTGGTGGACGCCCTCGCCGTTCTTCGCCAGCCACTTGGCGACGGTGGAGTCCTCGCGGACGGGTTCCAGCAACTGGAGGTAGGAGGCGCCGCCGTCGGAGGTCCCGTTGATCCTGAGCATGGCCTCGCGGACCCCCTGCTCCTCGTTGACCTCGGTGTGGAAGACCTCGAAGCCGTACGTCGAACGGTAGAACTCGACGGTCTTGTCGAGGTCGAAGCAGGCGATCCCGATGTGGTCGATTCTCGTGAGCATGCGAACAGTGCAGCGCTCCACCGGCCGGTTACGCAACGTGCGCGCCGTCACACCGACCGCCCGGTGACCGGGGCTGGTACCGCTCAGTACATTGGCGGTAAACCCTCGTTCACTCCGCAGCCCCTCCGGGCTGAAAGGGGATCGTCCTCATGTCTGGAACGACCGGTACCACCTCCGTCATCGTCGCGGGTGCCCGTACGCCCATGGGCCGGCTGCTCGGCTCGCTCAAGTCCTTCTCCGGTGTCGACCTCGGCGCCTTCGCCATCAAGGCCGCGCTGGAGCGGGCGGGCATCGGCGGCGACCAGGTGCAGTACGTGATCATGGGCCAGGTGCTCCAGGCGGGCGCCGGGCAGATCCCCGCCCGGCAGGCCGCCGTCAAGGCCGGCATCCCGATGAACGTCCCGGCGCTGACGATCAACAAGGTCTGCCTCTCCGGCCTCGACGCCATCGCCCTGGCCGACCAGCTGATCCGCGCCGGCGAGTTCGACGTGATCGTCGCCGGCGGCCAGGAGTCCATGACCAACGCCCCGCACCTGCTCCCCAAGTCCCGCGAGGGCTACAAGTACGGCGCGATCGAGATGCTCGACGCGGCGGCGCACGACGGCCTCACCGACCCGTTCGACGGCATCGCCATGGGCGCGTCGACCGAGCGGCACAACACCCGCCTGGGCATCGGCCGCGCCGAGCAGGACGAGATCTCCGCCCTGTCGCACCAGCGCGCGGCGGCCGCCCAGAAGAACGGCCTGTTCGAGGCCGAGATCACCCCGGTCGAGATCCCGCAGCGCAAGGGCGACCCGGTGGTCTTCGCCAAGGACGAGGGTATCCGCCCGGAGACGACCGTCGAGACGCTCGCCAAGCTCCGCCCGGCGTTCGACAAGGACGGCACGATCACGGCCGGCTCGTCCTCGCAGATCTCCGACGGCGCCGCGGCCGTCGTGGTGATGAGCCGGGCCAAGGCCGAGGAGCTGGGCCTGGAGTGGATCGCCGAGATCGGCGCGCACGGCAACGTCGCGGGCCCGGACAACAGTCTGCAGTCCCAGCCGTCCAACGCGATCCTGCACGCCCTGAAGAAGGAGGGCCTCGGCGTCGACGACCTCGACCTGATTGAGATCAACGAGGCGTTCGCGTCCGTCTCGGTGCAGTCAATGAAGGACCTCGGGGTGACCCCCGAAAAGGTGAACGTCAACGGTGGCGCGATCGCCCTGGGCCACCCCATCGGCATGTCCGGCGCCCGTATCGTGCTGCACCTGGCGCTGGAGCTCAGGCGGCGCGGCGGCGGCATCGGCGCGGCGGGCCTGTGCGGCGGCACCGGCCAGGGCGACGCGCTGATCCTGCGTGTCCCGAGCGCTTCGACGAAGTAAGGAGCTCTGTACGTGATGGTGGACGTCCCCGCACTGGTCGCCCAGGCACGGGAGGGCCGGCCGCGGGCCGTGGCCCGGCTGATCTCGCTCGTGGAGGGGGCGTCCCCGCAGCTCCGTGAGGTGATGGCGGCGCTGGCCCCGCTGTCGGGCGGCGCGTACGTGGTGGGTCTGACGGGCTCGCCCGGCGTCGGCAAGTCCACGTCGACGTCGGCGCTGGTCTCCGCGTACCGCAGGGCCGGCAAGCGGGTCGGCGTCCTCGCGGTCGACCCGTCGTCGCCGTTCTCCGGCGGAGCCCTGCTGGGCGACCGGGTCCGGATGGCCGACCACGCGTCGGACCCGGGCGTCTACATCCGCTCCATGGCCACCCGCGGGCACCTGGGCGGCCTGGCGTGGGCGGCGCCGCAGGCGATCCGCGTGCTGGACGCGGCGGGCTGCGACGTGGTGCTGGTGGAGACGGTCGGCGTCGGACAGTCCGAGGTGGAGATCGCCTCGCAGGCCGACACGTCCGTGGTGCTGCTGGCGCCGGGCATGGGCGACGGGATCCAGGCGGCGAAGGCCGGCATCCTGGAGATCGGCGACGTGTACGTGGTGAACAAGGCGGACCGGGACGGCGCGGACGCCACGGCCCGCGAGCTCAACCACATGCTGGGCCTCGGGGAGTCCCGGGCGCCGGGTGACTGGCGACCGCCGATCGTCAAGACGGTCGCCGCGCGCGGGGAGGGCGCCGACGAGGTCGTGGAGGCCCTGGAGAAGCACCGCGCGTGGATGGAGGAGCACGGCGTCCTCGCGCAGCGCCGCCGGGCCCGCGCGGCCCACGAGGTGGAGACCATCGCGGTCACCGCGCTGCGCGAGCGGATCGGCGACCTGCACGGCGACCGGCGCCTGGGCGCGCTCGCCGAGCGGATCGTGGCGGGCGAGCTCGACCCGTACGCGGCCGCCGACGAACTGGTGGCGGGCCTGACGGGCCGCTGAGGCCCCCGTGTGCGGACGGCCCCGCCCCCCATGCCTGGGGGCGGGGCCGTCCGCACACGGGGCCTGTCCCGGGGTGGAGGGTCCGTCGGCGTGGCCCTCACCGGGGGAGGCGCCCCGCGGGGTGGCGCGCGGGTGCGCGCGACCGCGTCAGGGCCTGCCGCGCAGCCCGCGCAGGTGCTCCGAGATGGGCCTCAGGGAGGCGTGGAGGCCGGCCAGCGCCTCGGGGGCGAGCTGGTCGATGAAGTGCCTGCGCACCGACTCGACGTGGTGCGGCGCCACCTTCCGCATCGTCTCCATGCCCTGGTCGGTGAGGACCGCGTACAGCCCGCGCCGGTCCGACTCGCAGTTCTCGCGGCGGACCAGCCCGGAGTTCTCCATGCGGGTGATCTGGTGCGAGAGCCGGCTCTTGGACTGGAGGGTGGCGGCGGCGAGGTCGCTCATCCGCATGCGCCGGTCCGGGGACTCCGAGAGGTTCACGAGGATCTCGTAGTCGTTGTAGGTCAGGCCGAACGGCTGGAGGTCCCTCTCCAGCTGGTACGTCAGGAGTCGGTTGACGTCCAGGTAGGTGCGCCAGGCGCACTGTTCGGTGTCGGTGAGCCACGGGATGGCCGTCTCGGTCTCCATGTATGGATTCTACCTAAGAAGTTGAAAGTTGGACGAAGTGAAGTGACGCCGCTTCGCTTCCCCGTCCCCCGTCCTCGACGTCCCCGCAAGGGCGCAGACGTTCGAGCGCGTCACCCTCCGCAGACTACCGCTCACAGCCCGAAGCGGCGCTGGAGGTCCCCCAGCTGGCCGGGAAGGCGCGGTACCGACCCGTGGGAGCCCTGGCCGGAACCGTGCCCCGCCTGCGGCGCCCCGCCCCCGGGGACGCCGGGCTCGTGCGGGACGGTCCCGGTGCCCCGCTCCGGCATCAGCGTCTCCGACGACTGGAGCAGGACCGTCCCGGCCCCGACGAACTCGAACTGGTGCTCCTCGCCCGACGCCCCGCCGACCCCCGTCAGCGCCCGCAGTCCGCCCAGCACCCCGCTCATGTACGCGTGGTCGTAGTGGTGGCACGGCGACGGGCAGTCCGCCCAGCCCACCAGCGCCTGCGGGTCGACCCGGATCGGCGGCTCCATGAACACCACCGGCCCGTTGGACGCCGCCACGAACGTGCCCGTCCCGATCAGCGTCAGGAAGCCCGGCACGATCGACTGCTTCAGCGCCAGCGACGGCTCGAAGGCCAGCAGGTTCCCGGCCCGGATCGTCAGGTTGCCCTCGTCGAGGTCGTAGGAGTTCACGTCGAACGCCCGGTCCGCGAGCAGCATCTTCCCGCTGCCCTCCGCCACCACCCAGTCGCCGGCGTGCACCGGCGAGTGGAAGCTCGTCCGCACCAGCCGGTCCAGCGCGCCGTGCCCGACGCCGTTGAAGGCGATGTCCCCGTAGTAGGCGATCATCTTGCCCTTCTGCAGGAACCACCGGGACCCCTTGAGGTCCACGCAGAAGGTGTACGGGTTGACGTTGTCGCCGCTCGGCAGGGACGACGGGTCGAACACCACGGACGCGTTCACAGCTTCTCCTCCGACGCCTGGACGTACACCGCACCACTGCCGCTCAGCTCCAGCTGGAACGCCTCGCCCGAGCCGCGCCCCACCATGTCGCGCCAGCCGAGCGCGGTGGAGAGCCTGTTGCGCACGTCGCCGTGGTGCGCCACGTACGCCTGCGGGTCCACGTGGACCGGCCGCCCCGGGGTGACGGGCAGTTCCAGGACCCCGCCGTGCGCCATGACGGCGACGGCGCCGTGCCCCTTGAGGGTCGTGGTGAACAGGCCCTGCCCCGTCACCTGGCCGCGCACCATGCCCATGACGCCGCCCTGCGCCCCCATGAACATCGTCCCCTGCTCCAGGGTCCCGTCGAACGCCAGCAGCCGGTCCGCCTCGACGTACAGCGTGTCCCCGGTGAGCCGGACCACCTGCACGTGGTGGCCGCCGTGCCCGAACAGCACCGTGCCGTCGCCCTCGACCGTCATCAGCGGCGCCGCCTCGCCGGCCGCGCGCCGGCCCAGCATCGCCATGACCCCGCCCTGGCCGCCGGCGGTGTTCGGCGTGAAAGTGAC
Source organism: Streptomyces tamarix (assembly GCF_032423885.1). NCBI lineage: Bacteria > Bacillati > Actinomycetota > Actinomycetes > Kitasatosporales > Streptomycetaceae > Streptomyces > Streptomyces tamarix. The sequence goes on along the minus strand of NZ_JAWCTQ010000001.1, from coordinate 143,996 downwards.
CTCCCCCCGGTACGCGAGCATCGCCCCGCGCTGGCTGAACATCCGCTGCCCCGGTGCGACCGTGGCCTCGACCACCTTGGAGTTGATCTCCCGGAACGGCATCAGACGTCGCCTCCCACGGTGTTGCGCTCGCTCGGCTGCACGTACACCAGCCCGTCCCCCTCGAACCTGATCTGGAACGCCTCGCCGCCCCCCTCGCCCAGGAGCGTGCGGAACGTCACGCCGGACTGGAGGTTCTGCCGGAGGTCCCCCTGGTGCGCCACGTACGCCCCGGGGTCCACCGACAGCGGGTACTGCGGCGTCACGCGCAGCACCACGGCCGGCCCGTCCGACACGATCGCCACCTGCCCGGAGCCCTCGACCGTCGTGGTGAACAGGCCGGTGCCGGTGGCGCCGCCGCGCAGCCCGGTGAACGTCGTCCCGGTGCGCAGCCCGCCGTCGGCGCAGAGCAGGTTGCTCGCCTCGACCCACAGCCTGTCGCCGTGGAGCGCCAGTACGGTGACGTCGGAGGCCCGGTCCGCGAAGTAGCAGGTGCCCTGCCCCTTCACCTCCATGACCTCCATCTGCTCGCCGGTGAGCCGCCGGGTGACCATGCCGCGGAGGCCCTCGCCGCCGCCGCTCGTCTTCTTGAAGGCCATCTGGCCCTCGTACGCGACCATCGAGCCGTTCTTCGCCCTGACCGCGTCGCCGGTCAGGTCGACGGCCAGGACCTTGCTGCCTTGGAGTCGGAAGGTTGCCACGCGCCGACCGTAACCGGCCGGGTCGCGACGAGGACAGCACCGGCGGGACGATCCGGACCCACGGCGCGTCCCGCAGCGGCCACCTGACAGAATGAGCGGACGCTTGTGCATCCGTTCACAAGATCGACCCTCATGCAGAAGGTGCCTGTTCCCGTGGACATCAAGACCGCATCCGCCCTCCACCGCCTCCGGCTCGTCTCCGGTCCCGAGGCGGTCTCCTTCCTCGTGCTGCTCGTCTGCTCGGTCCTCAAGCGCACGACGGAGTTCAACGCCGTCCCCTTCATGGGCGCCGTCCACGGCTTCCTCTTCCTGCTGTACGTGGTCTTCTGGCTGGACGCCTGGAAGAACGCGAAGTGGGACGTGAAGACCGGCGTGCTGTACTTCGTCCTCTCCGTCGTCCCCTTCGGCGGCTTCTACGCCGACCGGAGGCTGAAGCGCGCCGCCGACGCCGCCGTGATCGCGTCCCGCGCCCGGCGCGAGGGGAAGGTGGACGCGTGATCGTCGCGTTCTCCGTCACGCCGCTGGGCGTCGGCGAGGAGGTCGGCGAGTACGTCGCCGAGGCCGTGCGCGTCGTCCGCGAGTCGGGGCTGCCGAACCGCACCGACGCGATGTTCACCTCCGTCGAGGGGGAGTGGGACGAGGTCATGGACGTCGTCCGGCGCGCCGTCGCGGCCGTGGAGGCCCGCGCCCCGCGCGTCTCCCTGGTCCTGAAGGCCGACATCCGCCCCGGCGTGACCGACGGCCTCACCGCCAAGGTCGCCACGGTCGAACGCCACCTGGCCTGACCCCGGCGGCCCGTCCGCCCCCGAGGCCCCCGACCCGCCGAGCCGTACGCCCGGTCGGGGGCCTTCGGATCGACACGCGCCGGCCTGTCCCCTTTCGTTGGGGTAAGCGATCCCGCTCGACAGGCTGGAGGCACCCGTGCTGAGGTCGGAGGGCTGCGACACCGGCGACAGCGACGGCACCGGGACGGCCACCAGCGGCGGTTACGACTACGACGCGTACAGCCGCCTCGCCGGCCCCCTGACGGACCCTGGCCCGGCGGCGTACACCGTCGAGTACCGCAGCCTGCTCGGCCGCGAGCCGCACCGCGTGCGGGCCGTGCTGCTCATGACCCTCGCCCCGGCGCTCTCCGCGGCCCTCCTCGCCTACCTGGTCTGGCCCACCCACTGGACCCGCCGGGAGGGCGGCGACCGGTGGCTGGTCGCGTTCGACGCGGTGATGCTCGTGTCGATCGGGCTCATCTGCCTGTTCATGCTGGTCAACGTCGTCTCGATCGCCCACGCCACCCTCGTCGCCCGCGACCCGGTCCCCGTCCCGCCCGAGCCGGGCACCCGCGTGGCCTTCCTGACCACCTACGTCCCCGGCAAGGAACCGCTCTCCATGGTCCGCGCCACCCTGGAGGGCGCCGTCCGCGTCCGCCACCAGGGCGTCCTCGACGTGTGGCTGCTCGACGAGGGCGACGACGAGCAGGCCAGGGCCCTGTGCGCCGAACTCGGCGTCCGGCACTTCACCCGCAGGGGCGTCCCCGAGTGGAACCGCCCCTCGGGCCCCCACCGGGCGAAGACCAAGCACGGCAACTACAACGCGTGGATCGCCCTCCACGGCGACGCGTACGACTTCTTCGCGTCCGTCGACACCGACCACGTCCCGCTGCCGAACTTCCTGGAGCGGATGCTCGGCTACTTCCGCGACCCCGACGTCGCCTTCGTCGTCGGCCCGCAGGTGTACGGCAACTACGTCTCCGCCGTCACCAAGGCCGCCGAGTCCCAGCAGTTCCTCTTCCACGCCCTCGTCCAGCGCGCCGGCAACCGCTACCGCGCCCCCATGTTCGTCGGCACCAACAACGTCGTGCGGATGAGCGCCCTCCTCCAGGTCGGCGGCCTGTACGACTCCGTCACGGAGGACATGGCCACCGGCTTCGAGCTGCACCGCCGCCGCAACCCCCGCACCGGCCGGTACTGGCGGTCCGTGTACACGCCCGACGTGCTCGCCGTCGGCGAGGGCCCCGCCTCCTGGACCGACTTCTTCACCCAGCAGCTCCGCTGGTCCCGCGGCACGTACGAGACGCTCCTCAAGCAGTACGGGAAGGCGCTCTTCCGCGTCCCGCCGGGACGGTTCCTCCACTACACCCTGATGCTCGTCTACTACCCGATGACCGCCGTCAACTGGTTCCTCGGCGTCCTCAGCTGCACCCTCTACCTCTGGCTCGGCGCCTCCGGCACCCAGGTCTCCTCCTCCGTCTGGCTGATGCTCTACAGCGACGCCGCCGCCCTCCAGATCGGCCTCTACCTGTGGAACCGCCGCCACAACGTCTCCCCCCACGAACCCGAGGGCTCCGGCGGCGTCGCCGGCATGGCCATGTCCGCCCTCTCCGCCCCCGTCTACCTCCACTCCCTCGCCTCCGCCGTCCTGCGCACCGACGGCCGGTTCGTCGTCACCCCCAAGGGCGGCGAGGCCAGCCCCGACCGGCTGTCCACCTTCCGCCTCCACCTGGGCTGGGCCGCGGTCCTCGCCGCCGCGCTCCTCGCGTCCGTCCACTTCGACCACACCCACGCGGCCATGCGCACCTGGGCGGTCCTCGCCCTGGCCGTCGCCCTCGCCCCCGTCGCGGTCTGGGCCCGATCCGCCCTCCGCGAGCGCCGTGCCGCCGCCGTCCGGCGGGCCGGGCGCGGCGAGGAGGCCGAGGCCGCGCTCGCCCCCACCCCGGGAGGGAACTGAACCATGGCCTACCGGCCCTCCAGGAAGTTTAAGAAGACCCTGCTCGGCGGCGGTGCCGTCGTCGTCCTCGCCGGCCTCAACGCCCCGGCCGCGCTCTCCTTCGCCGAGGAGAAGTACCACGCCTACAAGATCTCCCAGCCCGGCTACAAGGCGAAGTACGGCTCCTGGGAGGAGGTCCGCGTCCCCGGCGAGCACCGCCTCAACGCCATCCACGCCGCCCTGCTGCGCACCGGCAAGGTCCTCCTCGTCGCCGGGTCCGGCAACAACCAGAAGAACTTCGACGCCGGCACCTTCAAGACCATCCTGTGGGACCCCGCCGCCCACACCTTCCAGGCCGTCGACACCCCCGAGGACTTCTTCTGCGCCGGCCACAGCCAGCTCCCCGACGGCCGCCTCCTCGTCGCCGGCGGCACGGCCCGCTACGAGGTCCTCGACGGCGAGGTGAAGCGCGCCGGCGGCGCCATGCGCGTCAAGAACGAGAGCCCCGACAAGGCGGTCACCCTCAAGAAGGGCACCGTCTTCCGCTCCCCGAGCGGCGTCGAGTACGTCTCCACGCAGGCCGTCACCGTCCCCAGGGCCAAGCGCGAGTTCAAGGTCACGTACTTCAAGACCGGCCGGATGAAGCCCTGGGAGACCAAGGTCACCGCCGCCGAGGCCCGGGTCTTCGTCGAGGCCCGCGAGGAGGGACCCAAGGGGCTCACCACCCAGGCCGCCCAGTACCGGATCCTCGGCCTCAAGGGCGAGGACGCCCGGAACGTCTACGGCATCGCCCAGAAGCTCACCACCGCGAAGCAGGACTTCCAGGGCATCAAGTCCGCCTACGAGTTCGATCCCGTAGCCGAGCGGTACGTGCCCGTCGCCCCGATGAAGGAGGCCCGCTGGTACCCCACCCTCGTCACCCTCCAGGACGGCAGGGTCCTCGCCGTCTCCGGCCTCAACGACGTGGGCGACGTCGTCCCCGGCGACAACGAGGTCTACGACCCGAGGACGAAGAAGTGGACCCCGGGCCCCTCCCGCTACTTCCCCACCTACCCGGCCCTCTTCCTCACCCAGGGCGGCAAGCTGTTCTACACCGGCTCCAACGCCGGCTACGGCCCCGCCGACAAGGGCCGCGTCCCCGGCCTGTGGGACCTGCGGAAGAACGTCTTCCAGGAGATCCGCGGCATCGACGACCCCGACCAGTTGGAGACCTCCGCCTCCCTCCTCCTCCCGCCGGCCCAGGAGCAGAAGCTGATGGTCCTCGGCGGCGGCGGGGTCGGCGAGTCGGCCCTGTCGACGCCCCGCACGGCCGTCATCGACCTCAAGGAGGAGAGCCCCGTCTTCCGCGCCGGGCCCGCCCTCCCGCAGGGCACCCGCTACCTCAGCAGCGTCCTGCTGCCCGACGACACCGTCTTCACCACCGGCGGCTCCCGCGACTACCGGGGCCGCGGCGCCAGCGACATCCTCAAGGCACAGTTCTACGAGCCCCGCTCCCACCGCTTCCGCCCGGCCGCCGAGCCGACCGTCGGCCGCAACTACCACTCCGAGGCCCTGCTGCTGCCGGACGGCCGCGTGGCGACCTTCGGCTCCGACCCCCTCTTCGGCGACAAGGACAACACCAAGCTCGGCACGTTCGAGCAGCGCGTCGAGGTCTTCACCCCGCCCTACCTCCAGGGCGACGCCGGGCGCCGCCGCCCGGTCCTCGGCGACGGGCCGCGCGCGTTCGACCGGAACGGCCGCGCCACCTTCCGCACCGAGGACGCCCCCCGCATCACCAAGGCCCGGCTGATGCGGCCCAGCGCCGTCACCCACACCACCGACGTGGAGCAGCGGTCCGTCGAGCTGGGGCTCACCCGCACCGAGGACTCCGTCACCGTCGAGGCGCCGCTCGACCCGACCCTGGTGCCGCCCGGCTGGTACATGCTGTTCGCCCTCGACGCCGAGGGCCGCCCGTCCGTCGCCAAGTGGATCCAGGTCGAGCCGCGGGGGGCGCGCGGCTAGGCCGCCGCCCGGCGCGCCAGGCCCAGGGCGTACTCCGGCCACCACGTGCCCGCCGCCGGGCCGCCCCGGCAGGTGCCGTCCGACTCGCCGGGCCGCTTCACCCACAGGTACGCGTCGATCAGCCGGTCGCCGGTCCGCAGGGTGGGCGGCGTGCCCAGCGCCCGGCCCGGCGGGTTGCACCACGCCTCCTCGCCGCCGCCGGGCAGCGGCCCCGCGCCGTTGCGGCTCGTGTCCACCGTGAAGTGGGCCCCGCCCAGCAGCGCCGACAGCTCCGTCCCGAACGCCCCGACCACCTCGTTCGTCTCGAAGTTCGCCACGTTCAGCGCGAAGCCGTCCGCCCGCTCGACCCCGGCCCGCCGCAGCGGCTCCACCAGCTTGCCCGGGTCGCCGATCCACGCCGGGTTGCCCGCGTCCAGGTACACCTTGGTGTGGGGCTGCCGCTTCAACCGGTCCACCGCCTCCGCCAGCAGCCGGTAGCGCTCCTGCGCCTTCGTCCCGGTCGCGCAGCCGTCCACCAGGTGCGGCACGGCGTCCGGCTCCAGGACGACGACGGCCGGGGCGTCCCCGAGGGCGCCCGCGAACGCGTCGAGCCACCGCCGGTACGTCTCCCCGTCCGCCGCCCCGCCCGCCGAGTACCGGCCGCAGTCGCGGTGCGGGATGTTGTACGCGACGAGGACGGCCGTCCGCCCCTCGCCGGTGGCGCCGCGCACCGCCCGTGCCACGTCCCGCACGGGGTCGTCGCCGGACGGCCAGACCGCGGCGGGGCGCTCGGAGATCCGCCGCAGGAGCCGCGCCTCCTCGGTGCGGCCGGCCGCCTCGTACTCCTTCACCTGCCGTGCCGCCGCGCTGTCCGGGTCGACCCAGAACGGGGAGCCGGAGGAGGGCGCGGCGGCCTCGCCCCGCCCGGCCGACGCGGGGGAGGGCGGCTCCCCGGCGGTGCCGCGGCCCGGGCCGGACGAGCAGCCGGAGGCGAGGAGGACGGCGGTGAGCGCCAGGGAGAGCAGAGCGCGGGACGACGGTCGGTTGCCGGACATCAACATCCCTCGGATCGCTGCGGGCAGACCCGCCCATCGTGACACAGCGGTCACTCTGCGTGGCGGCGCGACACCGGCCGGGCGACCGGGGCGCCGGGGCGGTTTGGCGACCAAAGCGTGAGACCGGGCTGACCGGCATGTGACCACTCGGTAAGGTCGTGGCGTGCCGAAGCCGCTCAGCCTCCCCTTCGACCCCATCGCCCGCGCCGACGAGCTCTGGCGGCAGCGCTGGGGCCCGGTCCCCTCGATGGCCGCGATCACCTCGATCATGCGCGCCCACCAGATCCTGCTGGCCGAGGTCGACGCCGTGGTCAAGCCGTACGGGCTGACGTTCGCGCGGTACGAGGCGCTGGTGCTGCTCACCTTCTCCAAGGAGGGGGAGCTGCCCATGTCGAAGATCGGCGAGCGGCTCATGGTCCACCCCACGTCCGTGACGAACACCGTCGACCGGCTGGTCCGCTCCGGCCTCGTCGACAAGCGCCCCAACCCCAACGACGGCCGGGGCACGCTCGCCTCCATCACCGACAAGGGCCGCGAGGTGGTCGAGGCGGCCACGGCGGACCTGATGGCGATGGACTTCGGCCTCGGGGCGTACGACGCGGAGGAGTGCGCGGAGATCTTCGCGATGCTCCGCCCGCTGCGGGTGGCCGCGGGGGACTTCGCGGAGAAGTAGGGGCGCGCGTAGATCGCCCGGAACGGGTGGTTACGCTCGATGCCATGAAATCCAGCGTGCTGACCCGCTACCGGGTGATGGCCTACGTCACGGCCGTCATGCTCCTCGTGCTCTGTGCGTGCATGGTCGCCAAGTACGGCTTCGGCGTGGGCGAGGACCTCACCTTCATGGTGTCCCAGACCCACGGTGTGTTGTACATCGTCTACCTGGTCTTCGCCTTCGACCTGGGCTCCAAGGCCCGCTGGCCGTTCGGCAAGCTCCTGTGGATCCTGCTCTCCGGCACGATCCCGACCGCCGCCTTCTTCGTCGAGCGCAAGGTCGCCCGCGAGGTCCAGCCGCTGATCGCCGGCTCCGCGCCGGCCGCCGCCAAGGCGTAACCGCACGGCCCCGGCCGCCGGGCGCGCGCCGCGCCCGGCGGTGGGCCATCGACATTTACTAGGACGTCCTAGTAAATTCGAAGGTATGGACGCTGACGCCATCGAGGAAGGCCGCCGACGCTGGCAGGCCCGTTACGACGCCGCCAGGAAGCGCGACGCCGACTTCACCACGCTCTCCGGCGACCCCGTGGAGCCCGTGTACGGGCCGCGGCCCGGCGACACGTACGACGGCTTCGAGCGGATCGGCTGGCCCGGTGAGTACCCCTTCACCCGCGGCCTGTACCCGACCGGCTACCGCGGCCGGACCTGGACCATCCGCCAGTTCGCCGGCTTCGGCAACGCCGAGCAGACGAACGAGCGGTACAAGATGATCCTGGCCGCGGGCGGCGGCGGCCTCTCCGTCGCCTTCGACATGCCGACGCTCATGGGCCGCGACTCCGACGACCCCCGCTCCCTGGGCGAGGTCGGCCACTGCGGCGTCGCGATCGACTCCGCCGTCGACATGGAGGTCCTCTTCAAGGACATCCCGCTCGGCGACGTCACCACCTCGATGACCATCAGCGGCCCCGCCGTCCCCGTCTTCTGCATGTACCTCGTCGCCGCCGAGCGCCAGGGCGTCGACCCGTCCGTCCTCAACGGCACGCTCCAGACGGACATCTTCAAGGAGTACATCGCCCAGAAGGAGTGGCTGTTCGAGCCCGAGCCCCACCTTCGGCTCATCGGCGACCTGATGGAGCACTGCGCCCGGCACATCCCCGCGTACAAGCCGCTCTCCGTCTCCGGCTACCACATCCGCGAGGCCGGCTCGACGGCCGCGCAGGAGCTCGCGTACACCCTCGCGGACGGCTTCGGCTACGTCGAGCTCGGCCTCTCCCGCGGCCTGGACGTCGACGTCTTCGCCCCCGGCCTCTCCTTCTTCTTCGACGCGCACGTCGACTTCTTCGAGGAGATCGCCAAGTTCCGCGCCGCCCGCCGCATCTGGGCCCGCTGGATGAAGGAGGTCTACGGCGCCAGGACCGACAAGGCGCAGTGGCTCCGCTTCCACACCCAGACCGCCGGTGTCTCCCTCACCGCGCAGCAGCCGTACAACAACGTCGTGCGCACCGCCGTCGAGGCGCTCGCCGCGGTGCTCGGCGGCACCAACTCGCTGCACACGAACGCCCTCGACGAGACCCTCGCCCTCCCCTCCGAGCAGGCCGCCGAGATCGCCCTGCGCACCCAGCAGGTGCTGATGGAGGAGACCGGCGTCGCCAACGTCGCGGACCCGCTGGGCGGCTCCTGGTACGTGGAGCAGCTCACCGACCGGATCGAGGCCGACGCCGAGAAGATCTTCGACCAGATCAAGGAGCGCGGCCTGCGCGCCCACCCGGACGGGCGGCACCCGATCGGGCCGATCACCTCCGGCATCCTGCGCGGGATCGAGGACGGCTGGTTCACCGGCGAGATCGCCGAGTCCGCCTTCCGCTACCAGCAGTCCCTGGAGAAGGGCGACAAGAAGGTCGTCGGCGTCAACTGCCACACCGGCTCCGTCACCGGCGACCTGGAGATCCTCCGGGTCAGCCACGAGGTGGAGCGCGAGCAGGTGAGGATCCTCGCCGACCGCAAGGCCCGCCGCGACGACGCGCGGGTGCGCGCCGCGCTCGACGCGATGCTGGCCGCCGCCCGCGACGGCGCCAACATGATCGGGCCGATGCTCGACGCCGTACGGGCCGAGGCCACGCTCGGGGAGATCTGCGACGCCCTGCGCGACGAGTGGGGCACGTACACCGAGCCGGCCGGGTTCTGAGCCGGCCGGGTTCCGGGCGGCCCCGCCGCCCGGAAAACCCCTCGCCCCTCGGGGATCCCGGCGTGCATGCTGGCCGCGTGCACGTCGAGATCCGAGAGGCCACCGCCGGCGACTGGCCGGCCATCTGGCCCTTCTTCCACCAGATCGTCGCCGCGGGCGAGACCTTCACCTACCCCGAGGACCTCGGTGCCGAGGAGGCGCGCGGCTGGTGGCTGCTGAAGCCCCCGGACCGCACGGTCGTCGCCGTCGACGCGACCGGCACGGTCGTCGGCACCGCCAAGATGAACCGCAACCAGGCGGGCAACGGCGCGCACGTCGCCGGCGCCAGCTACATGGTCGACCCGGCGCACACCGGGCGCGGCGTCGGCCGGGCGCTCGTCGAGGAGAGCCTCCGGTGGGCGGCGGAGGCCGGCTTCCGGGGCATGCAGTTCAACGCGGTCGTCCAGACGAACACCCACGCGGTACGGCTCTACGAGGACCTGGGCTTCCGGATCGTCGGCACCGTCCCGGGCGCCTTTCGCCATCCGACGCACGGCTACACGGGACTGCACGTCATGTACCGGCCGCTCTGATCCCCGCGCCGGGCCCGTACGGGCCCCGGTCCGTCCGCTCAGCCGTGCGCGGCGGCGCCGAGGCCGCCGAGCAGCAGCGCCGTGAACCGCCGGATCCACTCCCCGTCGACGGGCTGCCCGCTGACCAGGGCCCGGTGGACCACGGTGCCCGCGATGACGTCGAAGACCAGGTCGTCGGCCGCGCCCGCAGCGCCGGAGCGGTCGTCCGCCGTCACGGGCAGCTCGCCGCGGGCCTGGGCGCGGGCCCGGCCCTCCACGACCAGCCGCTTCTGCCGGTCGACGATGGAGGCGCGGATCCGCTCGCGCAGCGGTTCGTCGCGGGTCGACTCGGCGACGACGGCCATCAGCGCCGTCTTGGCCTCGGGCCGTTCGAGTAGCGCGGCGAACTGGCGCACCACCCCCTCGACGTCCGCGGCGAGGCTGCCGCGGTCGGGCAGCTCCAGTTCGTCGAAGAGGACCGCGACGGCGTCCACGACGAGTTCGCTCTTGCCCGCCCAGCGCCGGTACAGGGTGGTCTTGGCGACACCGGCGCGGGTGGCCACGTCGCCCATCGACAGCTTGGACCAGCCCAGCTCGACCAGGGCGGCGCGGGTGGCCTCCAGGATGGCGGTGTCCGCCGCGGCGCTGCGCGGACGCCCGGGGCGCCCGGACCGTCCGGCGGCACCGGGGGGAAGGGGGTGGCGGCGGCACATGACGGCGACCATACCGGTGGGTAGGCGCGGTGCCCCGGTACCGCGCGTGTGAGCCAGTTCACCCGCCCGCGCGGTCCGCGCCCCCGGCGGCACAGTTACGCTACGACGCGTAGCGAAAGGCCGGCGCGGCCCGCAGCGACGACCACAGGTGCCGGGTGGGGACCCGGCGCCGCCACGACCGGTGCCCTGACGTACCGGTTACGCGCGCGGAAGGGGGAGGATGTACCCATGCAGCCTAGGAACATGTCCATGAGCGGCGTCGTCGACCTCGCCGCGGTGAAGGCGGCCGGAGAGGCCAAGGCGAAGGCGGAGCAGGCGCGCGCGCAAGCGGCCCGGCAGGGCGGCACCGGCGCCGTGCCCCCGTCCGCGCTGGTGATCGATGTCGACGAGGCCGGTTTCGAGCGCGACGTCGTCCAGCGCTCCGCCGAGGTGCCGGTCGTCATCGACTTCTGGGCCGAGTGGTGCCAGCCGTGCAAGCAGCTCGGGCCCCTGCTGGAGCGGCTGGCCGTCGAGTACAACGGCCGGTTCGTCCTGGCGAAGATCGACGTCGACGCCAACCAGATGCTGATGCAGCAGTTCGGGATCCAGGGCATCCCGGCGGTGTTCGCGGTGGTGGCCGGCCAGGCCCTGCCGCTCTTCCAGGGCGCGGCGCCGGAGCCGCAGATCCGCGAGACGCTGGACCAGCTCGTCCAGGTCGCCGAACAGCGCTTCGGCCTGACGGGGCTGACCGTGGACGCGGACGGGGAGGCCCCCGGCGCGGACGCCGCGGCCAGGACGGTGCCGGCCGGCCCGTACGACGCGCTGCTGGAGGCGGCGGTCCGGGCGCTGGACTCCAACGACATCCCGGGCGCGATCCAGGCGTACAAGAACGTGCTGGTCGACGACCCGGGCAACAGCGAGGCCAAGCTGGGCCTCGCCCAGGCCGAACTCCTCGGCCGGGTGCAGGGGGCGGACCCGCAGCAGGTCCGCAAGAACGCCGCCGACGACCCGGCGGACGTGCCGGCGCAGTTGGCCGCCGCCGACCTCGACCTGGTGGGCGGCCATGTGGAGGACGCCTTCGGGCGGCTCGTCGACACCGTGCGCCGTACGGCCGGGGACGACCGGGAAGCGGCGCGGGTGCGGCTGCTGGAACTGTTCGAGGTCATCGGCCCGGACGACCCGCGGGTGATCAAGGCCCGCGGCGACCTGGCGCGCGTGCTGTTCTGATCCGTTCCCCGGGTGACGGCTCCGCCGCTGGGGCGGCAGGGCCGCGCCCGGGGCTCCACGCGGTCGCGCTTTACCAAAACTTGGTAAACGCGACCGCTGTTACTTCCAGTAAGTCAACACCCTCTTGATGTCCGGCTATCAGCGCTGAAATCCCCTTTCGCCCGACCGGTCGGTAGCACCGTGAGTGCCCGCGCGACGGCGCGCGGTCGCGTCCGGTTTATCTAGTCGTTACTAGCGGGTAACGAGCCCCCTTGTGCCCTGGGCCCGAATGGACCACGATCGGCCACGCTCGGTCCGACACCGCACCAGCCCGGCAACCAGCCGCGCCGCGGGGTCGGGTCCCCACCGGGTGGGCCGGGGCTCCTGCGCCGGCCGTGGACAGGGGGGTTCCTGCTCATCCGGCAGGGCCTGTCCGAACGGGCCGCGCGGACGCCTGCGCCGAGCGGCCAGTGGTTGTCGCTCGGGGGTGATCGCCGGTGATCCGGACGCGGCTCGCGCCCGATCCGCGGGCGTTCCCCTCCCCGAGGACGTAGCACTTCTCCCATCCCAGGACGGGCCTGACGGGTCCGGCCCGGAGATGTACGTCCGAGAAGGAGGAATCTATGAAGTCCCAGGTTCGCGGTGGGACCAGATGGAAGCGGTTCGCCGTCGTCATGGTGCCCAGCGTGGCCGCGACGGCCGCGATAGGCGTCGGCCTGGCCCAGGGGGCCCTCGCGGCCTCGTTCGCCGTCTCCGGCCAGGAGTTCAAGGTCACGGCCGACCACCTGTACGGCGAGGGCTTCGCCCAGTACGGCGGCGTCGACATGGGCTACGCCCAGGTGAAGGAAGGCGATCAGCTCGTTCCGCGCCCGGTCGCGATCTCGACGTTCAAGTACGCCGAGATCACGAAGATGTGCCAGTCGGTGGTCACGCCGGACGTCCCGGTGTTCGGCAAGATCACGCTGAAGCTGACGGCCGGTCCGGGGCCGGACGACGACAAGAAGGTCGTCGCGTCGAACCTGTACCTCGACGTCACCGACCTCGACGCCAACGCCGAGTTCAAGAACATCGACATCGGCGTGGCGGCCAAGGACACCGACGGTACCAAGGACGGGAAGCGCGGCAAGGGCCCGGCGGTCAAGGACCACGGCATCAACCAGAACGGCTTCGCCCAGCAGGCGGAGACGGCGACGCTCACCGACGTGAAGCAGAAGGCGTGGGCCACCACGGCCGGCACGTTCAAGCTGAGCGGCCTGAGCATGCGCCTGCACAAGGGCGACGGTCCCAAGGTCGAGTGCTACTGACCGGTGATCCGTACGGGCGGGCGCGGGACCCGCGAGGCGACCGTGCCCGCCCGTCCGCCTCCTCACACAGCAACACCAGTTCCAGGGAGCTTCCATGAGCGCCGAGTCGCCGGAGCAGAACGAGCACTACATCCGCGTCCTCAAGCGGCGGTTCCGAGACTGGCGGGGCACCCGGCCGTTCTGGGCGGGCCTGTTCACCCTGCTGGGCGGAATCCCGATCGCCTACCTCCCGTACGCGACCCTCCAGCTCGGGCAGATGACCCTGTCGATGGCGACGACCGCGGGCTCCGGGTCGCTGATCATCGGCGTCCTGCTGGTCACCCTGGGCCTGACCATGTGGTTCCAGCAGGCCGTACGCATCTTCGCCGGTATCGCGGCCATCCTGCTCGCCCTGGTGTCCCTCCCCGTGGCCAACATGGGCGGCTTCTTCATCGGCTTCCTCCTGGCCCTGATCGGTGGAGCGCTCTCCGTCTCGTGGGCGCCCGGGCAGCCGGAGACCGAGCCGGAGCCGGCACCCCTCGCGGACGACCCGATGGAACCGGTCGCCGCGCCCACGTACGACACCGAGACGACTGTCGACGCCAACGGCGGGAGGAACAGTGCGGGGTGACGAGACACAGCCGGCGGCGGTCGACGACGGGGCCGCGCGCGGCAGGAGGGGACCGCGCCACGCGGCCCCCCGCAAGTCGCTGCTGACCAGGCTTCAGGCACCGGCCGGCAAGGCGCTGGCGCTGGCCGCGATGCCCACGGCCGTCCTCGTGGGCATGAGCCTCACGCCGCGGCCCGCCCTGGCGGACGAGAAGGACATCCCCTTCGCGCCGGGCCCGTGCGTGACGCAGTCGGACGAGCCGGCGGAGCCGGAGGGGCCGAAGGAGCCGGAGCCGAGCCGGACCCCCTCGGCGTCGCCCTCCGCGACCCCGTCGCCGAGCGGCGGAACGGAGGGGCCGACGCCGACGCCGACGGCCGACCCCCCGGCGGGCGGGACGGCCGGGACGGACGGGCCGGTGGCGGACCCGGCGAAGGAACCGCGGGAGGGCACGTCCCCGGCCGCGACCCCGACTCCCTCCGCGGCCCCGGCCCCCGCACCCGGCGCGACGCGCAACCCCCTGGACCCGCTGGGGGTCACGGAGGCCGTCAAGGACCTCGTCGGCGGGCTGACGGGCCGGCCGGAGCCGACCGGGTCCGCCCCGCCGGCGCCGGAGCCGACGCCCACGGCCCCGACGGCGGAGAAGCCGGCGGAGAAGCCGGGGGAGGGGCCGGCGGAGGAGGGCGACGGGAAGCCGGCCGGGAAGCCCGGCTCCCCGGAGGAGCCGGCCGACGAGGCGCGGGACCGGACCAAGGAGGCCATCAAGGACGCCGCCGACCAGGTGGGCGCCGAGGTCGAGGAGCTGCCCGAGGACGCCAAGGGCCTGGACCCGAAGAAGGACGAGGACGTCCCCGACGACGCCAAGCCCCGCTTCCCGTGCCCGACCCCGGACCCGCAGGCCCTCGCGGACGCCGAGCCGGAGCCCGGCATCCCGCACGTGGCGGACGACCCGTGGCGGCTGGAGAGCACCAAGCTCACGCTGCGGGGGCTGAAGTACCACGGCATCGTCGAGGTGCGGACGGGCAGCGGCACGCTCAAGAAGGCCCTGAAGTTCACCGCGTCCGAGGTGGACATCAAGGACCTGCACCAGCTCACCGTCCACAGCGAGGGCCGCACGGGCCACGTCACCTCCCGCCCGGGGTCGACGTCCACGATCCGCGGCGGCACGGTGACGATGTACACGGAGGAGCTGAAGGGCAACCTCTTCGGCCTCGTACCGATCACGTTCAGCCCCGCGACCCCGCCCCCGCTGGACGTCCCCTTCGCCTTCTTCACCGATGTGGAGGTCACCCAGGCGGCCCAGTTCGGCGGCACCCTGACCGTCCCGGGCCTGCACAATCACATCGAGGGCTGACCCGGAGCAGGAACGAGGGCGGCACCCGGACCACCGGGTGCCGCCCTCGGCCGTTCCGGGGGCGTCGTCAGGCGTTCTCGCCGCTGCCCAGGTGGTGGACGCGGACCATGTTCGTAGTGCCGGGGACGCCGGGCGGGGAGCCGGCGGTGATGACCATGACGTCGCCCGGGTTGTAGCGCTGGAGCTTCAGCAGCTCCGCGTCGACCAGGTCGACCATCGCGTCGGTGTTGTCGACGTGCGGGACGACGAAGGACTCGACGCCCCAGCTCAGCGCCAGCTGGTTGCGGGTCGCCACGTCCGTCGTGAACGCCAGGATCGGCTGCGCCGCGCGGTAGCGGGACAGGCGGCGGGCCGTGTCGCCGGACTTGGTGAAGGCGATCAGCGCCTTGCCGTGCAGGAAGTCCGCGATCTCCGCGGCCGCGCGGGCCACCGAACCGCCCTGCGTGCGCGGCTTCTTGCCGGGGACGAGGGGCTGGAGGCCCTTGGAGAGCAGCTCCTCCTCCGCCGCCGTGACGATCTTCGACATCGTCTTGACCGTCTCGATCGGGTACGCGCCCACGGACGACTCCGCGGAGAGCATGACCGCGTCGGCGCCGTCCAGGATCGCGTTCGCGACGTCGGACGCCTCGGCGCGCGTCGGCCGCGAGTTGGTGATCATCGACTCCATCATCTGGGTCGCGACGATCACCGGCTTGGCGTTGCGGCGGCACAGCTCGATGAGCCGCTTCTGCACCATCGGGACCTTTTCGAGCGGGTACTCGACGGCCAGGTCGCCGCGCGCCACCATCACGCCGTCGAACGCCATCACGACGTCCTGCATGTTGGCGACGGCCTGGGGCTTCTCCACCTTCGCGATGACCGGGACCCGGCGGCCCACCTCGTCCATCACGCGGTGGACGTCCTTGACGTCGTTGGCGTCCCGGACGAAGGACAGCGCGACCATGTCGCAGCCCATCCGCAGCGCGAAGCGCAGGTCCTCGATGTCCTTCTCGGAGAGCGCCGGCACGTTCACCGCCGCACCCGGCAGGTTGATGCCCTTGTGGTCGGAGACGACACCGCCCTCGATGACGATCGAGCGCACCCGGGAGCCGTCGACCTCCAGGACCTTCAGCTCGACGTTGCCGTCGTTGATCAGGATCTGGTCGCCCTTGGCGACGTCGCCGGGGAGGCCCTTGTACGTGGTGCCGCAGATGGACTTGTCGCCGGGGACGTCCTCGGTGGTGATCGTGAACTCGTCTCCGCGGACCAGCTCCACCGGGCCCTCGGCGAAGGTCTCCAGACGGATCTTCGGGCCCTGGAGGTCGGCGAGCACGCCGACGGCGTGGCCCGTGTCCTCGGCCGCCTTGCGAAGGCGGTGGTACCGCTCCTCGTGCTCAGCGTGGGTGCCGTGGCTCATGTTGAAACGGGCCACGTTCATGCCGGCCTCGATGAGCGCTTTCAGCTGCTCGTAGGAGTCGACGGCGGGGCCCAGTGTGCAGACGATTTTGGAACGGCGCATAAGGCGGATCCTATCGGTTTGTTTCTGTGCGGAATATTCCGGTAGGCGGAACGTACAAATGGGCGGACTGCCGCTCAGTCGAGTTCTTCGAAGTGAGTTGTTGTTTCCCGATTTCAGTTGTTTACCAGCGAGTAAGTCTGCTGGGCGATCTCCAGTTCCTCGTCGGTCGGGACCACCGCGACCGCCACCCGCGCGTCCGCGGGCGAGATCAGGCGGGGCTCCCCGGACCGCACGGCGTTGAGCTCGGCGTCCACCGCCAGGCCCAGTTGCTCCAGGCCCTCCACGGCGGCCTCCCGCACCGGGGCCGCGTTCTCGCCGACCCCCGCCGTGAACGCCACCGCGTCCACCCGGCCGAGCACCGCGTAGTACGCCCCGATGTACTTCTTCAGGCGGTGGACGTAAATGTCGAACGCGAGCCGGGCCCGCTCGTCGCCCTCGTCGATTCGGCGGCGGATCTCCCGCATGTCGTTGTCCCCGCACAGCCCCACGAGGCCGCTCCTCTTGTTCAGCAGTTCGTCGACCTCGTCGACCGACATCCCCGCCACCCGCCGCAGGTGGAAGGTGACCGCCGGGTCGATGTCGCCGGAGCGCGTACCCATCACCAGGCCCTCCAGCGGCGTCAGGCCCATCGAGGTGTCCACGCACCGGCCGCCCGCCACCGCCGAGGCGGACGCGCCGTTGCCCAGGTGCAGCACGATCACGTTCGCCTCGGAGGGGTCCTTGCCCAGCAGCCGGGCCGTCTCGCGGGAGACGTACGCGTGGGAGGTGCCGTGGAAGCCGTAGCGGCGGATGCGGTGCGCGTCGGCGGTCTCCGTGTCGATCGCGTACCGGGCGGCGTACTCCGGCATCGTCGTGTGGAACGCCGTGTCGAAGACCGCCACCTGCGGCAGGTCCGGGCGCAGCGCCCGCGCCGTACGGATGCCGACGATGTTCGCCGGGTTGTGCAGAGGGGCGACCGGGACCAGCCGTTCCACCTCCGCCAGCACCTCGTCCGTGATCACCGTGGGCGCGGTGAACCGCAGGCCGCCGTGGACCACGCGGTGGCCGATCGCCGCCAGGTCGGGGGAGTCCAGGCCGAGGCCGTCGGCGGCCAGCTCCGCCGCGACCGCCCTCAGCGCCGCCTCGTGGCCGGCCATCGGGGCGGAGCGCTCGCGCCGCTCGCCGCCCGCCGGCGTGTGCACCAGGCGCGAGGTGCCCTCACCGATCCGCTCCACGAGACCGACGGCGAGGCGGGAGCCGTCCCGCATGTCGAGCAACTGGTACTTCACCGACGAGGAGCCGGAGTTGAGGACGAGGACACGAGTCGCGCTGGTCACGGGTGCGGTGCTTTCTGTCGGTGGGGCGGAGGAGGTGGGAAGGGCGAGAGGGGGGAGAGGGACGGGAAGGGCGGCGCGAGGGGGAGCGGCGGCGCGGTGTCACGCGGGGCCGCTCCGGGCGGCCTGCGCCTGGATGGCGGTGATGGCCACCGTGTTCACGATGTCGCTGACGAGCGCGCCGCGCGACAGGTCGTTCACCGGCTTGCGCAGCCCCTGGAGCACCGGGCCCACGGCCACGGCGCCCGCCGAGCGCTGCACGGCCTTGTACGTGTTGTTCCCCGTGTTCAGGTCCGGGAAGATCAGCACGGTGGCCCGGCCCGCGACCTCCGAACCGGGCAGCTTCGTCGCCGCGACGGACGGCTCCACGGCGGCGTCGTACTGGATCGGGCCCTCGATCCTCAGCTCCGGGTGCGCCGCGCGGACCAGCTTCGTCGCCTCGCGCACCTTGTCCACGTCCGCGCCCGTCCCCGAGGTGCCGGTCGAGTACGACAGCATCGCGATCCGCGGCTCGACGCCGAACCGGGCGGCGGTGGCCGCCGACTGGACGGCGATGTCGGCGAGCTGCTCGGCGTTCGGGTCCGGGTTGACCGCGCAGTCGCCGTACACGAGCACCTCGTCCGCCAGGCACATGAAGAACACCGACGACACGATCGACGCGTCCGGCTTCGTCTTGATGATCTCGAACGCCGGGCGGATCGTCGCCGCCGTGGAGTGCACCGACCCCGACACCATGCCGTCCGCGAGGCCCTCCTCGACCATCAGCGTGCCGAAGTAGTTGACGTCCGACACCACGTCGTACGCCAGCTCCACCGAGACGCCCTTGTGCGCGCGCAGCGCCGCGTACCGCTCCGCGAAGCGCTGCCGCAGCTCGGAGGCAGCCGGGTCGATGAGCTGTGCGCCGGACAGGTCGATGCTCAGGTCGGCGGCCTTCTTGCGGATCGCGTCCGGGTCACCGAGCAGCGTCAGGTCGCACACGTCGCGGCGGATCAGCACGTCGGCGGCGCGCAGCACCCGCTCCTCCACGCCCTCCGGCAGGACGACCCGCCGCCGGTCGGTGCGGGCCTGCTCCAGCAGCTCGTGCTCGAACATCATCGGGGTGACGCGTCCGCTGCGCGCCACGGAGATCCGCTTCAGCAGGTCGCCCGTGTCGACGTGCCGCTCGAAGAGGCCCAGCGCGGTCTCCGCCTTGCGCGGGGTGGCCGCGGTCATCTTGCCCTCCAGCGAGAACAGCTCCTGCGCGGTGGGGAAGCTGTTGCCGCTGACCGCGATCACCGGAGTGCCGGGGGCGAGGCGGGCGGCCAGGGTGAGGATCTCCTCGCTGGGCTGCTCGTTCAGGGTGAGCAGGACGCCCGCGATCGGCGGCGTGCCGGCCGAGTGCGCGGCCAGCGCGCCCACCACCAGGTCGGCGCGGTCGCCGGGGGTGACGACCAGGCAGCCGG
The DNA here is from genome assembly GCF_032423885.1 of Streptomyces tamarix. NCBI lineage: Bacteria > Bacillati > Actinomycetota > Actinomycetes > Kitasatosporales > Streptomycetaceae > Streptomyces > Streptomyces tamarix. The sequence continues at coordinate 124,739 of NZ_JAWCTQ010000001.1, read as the reverse complement.
GGGTCAGGGCGTTGAGGAAGTTCGGCAGCATCGCGCCGCCGAAGACGAAGTCCAGGGCGTCGCGCGCCAGCCCCGAGTCGTCGCCGAGCACGACGCGGGCGCCCAGCGCGTGGGTGATCTGCGCGACCGTCGGGGCGGAGAGCGCCGGCTGGTCGGGCAGGACGTAGCAGGGGACGGGCAGGCGGGCCGCGAGCCGTTCGGCTATCGCCTCCCGGTCCTCGGCGGCGACCCGGTTCACGACCATCGCCAGGACGTCGCAGCCGAGCCCGTCGTACGCGCGGAACGCGTTGCGCGCCTCGGCCCGCACCGCGTCGGCCGGGCGGCTCTTGCCGCCGACGACCGGGATGACGGAGGCGCCGAACTCGTTGGCCAGGCGCGCGTTGAGCGCCAGCTCGTCGGGGAGCTGCGTCGCGGCGAAGTCCGTGCCGAGGACGAGGACGACCTCGTAGTCGCGCGCCACCGCGTGGAACCGCTCCACCAGGCGGGACGCGAGCGCGTCGGTGCCCTGCTCGGCCTGGAGCGCCGCCGCCTCCCGGTAGTCCATGCCGTACACCGTCGCCGGGTCCTGCGACAGCCGGTAGCGGGCCCGCAGCAGCTCGAAGAGGCGGTCCGGCCCGTCGTGGACCAGCGGGCGGAACACCCCCACCCGGTCCACCTGGCGGGTGAGGAGTTCCATCACTCCCAGCTCCACGACCTGGCGGCCGTCCCCGCGCTCGATCCCGGTCACGTACACGCTGCGCGCCACGCCGTGGTCTCCTGTCCGTCAAGCGAGTGTGCGTCCAGATCTCCGTATGGGCGAAAACACCTCAGGAGAGGTGGCCATACCCTCTTGACAATACCTCCGCGAGTGGGTAGTGCGCTTGCCGGGTGCGTGGGGCCCGGCAGGCCCGGAGGGTCCCTCCTTCGAGTGCCCGGCGGGGCCGGGGACACACGGCCCGTGGGACAATTCGGATGCCCCGTACGGCACGACGGCCCCTCTACCGAGCAGGAGACACAGCACGATGCGCATCGGAGTTCTCACCGCAGGCGGCGACTGCCCCGGCCTGAACGCCGTGATCCGCTCGGTCGTGCACCGCGCGCTCACCGGTCACGGAGACGAAGTCATCGGCTTCGAGGACGGGTTCAAGGGCCTCCTCGACGGCCACTACCGGCCCCTCGACCTGAACGCCGTCAGCGGCATCCTCGCCCGCGGCGGCACGATCCTCGGATCGGCCCGGCTGGAGCGGGCCCGGTTGCGGGAGGCCGCCGAGAACTGCGACGACCTGCAGCGCCGGTACGGCATCGACGTCCTCATCCCGATCGGCGGCGAGGGCACGCTGACGGCGGCCCGCATGCTCTCCGACGCGGGCATGCCGGTGGTCGGCGTCCCCAAGACCATCGACAACGACATCTCGTCGACGGACCGCACCTTCGGCTTCGACACGGCCGTGATGGTCGCCACCGAGGCCATAGACCGCCTGAAGACCACCGCCGAGTCGCACCAGCGCGTGATGGTCGTCGAGGTGATGGGGCGCCACGCGGGGTGGATCGCCCTGGAGTCCGGCATGGCCGGCGGCGCCCACGGCATCTGCCTGCCGGAGCGGCCCTTCCAGGTGGACGACCTGGTCAAGATGGTCCAGGAGCGGTTCGCGCGCGGCAAGAAGTTCGCGGTGATCTGCGTCGCGGAGGGCGCGCACCCGGCGGAGGGTTCCATGGAGTACCGCAAGGGCGAGATCGACCAGTACGGGCACGAGCGCTTCCAGGGCATCGGCACGCGGCTCGCCAAGGAACTGGAGAGGCGCCTGGGCAAGGAGGCCCGCCCCGTGATCCTCGGCCACGTCCAGCGGGGCGGCACGCCGACCGCGTACGACCGGGTGCTGGCGACCCGCTTCGGCTGGCACGCGGTGGAGGCGGCGCACCGGGGCGACTTCGGCATGATGACGGCGCTGCGGGGGACGACCATCACGATGGCGCCGCTCGCGGACGCGACGACCCGGCTGAAGACGGTGCCGGAGAGCCGGATGGTGGAGGCGGAGTCCGTCTTCTGACCGGCCCGCCGGCCCGCCGCCACGGAGCGGCCTTGATCGTCCCCCCGCGACGATCAAGGCCGCTTTTCCGTGGCCCCGCGGTCCCCGTGGTCCCCGCGGCCTCCGTGGTCCCCGTGGCCGAATCCCACTCTTGAGGGCCATCGCCGTTTCAACAAGGCTTGGGGCTTGTCCCGGACACGTCCCAACCCTGTCCGGGGCGGCAAGGGAAGGGATCACCGATGACCGACGGGGAGAGGGCTCCCGAGCCATGGGACGTCCATGACCCCGCCGGGTTCGTCGCCCGGTTGCAGGCGCTCAAGGACTGGTCCGGGCTGACGTACCGGGAACTGACGGCCCGTGCGGAGGCGGCCGGCGACAGCCTGCCGCGGTCGACGGTCGCGAACATGCTGATGCGCGGGACGCTGCCGCGGGAGGAACTGCTCGCCGCCTTCGTCCGCGCGTGCGGGGCGGGGCCGCGGGAGACGGAGCTCTGGCTGTCCGCCCGCAAGCGCCTGGCCACCCGCCGGGGCTCCCACCCGGTGCCGGTCCCGTGCGCCTGCGCCCCCGGCTCCTGCTCGTGCGCCCCGCACGACCCCGGGCCGGGCGCGGGCCCCGGCGTCCCGGGCAGCGGCCCCGCCCCTGGCGTGGGCCCGGGCCCGGGCACGCCCGCCGCGGCGGCGGGCCCCCCGGGCGGCGCCCCCGGGCCGGGCGCGTCCGGCCACGGCCGCCCGCCGGACGGCGCGCCGGCGCACGCCGGTGCCGACCGGGCCGCCGAGGAGGGGCGGCCCGGCACCGGGCGGGGCACGGGGGAGGAGCGGACCCGGAGGTTACGGTCGTGGGCCGGGCGGGCCCTGGTGCCGGTCGTGGGCGGGATCGCGCTCGTCGTGGCGCTGGTCTCCGTCGTCTCGCACCTCGACGGCGACGAGGACCGCCACGAGCCGTCCGCCGCGGCCCCGCCCGCCGCGGGGGGCGTCGACATCCGCGCCCTCCACTCCGGGCTGTGCCTCAACGAGCGGCGCGGGCAGCAGAACGGGCAGGTGTACCAGGTCTACTGCGCCGGCGCCGCCGTCCCCCGCTACTCCCTCGCCCGCCTGGACGGCGGCCTGTGGCGGATCGCCTCGGACCACCCCGACTACGGTCCCGGCTGCTCCGGCGTCCCCGCCGACGTCCCCCGGGAGGACGGCGCGCCGCTCGTGGACCAGGAGTGCGGCAAGCGCGGCCCGCGCGAGGCGTTCCGGATCGAGCCCCTGGACGGCGACCCCGCGCGGGGCCACCGCATCCGCAACGCCGCGTCCGGCCTGTGCGTCACCGTGCCCGGCGCGTCCCGCGAGGAGTGGACGGCCGTCGTGCAGAAGCCGTGCGCGCCGGACGGCGCCGGCCAGCTCTTCGGTTTCGACCGCCGCCCGGCGGGAGGCTAGGACCGCGACGGTCCCCGCGCCGCGCGCACCGAGCCGGTCCCCCGGCCCGGCGCGCGGGGCGGAGGGGGAGCGCGGCCCGCCCGGGGCCGCCGGTGGCCCCGGGGACGGTCCCGGGCCGCCGTCCGGCATGACGACGATCGCCCGGGCCGCCGGTGGCCCCGGGAAACGGGCCCTACAGCCGCGCCAGCGCCCAGAAGTGGTCGACGATCCGCTCCAGGTACGCGCGGCCCGCCTCCCCGCCGCCGTCGCCCGGGTCGTCCCGGCCGTACGTGGCGGCCGTCCGCGCCCGGTAGCCGGCGTGCAGCCGCTGGAGCACGTCCTCCAGGTGGTCGCGGTGCATCGGCAGCAGCTTCGCGGCCGGGCGGACGTACGCCTGCCAGCGCGTGGCGACCACCGCGTTCCGCAGGACCTCCGCCAGCTCGGCGTCCCGCCCGGTGGCGTCCAGCAGTTCGCGCGGGCCCAGGCCGAGGACCCGCGCGAGCGCGGCGGTCTGCCGCTCGTTGCCGCGCCAGCGGCCGGAGTCCTCCATCCGCAGGTACGCCTTGGGGTCCAGCCCGATCCACCGGGCCAGGTCCTCGGGCTCCATGCCCCGCGCCACGCGGTGCTCCCGCAGGGTCGTCGCGGCGGCGAGCAGGTCACCGGGCGAGCACCACAGCACTCCGGCGAGCGCGGTGAGCTCGCGGGCGTCGGGGCGGCCGACGCCGCGCTCCCAGGCGGTGACGGTCTCGGGAGGGACGTCCAGTCCGTACTGCGCGCGCAGGCCGTACGCGACGTGGCCGGGCGTCATGCCCAGGCCCTCGCGGAGGCGGCGCGCGGCCGGGGCGTCGAAGGGGGGCGCGGGGGCGGGGGGAGGCGGGTGCACGCGCACAAGCTAGGTGCGGGCCGTCGCCCCTGGCTACGGTTCGTTCGAACAACGGCCGATGTTGGAGGAAGGTCCAGAAGGGTCCTACTCATCGGTAATGGGAGGTATGCCCCTCGGCGGGGCCGCCCGCGTTCAGCGGCCCCCCGTCCCCGGCAGCCAGCGGTACTGGAGCTCCGGCCGCCCGATCTGCCCGTACTGCGGGCTGCGCTCCGCCCGCCCGGCGGCCACCAGGTGCTCCAGGTACCGGCGCGCGGTGATCCGCGAGATGCCCACGGCGGCGCCGGCCTCGGCCGCGGTCAGCCCGCCGTCCGCCGCGCGCAGGACGCCGGTCACGGCGGCGAGGGTCGGCGCGCTCAGCCCCTTGGGCGGCGCGGCGGGCTGCGGCGTGCGGAGCGCGGCGAGCGCCCGGTCGACCTCGTCCTGCCCGGACGCCTCGCCCACGGCCGCGCGGAACTCGGCGTACCGCGCGAGCCGGTCCCGCAGGGTGGCGAACGTGAAGGGCTTCAACACGTACTGCACGACGCCGAGCGACACGCCCTCGCGCACGACCGCCAGGTCCCGCGCGGAGGTCACGGCGATGACGTCGGCGGAGTGGCCCGCGGCCCGCAGGGAGCGCAGGAGCCGCAGGCCGTGGCCGTCCGGCAGGTACAGGTCGAGGAGGATCAGGTCGACGGGCGTGCGCTCCAGCAGCCGTACGGCGGCGGCGCGCGAGTGGGCGACGCCGACGACGCCGAAGCCGGGCACCCGCCCGGCGTACAGGGCGTGCGCGTCGGCGGCGACGGGGTCGTCCTCGACGACCAGCACCCTGATCCCGTCCGCGCTCACCTCCGCACCTCGGCCCCGGCGCCCTCGCCCGCCGTCCCCGTACCGTCCGCCGCGCCCGCCGCCGCCGTGTCCGTGCCCACCGCCGCGCCCGCGTCGTCCGCCGTGTCCGTGCCCGCCGCCGTGCCCGCGTCCGTCACCGTCGTATCCACGTCGCCCGCCGCGCCCCTGCCGTCCGCCGTGCCCGTCGTCCTGTCCGTGCGGTCCGTGCGGTCCGCCGTCCCCGCGCCCGCCGCCGTGCCCCTGCCGTCCGCCGGGCCCGGTGGTGACGGTGCCCGCGCGCCGCCCAGCGGCAGCCGCACCGTGAACTCCGCGCCGCCCTCCGGGGCCCCGCCCACCTCCACACGCCCGCCCGCGCGGTGGGCGGCCTGGCGCACCAGGGGGAGGCCGATGCCGCGGCCCGGGCCGCGGGTGGACCAGCCGGGGGCGAAGACCGCCTCCGCGTCACCGGGCGGCACGCCCGGGCCCGTGTCCGCGACGCGCAGCAGCAGTTCGCCGTCGGCCGCGCCGAGCGCCACCGTGACGCGGGAGCCCGCCGAGCCCTGCGCCGCCTCGACGGCGTTGTCGATCAGGTTGCCGAGGATCGTGACGAGGTCCCGTGCCGCGAGGCCCGGCGGCAGGACGCCGTCGTCGACGCGGCTGTCGTCCGTCAGGACCAGCTCCACGCCCTGCTCGCCGGCCTGCGCCGACTTGCCCAGCAGCAGCGCGGCCAGCACCGGCTCGCCGACCGCGTCGACCACCCGGTCCGTCAGCGCCTGCGCCAGCTCCAGCTCCGCCGTGGCGAAGTCGACCGCCTCCTCCACGCGGCCCAGCTCGATCAGCGACACGACCGTGTGCAGCCGGTTCGCCGCCTCGTGCGCCTGCGCGCGCAGCGCCCGGGTGAAGCCGCGCTCCGAGTCCAGCTCCCCGGAGAGCGCCTGGAGCTCGGTGCGGTCCCGCAGGGTCACGACCGTGCCGCGCCGCTCCCCGCCGACCACCGGCCGGGTGGACACGACCAGCACCCGGTCCGCCGTCAGGTGCGGCTCGTCCTCGCGCGGCTCGGCCGCCAGCAGCGCGCCCGTCAGCGACGGGGGCAGCCCCAGCGCGGCGACCGGGGTGCCGACGGCGTCCTCCCGCAGGCCCAGCAGCTCCCGCGCCCCGTCGTTGACCAGCGCGATCCGGCGCTGCCCGTCCAGCATCAGCAGCCCCTCGCGCACCGCGTGGAGGGCGGCCTGGTGGTAGTCGTGCATCCGGCTCAGCTCGGTGGCGTTCATGCCGTGGGTGTGCCGCCGCAGGCGGGCGTTGACCACGTACGTGCCGACCGCGCCCAGCGCCAGCGCCCCGCCCGCGAAGCCGAGCAGCGCGGCCACCTGGTGCCGCAATTGCTCGGTGATCCGGTCGACGGCGATGCCCGCGCTGACCAGGGCGACGACGCGGTCCCGGTCCCACACGGGCGTGACCGTCCGCACGGAGCGCCCGAGCGTCCCCTCGTACGTCTCCGTCAGCGTCGCGCCGCGCCGCGCCGCGTCGATGTGGCCGAGATACGTCCCCCCTATCCGGTCCGGATCCGGGTGGGTCCAGCGCGTCCCGTCCGGCGCCATGACGACCACGAAGGTCACCCCGTGCACGCCGGTGAGGGCGTCCGCGTAGGGCTGGAGGACGGCCGTCGGATTGTCCGAGCGGGCGGCGGTGACCACCGACGGCGCCCTGGCCACCGCCTTCGCGGTGGCGGTCACCTGCCGGCGCGCGGTCTCCTCCGCCTGGGCGCGGTCGGTGGCGTACGCGAAGACCGCGCACCCGGCCACGACGGCCGCCATCAGCACGGCCTGCATCGCGAACAACTGGCCGGCGAGGCTGCGGGGACGGGTCAGGCGCATGCCGCAAGTCTGCCTGTCCGAAAACGCGTGAACGAAACGAACGCAACGGTGACCGGGGTCACAGGCGTGGTGGATAGTCGCGGGGATCCACCGGGACGTGGAGCGAACTCTTCGAGGGAGGACCCCGTGGCCGCACGACGGGAACGGACCCACTATCTCTACCTGGCCGTCATCGCGGCGGTCGTGCTCGGCGTCGCCGTGGGCTTCGCCGCGCCGGGGGTCGCGCAGGAGCTCAAGCCGCTCGGCACCGGTTTCGTGAACCTCATCAAGATGATGATCTCGCCGGTGATCTTCTGCACGATCGTGCTGGGCGTGGGTTCCGTGCGCAAGGCCGCGAAGGTGGGTGCCGTCGGCGGTCTGGCCCTCGGCTACTTCATGGTCATGTCGACCGTCGCGCTGGCCATCGGCCTCGTCGTCGGCAACCTGCTGGAGCCCGGCGCCGGGCTGCACCTCACCGACGAGACCCGGGCCGCCGGTGAGCAGCAGGCCGAGGGGGCGAGCGAGGGCACCGTCGACTTCCTCCTGGGGATCATCCCCCAGACCCTGGTGTCGGCGTTCACCGAGGGCGAGGTCCTCCAGACGCTGCTCGTCGCGCTGCTCGCGGGCTTCGCGCTGCAGGCGATGGGCAGGGCGGGCGAGCCGGTGCTGCGCGGCATCGGCCACGTCCAGCGGCTCGTCTTCCGCATCCTGGCGATGATCATGTGGGCGGCGCCGGTCGGCGCGTTCGGCGCGATCGCCGCGGTGGTCGGCTCGACGGGCGTGGACGCGCTGAAGTCGCTCGCCGTCATCATGCTCGGCTTCTACGCCACCTGCGTCGTCTTCGTCTTCGCCGTGCTCGGCACGCTGCTGCGGCTGGTCGCCGGGGTCAGCGTCGTGGCGCTGTTCAAGTACCTGGCACGGGAGTTCCTGCTGATCCTGTCCACCTCGTCGTCCGAGTCGGCGCTGCCGCGGCTGATCGCCAAGATGGAGCACCTGGGCGTGAGCAAGCCCGTCGTCGGCATCACCGTGCCGACCGGCTACTCCTTCAACCTGGACGGCACCGCGATCTACCTGACGATGGCCGCGCTGTTCGTCGCCGAGGCGATGGGGCAGCCGCTGGCGGTCGGCGAGCAGATCTCGCTCCTCGTCTTCATGGTCATCGCGTCGAAGGGCGCGGCGGGCGTCACCGGCGCCGGGCTCGCGACGCTCGCGGGCGGCCTGCAGTCGCACAAGCCGGGGCTCGTCGACGGCGTCGGCCTGATCGTGGGCATCGACCGGTTCATGAGCGAGGCGCGCGCCCTGACCAACTTCGCGGGCAACGCCGTCGCGACCGTGCTGATCGGCACGTGGACGAAGGAGATCGACAAGGACCGGGTGGCGGAGGTGCTCGCCGGCCGGATGCCGTTCGACGAGACGACGCTGCTGGACGACGGGCACGGCGCGGACACCCCCGCCGACGGTGCCGCGACCGACGCCCCGGCCGGCGCCGCCCCGGGCGCGCCGGAGCGGTCCGCCGGTCCGGGGAGGCCCGCCGGGGCCTGACCCCGCCGGTGGCGGGCGCGGGCGCGGGAGCCGGAACAGGGCCGGTTCCCGCGCCGTTCCGCGGGGGTCCCGAAGGGCGTACCGCCGGTAACATGACGTTCCGAGCATGACATGCACACGTCCTCGACCCGACGACGACCGCCACCCGCACCGGTGCGAAGGGATGGTCCCCCATGTCACGTCTGGCCCGTACGACCGCCGCGCTCGCCCTCGCCCTGTCGCTCGCCGCCGGCCTCCCGGCCGCTGCCGCCGGGCCGAAGGGCCCCGCGGCGCCCGCCGCCGGACCGCTCCGGGACGTGGTCCTGGTCGGCAACAGCGCGGACGGCACGGTGAGCTTCCTCGACGCCCACACGTACCGGAACCTCGGCACCCTCGACGTCGTCCCGGACCTGGAGGAGGTCCTCGGCGGCATGGACCTGGTCCGCCGCGCCGCGTACGAGGTGGTCAAGCAGCAGGCGGGCGGCGACAAGTTCGTGGACGACGCCCACCTGTCGCCGGACGGCCGCACCCTGTACGTCTCGCGCGGCAACCTCGGCGACGCCACCGCGTTCGACGTGGCGACGGGCCGCCGGCTGTGGCGGACGCACCTCGACGGGTTCAAGGCCGACCACGCGGCGCTCTCCGCGGACGGCCGGTCGTTCGTCGTGTCCGCGATCACCGCGGCCAAGGCGCAGGTCCTCGACACGGCGACCGGCCGCGTCACCGGCGAGTTCCCCACGGGCACGTACCCGCACGAGAACATCTACTCCGCGGACGGCTCCCTCATCTACAACATGTCCATCGGGGTGACGTCCCTGCCGAAGGCCCTCGACTTCCTCAAGGGCAGCAAGCAGGTGACCGTCGTCGACGCGGCGACGCTGAAGGTGGTCCGCACGTACGCCTTCGACAAGGGGATCCGCCCCGCCGTCGTCACCCCGGACGGCAGGACGATGTACGCCCAACTGTCGTACCTGAACGGCTTCGTCGAGTACGACCTTCAGGCCGGGCGCACGGTCCGCACCGTGGAGATGCCCTTCAGCGAGGCGGGCGCGGCGCTCGAACCGGACGACTACCCGCAGAACTCCGCCCACCACGGCATGGCCATGAACGCGGCGCGGGACAAGCTGTGCGTGGCCGGGACCATCGACGACTACACGGCCGTCGTCTCCCGCCCCGCCCTCACCACGGACGGCTTCGTCCACTACCCGCAGGGCTCCCTCCCGTACTGGTCCGTGACGGGCGCGGACGGCGGGACGTGCTGGGTGACGCTCTCCCACCGGGACGAGGTGTCGGTCGTCGACTACGCGACGGCGAAGGAGGTCGCACGGGTGAAGGTGGGCGACTTCCCGCAGCGCGAGCGGACGGGGCGCGCGGCGCCCGAGGCGCTGGCGGGCCTCACGCCCCAGGGGTGACGGCGCGGCGGCGCTTGCCTTGACGCCGACGTCAAGCCGTACGTTCGGGGCATGCGAATCGGCGAACTGGCCCGGCGCGCCGGGGTCACCACCCGCACCCTGCGCTACTACGAGGCGCGCGGGCTGCTCCCGGCGCGCCGCGGCGACAACGGGTACCGGACCTACGGCGAGGACGACCTGCGGCTGCTGCGGCAGATCCGCGTCCTCCAGGACTTCGGCTTCGGCCTGGAGGAGACCCGGCCGTTCGTCGAGTGCCTGCGCGCCGGGCACCCGGCGGGCGACGCCTGCCCGGCCTCGCTCGCCGTGTACCGGCGGAAGCTGACCGAACTGGACGCGCTGATCGGCCAGCTCGGCTCCGTCCGCGCGCAGGTCGCCGCACACCTGGCCGCCGCCGAGGCGGCCCGGTACGAAGCACCCGAACCCCGCTGCCAATTCGGAGGGACCACCCCATGAGGACCACCACCGTGAGGGCCACCACCGTGAGGACCGTCACCGACGCCGACTTCGCCACCGAGGTCCTGTCCGCGGACCGCCCGGTCCTGGTCGAGTTCACCGCGAAGTGGTGCGGTCCCTGCCGCCAGCTCGCCCCGGTCCTGGACCGGGTGGCCGAGAAGTACGCCGACCGCCTGGACGTCGTCGCCCTCGACGTCGACGCGAACCCGGAGGCGGTGGCCCGCTACGCGGTGCTGTCGACGCCGACGCTGCTGCTGTTCGAGGGCGGCGAGCCGGTGAGGTCCGTGACGGGCGCGCTCCCCGAGCGCCGCCTCGTGGAGGCCCTGGCGCTCACCGCTCCCTGACCGGCGGCCCGGCCCCGACCCCGCCCCGCCCCGCCCCGGCGCGACCCACGGCCCTGACCCCGACCCCGGCGGCCCGCGGCCCGGCGCACGGCCGGACAACGAAGAAACCCCCTCCGGATTGACCGGCGGGGGCGGGCGACGCGTATAGTGGACGATTCCGCGTGCGGGCACAGCAAAACCCCGCGCAGAATCGACTGGCACAACATATCGCGTCGGGAGTGGAATTGTCAATCGGGGAGACCGAGGCGCTGCGGGACGAGCAGCGGTTCGTCAGCGGGCTCTACGCCCGGCTCGACGCCCTGCGGGAGCGGGCCGAGGCGGCCGTGCGCGACGCGCTCAGGAGCGACGCGGGCAGCCGGCAGGCGCGGGTGGAGCGCGACGTGGCCGTCGCCGAGCAGTCCGGGCTGCTCGCCGCGTACGACGCGGGCGACCAGGGGCTGTGCTTCGGGCGGCTGGTGTTCCGCGACGGGCGCGACCACCACATCGGGCGGATCGGCATCCGGGAGGACGACGCCGAGCGCACCCCCCTCGTCATCGACTGGCGCGCCGAGGTCGCCCGCCCCTTCTACCTCGCGACCGGCCACACCCCCATGGGCCTCAGCCGGCGCCGCCACCTCACCACCCGGGGCCGCGAGGTCACCGCCCTGCACGACGAGATCCTCGACCTGCGCGACACCGCGCGCAGCGGGCACGAGGGCCGCGACGCCGACGCCGTGCTGCTCGCCGCGCTCGACGCCGCCCGCACCGGCCGGATGACCGACATCGTGCGGACCGTCCAGGCCGAGCAGGACCGCGTGATCCGCGCCCCGCACGAGGGCGTCCTCGTCGTCGAGGGCGGGCCCGGCACGGGCAAGACCGCCGTCGCCCTGCACCGCGCCGCCTACCTGCTGTACGCGCAGCGGGAGCTGCTGGCCCGCCGCGCCGTGCTCGTCGTCGGGCCCAACGCCGCGTTCCTGCGGTACATCGGGGACGTGCTGCCCAGCCTCGGCGAGACCGGCGTGCTGCTCGCCACCGTCGGCGAGCTGTTCCCCGGCGTCCGCGCGACCGGCGCCGACAGCCCGGAGGCCGCCGAGATCAAGGGCCGCGCCGCCATGGCGGACGTCCTCGCCCGGTTCGTCCGCGACCAGCAGACCGTGCCGCCCACCCGGGAGCCCCTGGAGATCGACCACGAGGACTACGGCACGCTCCTCCTCGACCGCGACACGGCCGAGGACGCCCGCTGGGACGCCCGCGGCACCGGCCTGCCGCACAACCTGGCCCGCCCCCGCTTCGCCACCCGGATCGTCGACGCGCTCACCGCCCGGCTCGCCGACCGCCTGGGCGCCGACCCCTACGGCGGGCCCAACCTCCTCGACGCCTCCGACATCGCCCAACTGGGCAAGGAGATCGCCGCCAGCGACGAGGTGCACGCCGCGATCGACCGGCTGTGGCCCGTCCTCACCCCGCAGCGGCTCGTCGAGCGGTTCCTCGACGCCCCGTACGGCTACCTCCCCGACGGCGAGGCCGAGTTCGTGCGCCGCGAGCCCGGCGCCCCCTGGACCCCCGCCGACGTGCCGCTCCTGGACGAGGCGGCCGAACTGCTCGGCGAGGACGACTCCGCCGCCCGCGCCGCCGCCGCCCGCGAGCGCGCCCGGCGCGTCGCCTACGCGCAGGGCGTCCTCGACGTGTCGTACGCCTCGCGGACCTACGAGTTCGAGGACGAGGAGTCCGAGGTGCTCGGCGCGCACGACGTCATCGACGCCGAGCGGTTCGCGGAGCGCCACGAGGAGGACGACCACCGCACCGCCGCCGAACGCGCCGCCGCCGACCGGACCTGGGCGTTCGGGCACATCGTCGTGGACGAGGCGCAGGAGCTGTCCGCGATGGCCTGGCGACTGCTGATGCGCCGCATCCCCACCCGCTCCATGACCCTGGTCGGGGACCCCGCCCAGACCGGCGACGCGGCGGGCTGCGGCTCCTGGCGGGAGATCCTCGCCCCGTACGTGGGGGACCGCTACGAGCACGTCACGCTCGGCGTCAACTACCGCACCCCCGCCGAGATCATGGAGGTCGCCGCCCGGGAGCGGCGCGCCGAGGAGCCGGACTTCCGGCCGCCCCGCTCGGTGCGCTCCACCGGCACACGGCCCTGGGAGGTCGTGGTGGACGACCTGCCCGCCGCCGTCGCGGAGGCGGTCGCCCGCGAGGCCCGCGAGGAGGGGCGGCTCGCCGTCATCGCGCCCGCCGCCCACCACCCCGCCCTCGCCGCCGCGCTCCCCGGCGCGGCGCACGGCCCCCACCCGGACCTGACCCGGCCCGTCGTCCTCCTCGACCCGCGGCAGGCGAAGGGCCTGGAGTTCGACACGGTGGTCGTCGCCGACCCGGACGCGATCCGCGCCGCCGGGCCGCACGGCGTCAACGACCTGTACGTGGCGTTGACCCGCGCGACCCAGCGCCTGGGCACCGTCCGGCTCAGGCCGGCCTGAGCCAGACCGTCGCCAGCGGCGGCAGCGTCATGCGGATGCCGTCCGGCTCGCGCTTCAGCGGGCCGGCGTTCCGCACGCCGCCGCCGCCGTACCGCGCGTCGTCCGTGTTGAGGACCTCCTCCCAGGCGGGCACGGCCTCCGGCGTCCACAGCCGGTAGCCGTCGCGCACGACCGGCGAGAAGTTGCTCACCGCCAGCAGCGGGCCGCCCTGCGCGTCGTACCGCACGAACGCGAGGACGTTATCCTCGGCGGCGTCGCCCAGCGCCCACTGGAACCCCTCCGGGACCGTGTCCCGCTCCCACAGCGCGGGGGTCGCCGCGTACACGGCGTTCAGGTCGCGCACGAGGTCCTGCACGCCCCGGTGGTCGCCCGCCGAATGGTAGTCGTCGGCCAACAGCCACCACTCCGGCCCGTGCGCCTCCGACCATTCCGCGCCCTGCGCGAACTCCTGCCCCATGAACAGCAGTTGCTTGCCGGGGTGGGCCCACATGAAGCCCAGGTACGCGCGGTGGTTGGCGCGCCGCTGCCACCAGTCGCCCGGCATCTTCGACACGAGCGCCTGCTTGCCGTGCACCACCTCGTCGTGCGAGATCGGCAGGACGTAGTTCTCGCTGTACGCGTACACCATCGAGAACGTCATCTCGTTGTGGTGGTACTTGCGGTGCACCGGCTCCTTGGAGACGTACACCAGCGAGTCGTGCATCCAGCCCATGTTCCACTTCAGCCCGAAGCCGAGCCCGCCGTGGTCGGTGGGGCGGGTCACGCCCTCCCAGGCCGTGGACTCCTCGGCGACGGTGACCACGCCGGGGCAGCGGCGGTAGACGGTCGCGTTCATCTCCTGGAGGAAGCGGACGGCGTCGAAGTTCTCCCGGCCGCCGTACTCGTTGGGCACCCACTCGCCGTACTCCCGGGAGTAGTCGAGGTACAGCATCGAGGCGACGGCGTCGACGCGCAGGCCGTCGATGTGGAACTCCTCGCACCAGTACACGGCGTTCGCCACGAGGAAGTTCCGCACCTCCGTCCGCCCGTAGTCGAACACCAGCGTCCCCCAGTCGGGGTGCTCGGCGCGGCGCGGGTCCGGGTGCTCGTACAGCGGCGTCCCGTCGAAGCGGGCCAGCGCCCAGTCGTCCTTCGGGAAGTGCGCCGGCACCCAGTCGACGAGGACGCCGATCCCCTCCTGGTGCAGCCGGTCCACGAGGTGCTTGAAGTCGTCCGGCGTGCCCAGCCGGGCCGTCGGCGCGTAGTACGAGGTGACCTGGTAGCCCCAGGACGGGCTGTACGGGTGCTCGGCGACCGGCATCAGTTCCACGTGCGTGAACCCGAGGTCCTTCACGTACGCCGGGAGCACCTCGGCCAGCTCCCGGTACGACAGCCCCGGCCGCCACGACGGCAGGTGCACCTCGTACACGGAGAACGGCGACGCGTGCACCGGGCGCTCGCCGCGGCGGGCCATCCACGCGGCGTCCCGCCACTCGTGGTGCGAGGCGGTGACGACGGAGGCCGTCTCCGGCGGGCACTGGGTGCGGCGCGCCATCGGGTCCGCGCGCAGCGAGTGGCGCCCGTCCGGGCCGACCACCTCGAACTTGTACAGCGTGCCCTCGCCGACGCCGGGCACGAACAGCTCCCACACCCCGCTGGCGCCCAGCGACCGCATCGGCAGGCCCGTGCCGTCCCAGAACGTCCAGTCCCCGGCGACCCGCACCCCGCGCGCGTTCGGCGCCCACACGGTGAAGCGCGTCCCCGCCACGCCCTGGTGGGTCATCACGTGCGCGCCGAGCGCCGTCCACAGCTCCTCGTGGCGGCCCTCCCGGATCAGGTGCAGGTCCAGCTCGCCCAGCGCGGGCAGGAACCGGTACGGGTCGTGGACCTCCAGCTCGGCCGTGTCGTACGAGACGAGCAGCCGGTGGTCGGCCGGGACCTCCGGCAGCGGCAGGACGCGGGAGAACAGGCCGTCGCCGTCGTCGTGCAGCGGGTGCCGCTCCCCGTCGGGGAGGACGACGGCGACCGCCCGGGCGTGCGGGCGCAGCGCCCGGAACACCACCCCGTCCGGCACCGGGTGGGCGCCCAGCAGCCCGTGCGGGTCGTGGTGCTCGCCGGCGAGGAGGCGCGCCCGGTCGGCGCCTTCCAGGGGGGACGCCGGCACCCCGTCGGCCCCGTCCCGGGGGCGGGGCGGCCTGCCGGCCGCGGCGGGCGCCCCCGGGGCGTCCGGGGTGCCGGGCGCGGCCGGCGCGGGGGCGTCCGGGGCCGGTGTCTGCGGCGCGGACGCCCCCAGGGTGGTGACGACCGGCTGCGCGGTGCTCGTCGTGGGCGGTTTGCGGGTCGGACGACGGGGGGTCACGGGAGAGGTCCTCCTCGGCGAGGTGAGTGAGGCGGGATGGGGTGGGGGGACGGGCGGGGGCGGGTCAGGTCAGCCGGTCGGGGGAGAACCGCGGGCGCCCGGAGAGCGCCCGCCCGGAGCCCGGCGGGAGGGGGCCCGCGCCCGGGGACGAGGCCAGGCGGCGGACGGCGGCCATCGGCACGCGCAGCCAGTCGGGGCGGTGCCGAGCCTCGTAGACGACCTCGTACACCGCCTTGTCCGTCTCGTACGCGCGCAGCAGCGCCTGCTCCGCGCGCGGGTCGCGGCCGGACGCCTCGGCGTAGCCGGAGCAGTACGCGTCGCGGCAGCGTTCCGCCCACTCCGGGTGCCACGGGTGGTGCGAGTGGGCCGCGTAGTCGAAGGAGCGGAGTATCCCGGCGACGTCCCGCACCGGCGGCTGCGGGCGGCGGCGCTCGGCGAGCGGCTTCGAGGGCTCCCCCTCGAAGTCGATCACCGACCACTCGCCGTCCGGGGTGCGCAGCGCCTGCCCGAGGTGCAGGTCGCCGTGGACCCGCTGGGCGCGCCAGGTGCTGCCGTTCTCGGCGAGCGCGGCGACCGCCTCGAAGGCGGCGCGCAACCCGGGGACGTACGGCACGAGCGCGGGCACCGCCTGGGTGGCGGCGTCCAGGCGGCGGCTCATCGTGACGGCCAGGTCCCGCGCCTGGCGCCGGGCGAGCACCACCGTGGGCAGCGCGTCCGCCAGGGCGGTGTGCACCTCGGCGGTGGCCCGGCCCAGGGCGTGCGCCTCCGGGACGAAGTCGCGGCCCGCGGCCAGCGCGTCGAGGGCGAGCTGCCAGCCGTCCTGCGAACCGCGCAGGTACGGCTGGAGCACGCCCAGCGTCGCGCCGTCCGGCCCGGCCCCCGCCTCGTACCAGGCGACGGGCGCCGGCACCCGGGCGCAGCCGGCGCGGGCGAGGGCGAGCGGCAGCTCCAGGTCCGGGTTGGCGCCCGGGTGGATCCGCCGGAAGATCTTCAGGATGTACGCGTCGCCGTAGACGAGCGACGTGTTCGACTGCTCGGCGTCCAGCACGCGCGGGGGCAGTCCGTCGGGGATGGTCGCCGTCCGGTGGAAGCTCAGCGGGCCGATCGCGCCGGGTGCCCGCAGCCGCTCCAGGAGCAGCGTGGCGAGCCGCGGGTCCTGGAGCGCCTCGTACACGGTGCGCCCCGCCAGGGCCCCCTGGGTGACGCGCCCGATCAGGGCGGGGGCGAGCCGGGGCGGGAGCGTGTCGCACACGCCCAGCAGCAACTGGTAGCAGTCGCCGGACGAGGGCGAGGAGGCGGCGGGGCCGGATTGCTGGACGCGGACGAGCAGGTGCAGGAGCCCGGGTCCGGCGGCGCCGAGCGAGAGCAGTTCGGTGGCCGACACGAGGGCGAAGCCGGTGACCGGCTTCCCCTTCCCGGCGAACCACCTTCTGCGCGGCAGCCATTCGTGGAGCAGCGGCGCCAGCGACGGCAGCAGGGCGACGGGTGCCCGGGCGGTGGATGCGGTCTCCGACATGGCAGCGCGTCCTTTCCCCGGGTACTACAGAATGCACGGAATGTGCAGAGTGTCCCGGAATGCGGCATGGGCTGTCCGGCTGTGCGGGACGTGTCGGGCGGGGATGGTCCTTATAGACCCGAATCGACGTATGAGGGGGACAGTGCCCAGGGCGGAGCGAAGGAAACGCCCCGCCCCGACATCCGGGGCCGCGGGGGACGAAGACGCGCCGTCAGTGGCGCGCCGGTGCCGCGTCCGCGGGTGCGGCGGTGCCCCCGGCGGCGCGCTCCGCGGCCTTCCCGGCGGCCTTCCCGGCGGCGCGCCCGGCGGACTTGGCGCCCTTCGCGGGGAGCACCGCGTCCTTGCGCAGCCGGAACCAGTAGAAGCCGTGCCCGGCGAGGGTCAGCAGGTAGGGCCACTCGCCGATGGCGGGGAAGCGGACCCCGCCGATCAGCTCCACCGGGTGGTGCCCGTTGAACTGCCGCAGGTCCAGCTCGGTCGGCTGCGGGAAGCGCGAGAAGTTGTGCACGCACATCACCAGGTCGTCGCCGTACTCGCGGAGGAAGGCGAGGACGGCCGGATTCGACGACGGCAGCTCGGTGTACGAACCGAGCCCGAAGGCCGGGTTCTGCTTGCGGATCTCGATCATCCGGCGCGTCCAGTGCAGCAGCGACGACGGGGACGCCATCGACGCCTCCACGTTCGTCACCTGGTAGCCGTAGACCGGGTCCATGATGGTCGGCAGGTACAGCCGGCCCGGGTCGCAGGAGGAGAAGCCCGCGTTGCGGTCGGGCGTCCACTGCATGGGGGTGCGGACGCCGTCGCGGTCGCCCAGCCAGATGTTGTCGCCCATCCCGATCTCGTCGCCGTAGTACAGGATCGGCGACCCGGGCAGGGACAGCAGCAGGGCGGTGAACAGCTCGATCTGGTTGCGGTCGTTGTCGAGCAGCGGGGCGAGCCGCCGGCGGATGCCGATGTTGGCGCGCATCCGCGGGTCCTTGGCGTACTCCGCGTACATGTAGTCGCGCTCCTCGTCGGTGACCATCTCCAGGGTCAGCTCGTCGTGGTTGCGCAGGAAGATGCCCCACTGGCAGCCCGCCGGGATCGCCGGGGTCTTGGCCAGGACCTCGGAGACGGGGTAGCGGGACTCGCGGCGCACCGCCATGAAGATCCGCGGCATCACCGGGAAGTGGAACGCCATGTGGCACTCGTCGCCGCCGCCGGCGAAGTCGCCGAAGTAGTCGACGACGTCCTCCGGCCACTGGTTCGCCTCGGCGAGCAGCACCGTGTCCGGGTAGGCGGCGTCGATCTCCTTGCGGATCCGCTTGAGGAAGGCGTGGGTCGCCGGGAGGTTCTCGCAGTTGGTGCCCTCCTCCTGGTAGAGGTACGGCACGGCGTCGAGGCGGAAGCCGTCGATGCCCAGGTCCAGCCAGAACCGCAGCGCGGAGAGGATCTCCTGCTGGACGGCCGGGTTCTCGTAGTTGAGGTCCGGCTGGTGCGAGAAGAACCGGTGCCAGTAGTACTGCTTGCGCACCGGGTCGAAGGTCCAGTTGGACGTCTCGGTGTCGACGAAGATGATCCGGGCGTCCTGGAACTGCTTGTCGTCGTCGGCCCAGACGTAGTAGTCGCCGTAGGGGCCGTCCGGGTTGGCGCGGGACTCCTGGAACCACGGGTGCTGGTCGCTGGTGTGGTTCATCACGAAGTCGATGATCACCCGCATGCCGCGCTGGTGCGCGGCGTCCACGAACTCGACGAAGTCCGCCAGGTCACCAAAGTCCGGCAGCACCGACGTGTAGTCGGACACGTCGTAACCGCCGTCGCGGAGCGGGGACTTGAAGAAGGGCGGCAGCCAGAGGCAGTCGACCCCCAGCCACTGCAGGTAGTCCAGCTTGGCCGTGAGCCCCCTCAGGTCGCCGATGCCGTCGCCGTTGCTGTCCTGGAAGGAGCGGACCAGCACCTCGTAGAACACGGCCCGCTTGAACCAGTCGGGGTCCCGGTCCTTGGCGGGGGTGTCCTCGAACGTGTCGTGGACGGGCTCGTTCACGGTCATGATGTGGGTGACCCTCCGATCGGGGGAGACGGTCGCAGGACGGAACTGTGCTGATCCGGGGGACAGCCCCCGGATCCCCGGCACACCACCAGCACGTGCGCGGGTGTGACACCCGGCTCCAGGCGCACATAGTTGGTCCTGCCCCAGTGATATGTCTCGCCGGTGAGCTCGTCGCGCACCGGTACGGTCTCGTGCCAGTCGAGGCCGAGATCCGGCATGTTCAACGAAACCGTCGCCTCCTGGGTGTGGTGGGGGTCGAGGTTCACGACCACCAGAACCACGTTCGAGCCCTGCCGCTTGCTGTACGCGATGACCGCGTCGTTGTCGGCGTGGTGGAAGCGGAGGTTCCGCAGTCGCCGCAGCGCCGGGTGGCGGCGCCGCAGGCGGTTGAGCGCGGTGACGAGCGGGGCGATGCTGCGGCCCTCCCGCTCGGCCGCCGCCCAGTCACGGGGCCGCAGCTGGTACTTCTCCGAGTCGAGGTACTCCTCGCTGCCCTCCCGCAGCGGGGTGTTCTCGCACAGCTCGTACCCGGCGTACATCCCCCACGTCGGCGACAGCGTCGCCGCGAGCACCGCCCGCGCCTCGAACGCCGGCCGCCCGCCGTGCTGGAGGTAGGCGTGCAGGATGTCGGGGGTGTTCACGAACAGGTTCGGCCGCATGTAGGCGGCCGTCTCCGTGGACAGCTCCGTCAGGTACTCGGTCAGCTCCTGCTTGGTGTTCCGCCAGGTGAAGTACGTGTACGACTGCTGGAAGCCGATCGCGCCGAGCGTCCGCATCATCGCCGGCCGGGTGAACGCCTCCGCCAGGAAGATCACGTCCGGGTCGGTGCGGTTGACGGCGGCGATGACCTTCTGCCAGAACACCACCGGCTTCGTGTGCGGGTTGTCGACGCGGAAGATCCGCACGCCGTGCGCCATCCAGTGCCGCAGCACCCGCACCGTCTCGCGGACGATGCCGCGCATGTCCTCGTCGAACGCGATCGGGTAGATGTCCTGGTACTTCTTCGGCGGGTTCTCGGCGTACGCGATGGTGCCGTCCGCCCGGTGCCGGAACCACGCCGGCCGCTTGCGCACCCACGGGTGGTCCGGGGAGCACTGGAGCGCGAAGTCCAGCGCCACCTCCAGCCGCAGCTCCCGCGCCCGCGCCACGAACGCGTCGAAGTCCTCCAGCGTGCCCAGGTCGGGGTGGACCGCGTCGTGCCCCCCGGCGGGCGAGCCGATCGCCCACGGCACGCCCGGGTCGTCGGGGCCGGCCGTCAGCGCGTTGTTCGGGCCCTTGCGGTGCGTCGTGCCGATCGGGTGGATCGGCGGCAGGTACACCACGTCGAACCCCATCGCGGCGATCGCCGGCAGCCGCTCGGCCGCCGTGCGGAACGTCCCCGACACGAGCCGGCCGTCCTCGTCGCGGTACGCGCCCTCCGAGCGCGGGAACATCTCGTACCACGAGCCGTACAGCGCCCGCTCCCGCTCCACCAGCAGCGGCAGCGGCCGGGACGCGGTGACCAGCTCGCGCAGCGGGTGGCGGTCCAGCACCTCCCGCACCTGCCCGGCGAGCGCGGCGGCGAGCCGGTCGGCGGGGGAGCGGCGCGCGTCCCGCAGCGCGTCCACCGCCGCCAGGACGGCCTCCCGGCCCTCCTCCTTCGGGACCCCGCCCGCGGCCCGCTCGTGCAGGGCGGCGCCCTCGGCCAGGACCAGCTCCGTGTCGATGCCCGCGGGCACCTTGATCCCGGCCTCGTGGCGCCAGGTGGCGACCGGGTCGCTCCACGCCTCCACGTGGTACGTCCACAGGCCCTCGCGGGTCGGGGTGACGTCGGCGCCCCAGCGGTCCGTGCCGGGCGCCAGCTCCCGCATCGGGGTGAACGGGCCGGGCCGCCCCGACGGGTCGGTGAGCACGACGTCGGCGGCCACCGCGTCGTGGCCCTCCCGGAAGACCGTGGCCGACACCTGGAAGGTCTCACCGGCCACCGCCTTCGCGGGCCTTCTGCCGCAGTCGACGACGGGGGAGACGTCCAGAACGGGGATACGACCGATCATCGCGTTCACAGCATCACCTGAGGATTGTGTACGAGGTATCGCTCTTTGTAACCGCTCTGTTGCGGCATGGCGCGGCGCGGGCATCACCGCTCCTCTCCGGGTTCACTCGGGTGGGCGGGTACCGGGTGAGCCTTCCCACACCCCTCGGGTGGGCAATCCGGGGGTTTCCCGCCGATCGGCCCGCGGGGGCGTCGGGCCAGACAGCCGAGGACCGGCCCCGTTCGGAGGAAATCCGGGGCCGGACGGCGGCCGGGTGTGTCACCTCTCCCCCGGGGCCGTTCCCCCTCCGGGGCGCCCGCGGGCCCCGGCGCCCGCGGGCCCCGGCGCCCGCGCACCCCGGCTCCAGGGGCCCTGCGCCCGGCGCCCCGGCCTCGCGGGCGGGCGGTGGCGCCGCCCCGGGAACCGGCCGTCCCCACCCCGGCGACGAGCGTCGGAAAGTGAGCGGACATGTGGCTGAAAGGCCTTTCGATAGGGTGTCCCCGCTGCCGGGGGAGGCGCCTTTCAGGCCGGCGGCGACAGCTTTGGCCGATCAATTGACAAACCGGGGCGGGGGTTGAGGGATCGTCCATGGACATCGTGCGGAACGACAGCGACGACCTCCTGAGCGAGTTGCTGAGGCCGCTCCGGCTCACCGGGGTCTTCGACAGCCGCTGGCGCGTACGGGCCCCCTGGGCCATCGAGGGCGACGCGGAGCGCAGCGTCGCCGTCCTCCACTACGTCGTCGAGGGCGTCTGCTGGATCAGCGGGACCGACCAGCCCGCCCAGCGGCTCCTCGCCGGCGACCTGGCCGTCTTCCCGACCGGCGCGGCCCACCGCCTCTCCGACCACCCCGAGCGGCAGGGCGTCCCCCTCAGGGCCGTGCTGCCCGAGCGGCAGCCCGGCACGTCCGGCGAGATCGACATCGACGGCGAGGGCCCCGAGAGCCGGCTGCTCTGCGCGGGGCTGCACTACGACTCCAGCGCCGCCACCGACCTCTACCGGGCCCTGCCCTGGGTGCTCGTCCTCGACCGCTCCCAGGTCGACCGGGAGCCGCTGCTCCGCGACACGCTGCGGCTGCTCGCCTCCCCCGACCGGCCCACCGGCCCCGGCGACCGGCTCATCACCCTGCGCGCCTTCGAGATGGCCCTCGTCCTCGCGCTGCGCCCGCTGCTGCGCGACTTCACCGAGAACCCCGCCGTCCTGCCCGTGCTGCGCCACCCCGGCATCAGCCGCGCCATGGTCACGATCGCCACCCGGTTCGCGGAGCCGTGGACGATCGAGTCCCTCGCCCGCGAGGTCGGCATGTCCCGCTCGGCGTTCACGGCCGCCTTCCGCGAACTCGTCGGGGAGGCGCCCGCCCGCCACCTGACGGGCCGCCGCATGCAGGAGGCGGCCCGGCTGCTGTGCGAGACGACCCTGCCGCAGTCCGCCGTGCCGCAGCGCGTCGGCTACCAGAGCGCGGTCGGCTTCCACCTCGCCTTCCGCAAGTGGTTCGGCAAGACGCCCGGCGAGTACCGGTCCCACGCGGCGACCCTCGCGTGAGCCCCGCCCGGCGTACGGGGCATTCCGGTCGCAACGGCGCGCAACGGCTGGCCGGTTCTTAAGGACCGCTGGACGGACGTTCATTGCCCCGGGCGGCCGTGGGGGGTCAGGCTCTGCACGGCACAGCCGTTCCCCGGAGGAGACATGGTGACCAGGTCCGGTCAGGAGTACGCGCGGTCGCCGCGCGACGGCCGCGCGGCACGGCCCGGCGGCGAGCGGGTCGAGGACGTGACCGGACGCCCCGCCTCCCCGGCCCCCCGCCCGTACGGCTGCCGCCTCGCCGAGGCGCCGTACGGACGGACCGGCCGCCCGGCCCGCGAGGCCCTCGCCCGCGCGTGCCCCGGTGGGTACGGCCCGGGCGGCGCCGCCCGGGACCCCCGGTGACCCGCCCGGCCGGCCCGAGCACGGCGCGCCGGCCGCGCCCGCCCGCCCCCCGGCCGGCGCCCCGGCGCCAGGACGGGGTGGGCGCCCCGCGGTGACCGCCCGGCGGCCCGGTGCGGACCCCCGGCGGCCCCCGCCGCCCGGGCCCGTCCCGCCCCGCCGGAGCGGACCGCGTCACACCTCATCCACACATGCCCGAGAGGGGCCTGCGTTGATCCAGTACGACCTGGTCGAGCCCGGACTCGCCACCTGCGCCGAACCGCGTTGCCGCACAGCCGGGGCACGCGCCGCCGCCCCGGCCGCGCCCACCGCCGCCCCGCCGCGCTCCGGCCCGGCCCCGGACCCCGTCCCGGCCCCGGTCCGCGGCGACGGGTCCCCCGTCCGCCGCGCCGCGGTCCCGCCGCGCACCCCGGCCGCGTGAGGGGACCACGGGACATGACTCCGGACCACACCGCCCGGGACACCGCCCCGCCCGCACCCGACGACCCCGCCCGCCCGGCCCCGGACGCCGTCCCGGGCGCCGCGTTCGGTACGGGGCCTGTCGCCGCTTCGGACGCCCCTGCGGTCGCCGCTCCCGGCGCCGTTCGGGACGCCGCCTCCGGCGCGGGCTCCGATGCCGTCTCGGGCGCCCCTTCCCGCACGGACCCTGACGCCGCCCCGGTCGCCGCTTCCGGTACGGCCTGCGGCGCCGCCCCGGACGCCGCCCCCGTCCCGGGCGCCGTCTCCGGCGCGGGCCCCGGCATCGCTCGCGAGGCCGCCCGTGCCACCTGCGCGCGGCAGGAGGCCGCCGAGTGCGGCGGGGCCGCCGCGGCCCGTTCGCTGGAGCCCGACGTCCTCGTCGCCGGCGGCGGGGTCGCCGGGCTCACCACGGCCCTCGCCCTGTACGCCGCCGGCTTCGTCCGCGTGACCGTCGTCGAGGCGGCCTCCGGGACGCGCCCCGCGGACGCCGGGCTGACCCTCATGCCCGACGCCGCACGCGAACTCGACGCGCTCGGCCTGCTCGGCCGGCTGGAGGCCGACGCCGTCCGCACCCGCGAACTGCGCTACTACCACCGCTGCGGCGCCCTCGTCGCCCGCGAGGAGCGCGGCCTGCGCGCCGGCTACCGCTGGCCGCAGCTGTCCGTGCGCCGCGCCCACCTCCAGCGGGTCCTCGCCGACGCCGTGCGCGAACGCCTCGGCGCGGGCGCCCTCGTCACCGGCGTCCGCGTCACCGGCGTGGAGCGACCGCCCGGCGGCGCGCGGCCCCGCGTGCGGATCGAGCACCGCTCCGGAGGCGGCGTCCGCAGCCTCTCCTGCCTCGAACCGGACCTGCTGATCGGTGCCGACGGCGTCCGCTCGACGGTGCGCTCCGCGCTCCACCCCGACGAGGACGAACCCCCGGGGAGCGGGATGCTCGTGTGGCGCGGCGTGTCCCGGATGGACGCCCGCCGCACCCCGCCGTTCACGCTCGTCGCCGGGGACGACCGGCAGAAGGCCGTCGTCCACCCGTTGACCGCGCCGTCCCCGCACCGTCCCGAGGTCCTCGTCGGCTGGACGCTCGCCCTGCCGGCGGACACCGCCGGCGAGCGGCCCCCCGGGGACGGGGACCGCCCCGTACCGGTCGAGCGGCTCCTCGGCCGCTACGCGGGTTGGGAGTTCGACGGGGTCAGCCTCCCGGAGGTACTGCGCGCGGCCGACGGCGCGTACGCACACCCGGTGGCGGACCGCGCGCCCCTCGCCCGCTGGAGCCACGGCCGCACGACCCTCGTCGGCGACGCCGCCCACGCCGCGTACCCCGTCGAGTGCGGCGGCGCGACCCGCTCCGTCATCGACGCCCGCGCCCTCGCCCACGCCCTGGCCGTCCACCCGGACCCGGTGGAGGCCCTCGCCGCGTACGAGGCCGAGCGCCGCCCCGCCACGGCCGGGCCCCGGCACGCCGGCCGGAGCCCCGGCCCGCAGGCCCGCGCCCACCCGGCCCACGAACGGGCCCCCGGCGGTCCCACCGGCATCGACGACCTCGTCCCGCCGGAGGAGCGCCACGCCCTCACCGCCCGGTGCGCGGCCGTCGGGGTGCCCGACCGCGAGGCGGTCAACCAGGGCTCCCCGTACGACATCCCGGCCCCCGTCCCCCTTCCCCCCGGCGCGCCCGCCGGCGGCACCCCGCTCCTCGGCGCGCCGGGGCGCACCCCGTTCGCCCACGACGCCCCGGTGCACGGCCTCCCCGCGCCCGGCGCGCCCGGCCGGGGAGTCCCGTTCCGCGCCGCGCCGTCCTACGCCGCGCCCACGTACGGCTTATCCGCGCGCGCCGCACCGCTCCACGACACGCCCGGTACACACGTGCGCCCCTGAACGCGCCCCCCGTGCCACGTGCGCCGCGCGCCATGGCCGCGCGCGGTGCCGTGGCACTACCGTCTGGGCAGGAAGGCGGACGCATACCGTGGTGTGTCCGCCACTGTACGTATCTCCCCTGCGAAGGTGGAACACGTGAAGGCCATCCGTCGATTCACCGTCCGCCCCGTCCTGCCCGACCCCCTGCGACCCCTCAGCGACCTCGCGCGCAACCTGCGCTGGTCCTGGCACGCCGAGACCCGTGAGCTGTTCCAGGCCGTCGACCCCGAGGGGTGGCGCGCGGCCGGCGGCGACCCCGTCCGGCTCCTCGGCACCGTGTCCGCCGCGCGGCTCGGCGAACTGGCCAGGGACCGGAGGTTCCTGCGCCGCCTGACCGCCGCCGCCGACGACCTCGACGACTACCTGCGGGGCCGCCGCTGGTACCAGAACCGGACCGCCGGGGAGGGCGACGACGCCGACCTGCCCGACGCCGTCGCGTACTTCTCGCCCGAGTTCGGCGTCACCGCCGCCCTGCCGCAGTACTCCGGCGGCCTCGGCATCCTCGCCGGCGACCACCTCAAGGCCGCCAGCGACCTCGGCGTCCCGCTCGTCGGCGTCGGCCTGCTCTACCGGCACGGCTACTTCCGCCAGTCGCTCTCCCGCGACGGCTGGCAGCAGGAGCACTACCCGCTCCTCGACCCCAACGAGATGCCCCTGACCCTGCTGCGCCGCCCCGACGGCGGCCCCGTCCGCGTCTCCCTCGCCCTGCCCGGCGGACGTTCCCTCCACGCGCACGTGTGGGTGGCGCAGGTCGGCCGGGTCCCGCTGCTCATGCTCGACTCGGACGTCGAGGAGAACGGGCCGGGCGAACGGAACGTCACCGACCGGCTCTACGGCGGCGGCAGCGAACACCGGCTGCTCCAGGAGATGCTCCTGGGGATAGGAGGTGTCCGGGCCGTACGGGCGTACTGCGCCCTCGCCGGCCACCCCGCGCCCGAGGTGTTCCACACGAACGAGGGCCACGCCGGCTTCCTGGGGCTGGAACGCATCCGGGAGCTGACCGACCGGGGCACCGACTTCGACGCCGCCCTGGAGGCCGTCCGGGCCGGGACGGTCTTCACCACCCACACGCCCGTCCCCGCCGGCATCGACCGCTTCGACCGCGATCTCGTCGCCCGCCACTTCGGGCCCGGCGCCGAACTGCCCGGCGTGGACGTCGGCCGCGTCCTCCAGCTCGGCCGCGAGACGTACCCGGGCGGCGACCCGAACGTCTTCAACATGGCCGTCATGGGGCTGCGCCTCGCCCAACGGGCCAACGGCGTCTCCACCCTGCACGGCGCCGTCAGCCGCTCGATGTTCGCCGGCCTGTGGCCCGGCTTCGACCCGGAGGAGGTGCCGATCACCTCCATCACCAACGGCGTCCACGCCCCCACCTGGGTGGCGCCCGAGGTGGTTCGGCTCGGCGCCCGGCAGATCGGCGTGCAGCGCGCCGAGGACGCCCTCAGCGTGGGCGGCTCGGAGCGCTGGGACGCCGTCGCGGAGATCGACGACGCCGCGCTCTGGGAGCTCCGCCGCGACCTGCGGGAGCAACTGGTCCACGAGGTGCGGGCCCGGCTCCGCGCCTCCTGGCGGGAGCGCGGCGCCGGCTCGGCCGAGCTGGGCTGGATCGACGGGGTCCTCGACCCGGACATCCTCACCATCGGCTTCGCGCGCCGCGTCCCCTCCTACAAGCGGCTGACGCTGATGCTCCGCGACCGCGACCGGCTGCGCGAGATGCTGCTGCACCCGACGCGGCCCGTGCAGATCGTCGTCGCGGGGAAGGCCCACCCGGCGGACGACGGCGGGAAGCGGCTGGTGCGGGAGATGGTCCGGTTCGCCGACGACCCGCGCGTGCGCCACCGCATCGTCTTCCTGCCCGACTACGGCATGGGGATGGCGAAGACGCTGTACCCGGGGTGCGACGTGTGGCTGAACAACCCGCTGCGCCCCCTGGAGGCGTGCGGGACGAGCGGCATGAAGGCCGCGCTCAACGGGTGCCTCAACCTGTCCGTACGGGACGGCTGGTGGGACGAGTGGTACGACCCGGACTTCGGCTGGGCCATCCCCACCGCCGACGGCCCCACCACCGACGAGGACCGGCGCGACGACCTGGAGGCGCACGCCCTGTACGAGCTGATCGAGCAGCGGGTCGCGCCGCGCTTCTACGACCGGGGCGCCAACGGGCTGCCCGAGCGGTGGATCGAGATGGTCCGCCGCACCCTCACCTCCCTGGGCCCGAAGGTGCTGGCGGGACGCATGGTGCGGGAGTACGTGGAGCGGCTGTACGCCCCGGCCGCGCGGGCGCACCGCGCCATGGACCCGGACGCGGCGCGGGAGCTGGCCGAGTGGAAGTCCCGGGTGCGGGCGGCCTGGTCGCGCGTCGCCGTCGACCACGTCGAGGTGGACGAGACCAGCGAGGTCGCGGAGCTGGGCTCCACGCTGGCCCTGCGGGTCCGGGTCGCCCTCGGCGACCTGTCCCCGGAGGACGTGGAGGTCCAGGCGGTCGCCGGCCGGGTGGACACCCGTGACGCGCTGGCCGACGCCCGGACGTTCCCGCTGAAGCCGGCGGGCGGCGGCAGCGGCCCGGACCAGCAGGGCCGCTGGGTGTACGAGGGCCCGCTGACGCTGGACCGGACGGGTCCGTTCGGCTACACGGTCCGCGTCCTGCCGGCGCACCGGCTCCTCGCGTCCGGCGCCGACCTGGGGCTGGTGGCGCTGCCGGCCGAGTCGGCGGCGGAGGGCGCGGGCGTCCTGCTGCGCTGACCGGGGCCCGGAGCCCGGGGCCGTCGCCCCCTCCCCGCGCGGGGGGCGACGGCCCCGGTCCCAGCCTGCCGTCCCGCACGGGGTCCGGGCGTCCTCCCGCGGTCCCGGTCCCCCTCGGCCTCCGGACGGACCCGCCCCGGTACCGGAGGACGAGACGGTTCCTGGTGCAACCGTTCGACCGTCCCGGGGGTCGTACCCGGCTGTACGGGCCCGTCCGCGGCACGTGGTCGCGGACGGGCCGTCGGCTCAGCGCTCCCCGGCGGGAGCGCACCGATCCCGAGGTGTTCCATGAAACGTGCACGTGCCCTGTCCCTCGCGGTGGCGGGCGCCGCCCTGGCGCCCGCGGTGCTGTTCGCGGCCCCGGCCGCCCAGGCGTCC
The DNA here is from genome assembly GCF_032423885.1 of Streptomyces tamarix. Lineage (NCBI taxonomy): Bacteria > Bacillati > Actinomycetota > Actinomycetes > Kitasatosporales > Streptomycetaceae > Streptomyces > Streptomyces tamarix. The sequence continues at coordinate 96,299 of NZ_JAWCTQ010000001.1, read as the reverse complement.
GGGACGCAGGACCTCCCCCGGGAGGTCCTCCCCTGCCCGCGGGACGAGAACAACCGGGACCCGGAGAACAAGGTGGCCGTGGCGGTGGAGGGGGTGCCCGACCGGATCGTCGCGGGCGACGGCTGGCACGAGGTCACCCTCCGGCTGACCAACACCTCGGACGCGCCGATCGAGGACGTCGGCTGGCGGCTCGGCGCCGACAACGGCGAGGGGATGTCGCAGGACTGGCTCGGCACCTACACGGACACGCAGCTCAAGGTGGCCGACGGCTGGCGGCCGGGCGCGCACGGCATGCACGCCGACGAGACGGACCTGGCCGCCCGGCAGACGGTGGACGTGCGGCTCCGGGTGAGCGTGAACGCCCAGGCGCCGACCGGCAGGGGCTGGCTGTTCGCCAGCGCCTGGTACCTGAACGCCGAGAAGAACTGCAACCACGGCTTCGACACGTACGACCAGTACGACTTCCAGGTGCTGCCCCCGGCCCAGGGCGGCGGGCAGCAGCCGTCCCCGACCGCGAGCGCGACGCCGTCCCCGACGGCATCCGCGTCCCCGACGGCGACCGCGAAGCCGTCGCCGTCCGCGTCCGCCACCGGGACGCCGTCCGCGTCCGCCTCCCCGTCGCCCACCGCGACCGCGAGCGCGACGGCGTCCGCCACCGCGGCGCCCGCGCCCCAGCCGCACGGCGGGACCCCGGCGGGCGGCGCGCTCGCGGACACGGGCCCGTCGTCGGCGCTGGGCGCTGCCGGGCTCGCGGGCGGCGCGGCGCTCGCGGCGGGCGGGGGCCTCGTCCTGGCGGTGAGGCGCCGCGCGCGGGGCGGTGCGGCCGGCGCGTAGGCGGTCCGGGTACGCGTGAGGCCGCCGCCCCCCGGGGGCGGCGGCCTCCTCGCGGCCCGGTGGGGCCTCCCGGCCTACGGGAAGGTCAGCTTGAAGCCGTTGATGTAGCCGGTGTCGTAGCGGGCCGTGTCCTGGGCGCGGAGCTGCCAGGTGCCGTTGGCGACCTCGCTGGACGCGTCGACCGTGTACGTCTCCTGGACGTTGTCGGCGGAGTCGTTGCTGCTGGAGTTCTTCAGCCGGTACGCCGTGCCGTCCGGGGCGACGAGGTCGACGACGAGGTCGCCGCGCCAGGTGTGGACGATGTCCACGCCGACCTTCAGCGCGGCGGGCGCGTTGCCGGTGATGCCGGTGACGGCGACGGACGAGGAGACGGCCGCCCCGGCGTCGGGGATGTTCACGTCCGCGGCGTTCTCGAAGACCTTGCCGACGGGCGGCTCGCCGCCGCCGGGACGGGCACCGACGTTGACGCCGGCCCAGGCGTTCTCGACGGCCTTCACCTCGGCGCTGCCCGCGCCGTACAGCTCGGTGGCGACGGCGACCGTGCCGGTGCGGGCGCCCGCGTAGTTGGTGGTGCTGGTGAACTTGGTGGTGAGCGCCTTGAACCAGATCAGCGCGGCCTTGTCGCGGCCGATGCCCGTGACGGGCAGCCCGTCCGAGGTCGGCGAGTCGTAGGTGACGCCGTTGACGGTCTTGGCGCCGCTGCCCTCGGACAGCAGGTAGAACCAGTGGTTCGCCGGGCCCGACGAGTAGTGCACGTCGACGCTGCCGATGCCCGAGTACCAGTAGTCCTTGGACGAGCCGTCCTTGCTCGGCTTGTCCATGTAGCGCAGCGGGGTGCCGTTGCCGCGGATGTCGACCTTCTCGCCGACCAGGTAGTCGCCGACGTCCTTGGGGTTGTTGGCGTAGAACTCGACGGCGGCGGCGAAGATGTCGGACGTCGCCTCGTTCAGGCCGCCGGACTCGCCGCTGTAGACGAGCTTCGCGGTCACGGAGGTCAGGCCGTGGGTCATCTCGTGCGCGGCCACGTCGATGGAGGTGAGCGGCTTGGCGTTGCCGGAGCCGTCGCCGTACGTCATGCAGAAGCAGCTGTCCTGCCAGAACGCGTTGACGTAGTTGTTGCCGTAGTGGACCCGCGAGTACGCGCCGACGCCGTCGCCCCGGATGCCGGAACGGCCGTGCACGTTCTTGTAGTAGTCCCAGGTGAGCGCGGCGCCGTAGTGGGCGTCGGCGCCCGCGGTCTCCAGGTTGGTCGGGGTGCCGTCGCCCCAGACGTCGTCGGCGCCGGAGAACAGCGTCCCGGTGCCGGACGAACCGCGGTTGAGGTTGTACGTCTTGTGGCTGCCGCGCGCGCTGTCGGTCAGCGTGTACGAGCTGCCGGACTGGGCGGTGCCCAGGGTGACCTGGCCGCTGTACTGGGTGTTGCCGGTGCCGTTGTGGACGGCCTGCCACTCGTACAGCTTGGCGCCCGTGGCGGCGTCGGTGACGACGTGCAGCTCGTTGGGGGTGCCGTCGTGCTGGAGGCCGCCGACGACGGTCTCGTACGCGAGGACGGGCTTCCCCTGCGCGAGCCACACGACCTTGCGGGGCGCCCGCTCCGGCTCCGACGCCTTCGAGCCCTCCGCGCGGGCGGCGGTGAGCGCCTGCCGCTCGGCCGCGGCCGGGGCGACGTCGGCGGTCGTGTCGACGTTCTTCAGCTCCGCGCGGGACGCCTTGGCGACGCTCTCCGTGCGCCCGGACCCGTTCTCGGTGACCAGGAGGTCGCCGCCGAGGACCGGCAGTCCGGCGTAGGTCCGCTCGTAGCGCGTGTGGGTGGTGCCGTCGCGGTCCTGGACCACGTCGCGGACGACGAGCTTCTCCTGGGCGCCGAGGCCCAGCTCCTTCGCCTTCGCGGCCTTGCCGGCGTCGGCCGCGCGGATGAGCGCGGTGCGCTGCGCGGGGGAGAGGTCGGCGGGGAGCGCGCCCGGGTCGGCCTGGGCCGCGGTCTGGCCCTTCGGCGCCGCGGCGGTCCGGGAGCCGTCGGCGGTGGCCGACCCGGTCTGGACGCCCACGACGAGCATGGCGGCGGCGGCTATCAGGGCGCCGGTGGCGGTCGCGCGACGGGATGGCGTGGATCTCACGCGGGACTCCTTTGCGAGGGGGGTACCGGGGGCGGGGTGGGCCCACGGGCGGTGCAAACAGAGCTGGCGGAGCGAGGTGCGAAGAACGGGGGAAGACTGGCATCGCACAACCGTTTGTGTCAGGAGCGCGTCAAAAGATTGGCCGGAACTCGTCCGTTGCCCGAAAAGCCGAGTCCGTTAACCGGACGTCAAGACGGTGTTACGCGAGCGAGGTCACGGCGGACGGCGGGTGCGGCCGGCGCTCCGGGCCGGCCGCCCGGGGCGTGGCGCGGACGGATCGGCCCTCGCCCGGGGGCCCGTGCCGGTGCCCGCGGCGCGTCTCCCGCCCGGTGGCCCGGTGGCCCGGTGGCCCGGTGGCCCGGTGGCCCGGAGCCGGGCCCGCGACCGCGCCCGGCGTGCGACCGCGGCCGGTGCCGCGCCCGGCGGCCGTGCCCGGGGTGCCTCCGCGTCAGGTGGCGCGGAGGCCCCGGTTCATCCCGCCAGGCTCTCCCGCCACGCGCGGTGCAGGCCGGCGAAGCGACCGTCCCCGGCGATCAGCCGCCCGGGCGGCCCGTCCTCCACGATCCGGCCGCGCTCCATCACCAGCACCCGGTCCGCGATCTCCACCGTGGACAGCCGGTGCGCGATCACCACCGCCGTACGCCCGTGCAGCACCGTGTCCATCGCCCGCTGCACCGCCCGCTCCCCGGGGACGTCCAGCGAACTGGTCGCCTCGTCCAGGATCAGCACCCCCGGGTCCGCGAGGAGCGCGCGGGCGAAGGCCACCAACTGCCGCTGGCCCGCCGAGATGCGCCCGCCGCGCTTGCGCACGTCCGTGTCGTACCCGTCCGGCAGCGCCGCGATGAAGTCGTGCGCGCCGATCGCCTTCGCGGCGTGCTCGATCTCCTCCCGCGTCGCGTCCGGACGGCCCACCGCGATGTTCTCCGCGACCGTCCCGGAGAACAGGAACGCCTCCTGCGTCACCATCACCACCCCGCGCCGCAGCTCCGGGGCGGCCAGCTCCCGCAGGTCGACGCCGTCGAGGAGGATCCGGCCCTCGGACGGGTCGTAGAAGCGGGCCAGCAGCTTCGCCAGCGTCGACTTGCCCGCGCCCGTCGAACCGACCACCGCCACCGTCTGCCCCGCCGGGACCGTCAGGTCGAACCGCGGCAGCACCTCGCCGCCCGTCCGGTACGCGAAGCGGACGCCCTCGAAGACGACCTCCCGGCCGGGCGCGCCGGACGGCCGCGGCGGCAGCTCCCGCGGCACGGCGGGCTCCGGCACGGTCGGCCGCTGCGCCAGCAGGCCGGCGATCTTCTCCAGGGACGCGGCGGCCGACTCGTACGCGTTGAGGAACATGCCCAGCCGGTCGATCGGGTCGTACAGCCGCCGCATGTACAGCACGGCCGCCGCCAGCACGCCGAGCGCCAGCGTGCCGTCCGCCACCCGGTAGGCGCCCCACAGCACCATGCCGGCGACGGCGGTGTTCGCCACCAGCCGGGAGCCGATCACGTAGCGGGCCATCTCCAGGATCGCGTCGCCGTTGCGCCGCTCGTGGCGGTGGTTCAGCGCGGCGAACACCTCGTCGTTGGTGCGCTCCCGGCGGAACGCCCGGACCGGCCGGATGCCGTTCATCGTCTCCGCGAACTTCACGATGACCGCGGCGATCGCCGTGGACCGCGCGCCGAACGCCGCCGACGCCCGCCGCCGGTACACCCGCACCAACAGGTACAGCGGCACGAACGACGCCACCGCGACCGCGCCGATGCCCCGGTCCAACCACAGCAGGACCAGCGAGATGGTGGCGAACGACAGCACCACGTTGACCAGCTCCTGGAGCCCCTCGCTCAGCAGCTCCCGCAGCGACTCCACGTCGGTCGTCGACCGCGAGATGAGCCGCCCCGAGGTGTACCGCTCGTGGAAGTCCACGCTCAGCGCCTGGGCGTGCCGGAAGATCCGGCCCCGCAGGTCGAGCAGCACGTCCTGGTTGACCCGCGCCGACACCCCGATGAAGCCGTACTGGAGCAGCCCGGCGCCCAGCGCGCACAGCCCGTACCCGGCGGCCACCGCGACCACCGGCCCGTGGTCGCCCTGGCGCAGCGCCGGCACGGCCCGGTCGATGGCGTACGCGACGAGCAGCGGCCCGGCCTGCACGGCCGCCTGCTGGAGGAGGAGCAGCAGCGCCGCCAGCGCCACCCGCGCCCGTCGGGGCGCGAGCAACGACCGCAGCAGCGCCCCCGTCGCGCCCTTCGGCGCGGGCAGCGCGTCCCGGTCGAAGGGGTCCCGCCCGTCCGGCCCCGGCGCCCCGTCCGCTCCCCCTCCGGTGTCCTTCCGCTTCCGCGGGGCCCGGTCCTGAACCGTCATCGCTTCCCGTCCTCCGCCCCCGACATCAGCCACGCGTACTCGGCGCTGGTCCGCAGCAGCTCCTGGTGCGTCCCGACCGCCGCGATCCTGCCCTCCGACAGCAGCGCCACCCGGTCGGCCAGCAGCACCGTCGACGGGCGGTGCGCCACCACGAGCGCCGTCGTGTCCCGCAGCACCTCCCGCAGGGCGGCCTCCACCAGCGCCTCGGTGTGCACGTCCAGCGCGGACAGCGGATCGTCCAGGACGAGGAACCGGGGCCTGCCGACGACGGCGCGCGCCAGCGCCAACCGCTGCCGCTGCCCGCCGGACAGGCTCAGGCCCTGCTCGCCCACCTCGGTCGCCGCGCCCTGCGGCAGGTCCGCCACGAAACCGGCCTGCGCCACCTCCAGCGCCCGCCGCAGCTCCGCGTCGCCCGCCCCCGGGCCGGCGCCCATCAGCACGTTCTCCCGGACGCTCGCCGAGAAGAGCGTCGGCTCCTCGAACGCCACGGCCACCAGCGACCGCAGCCGCTCCCTCGGCATCTCCGCGATGTCCTCGCCGTCGAGCAGGACGCGGCCCGACGTCAGCTCGTACAGCCGCGGCACCAGCGCCGTCAGCGTCGTCTTCCCGGAGCCGGTCGCGCCCACCAGCGCCAGGGTCTCGCCCGGCCGGATCCGCAGGTCCACCCCGCGCAGCACCGGCGGGGAGTCCTCCGGCGCGTCCGGGTAGCGGAAGGTCACGTCCTCGAACACCACCCCGCCCGGCGCTCCCCGCCCCGGCGCCGCCGCAGCGGGAACCCGGTCCGCGACCTCCTCCGCCTGGTCCATCACCTCGAAGTACCGCTCCGTCGCCGTCGCCGCCTCCTGGCTCATCGCCAACAGGAAGCCGATGGACTCCACCGGCCACCGCAGCGCCAGCGCCGTCGAGAGGAACGCCACCAGCGTCCCCGCCGACAGCGTCCCGTCCGCCACCTGCACCGTGCCCAGCACCAGCGCGGCGCCGATCGCCAGCTCCGGGACGGTCGTGATGAACGCCCAGATCCCCGCCAGCAGCCGGGCCTTGTGCAGCTCCGTCCCGCGCAGCCGCTCCGCCAGCACCCGGAACGCGCGCTCCTGGCTGCGGTGCCGGCCGAAGCCCTTCACGACGCGGATGCCGAGCACGCTCTCCTCGACCAGCGTCGTCAGGTCACCCACCTGGTCCTGCGCCCGCCGCGCCGCCTTCGAGTACCGCGTCTCGAACAGCGAGCAGCCCACCACCAGCGGCACCACCGGCAACAGCAGCACCAGCCCCAGCGACCAGTCCTGCGCCAGCAGCACCACGAAGCCGGCGAGCACCGTCACCCCGTTGACGAACAGGAACGTCAGCGGGAAGACCAGGAACATCCGCAGCAGCGACAGGTCCGTCGTCCCGCGGGAGAGCAGCTGGCCCGACGCCCACCGGTCGTGGAACGCCACCGGCAGCCGCTGCAACCGCCGGTACAGGTCGGCGCGCAGGGCCGCCTCCACCCGCGTCGAGGGCCGCGCCACCAGCCAGCGCCGCAGGCCGAACAGCAGCGCTTCGGCCACCCCGAGCCCCAGTACGGCGAACGCCCCCCACCACACCCCGTCCGGGTCGCGGTCGGCGACGGGGCCGTCCACCATCCACTTCAGGACCAGCGGGATGACCAGGCTCAGGCAGGACGCCACGACCGCGACGAGCGCCGCCGCGAGGAACCGCCCCCGCACCGGCCGCAGGTAGGGCCACAGCCGCAGCAGGGAGCGCACGGCGGAACGCTTGGGGGCGACGGGACGCGGGGCGGCGAAGGGCGAGGCAGGCATCAGGACCGAGCCTAGGGTTCACCACTGACATCGCTCACGCGGTTTTCCGCCGAACGCCCGTCCCTTCACCCGCCGGACGCCCCACCCGCCGAGGGCCTCCGCCCGTCGATCGCCCGCCCGCCGTTCGCCCGCCGGACGCCTCACCCGCCGCCCCCGCCGAGCGCCCCCGTCGGACGCCCTCCGCCCGCCGGACACCGTCCGCCGCTCACGAGACCACCCGCCACAGCAGCGCGGACCTCGCCGGCACCGTCACCTCCTCCCCGCCCCGGCACACCGTGCCCGGTGCCTCCGCCTGCTCCTCCCGGGAGGTGTCGACGACCAGTTCGTACTCCTCCGCCCAGGGCGGCCCCGGCAGCCGGTGCCCGACCGGTCCGTCACCCGCGTGGAGGACCACCAGGAAGCTGTCGTCCACGACCGCCCGGCCGCGCTCGTCGCGCCCCGGGATGTCCCGCCCCGACAGGTAGAAGGTGATCGCCCGGGCCGGCGCGTACCAGTCGCCCTCGGTCATCTCCGTCCCCGCCGCCGTGAACCACGCCAGGTCCCGCAGCCCGTCGGCGCCCTGCGGGCGGCCGGAGAAGAACGCCCGGCGCCGCAGCACCGGGTGCGCGTGGCGCAGCGCCAGCAGGCGCCGGGCCAGCGCGAGCAGCTCCCGCGCCCACGGCTCGTCGAGCAGCGACCAGTCGACCCAGCCGATCTCGTTGTCCTGGCAGTAGGCGTTGTTGTTGCCGCCCTGCGTGCGCCCCATCTCGTCCCCGGCGACCAGCATCGGCACCCCCGTGGACAGCAGCAGGGTGGTCAGCAGGTTGCGGATCTGGCGGCGGCGCAGCGCGGTCACGGCCTCGTCGCCGGTCTCGCCCTCGGCGCCGCAGTTCCACGAGCGGTTGTCGTTCGTGCCGTCCCGGTTGTCCTCGCCGTTCGCCTCGTTGTGCTTCCGCTCGTACGACACGAGGTCCCGCAGCGTGAACCCGTCGTGCGCGGTGACGAAGTTGACCGACGCGTACGGGCGGCGCCCGCCCCAGGCGTACAGGTCGCTCGACCCCGACAGCCGGTAGCCGAGGTCCCGGACGTCGGGCAGGGCGCCCCGCCAGAAGTCCCGCACCGCGTCCCGGTACCGGTCGTTCCACTCCGTCCACAGCGGCGGGAAGGCGCCCACCTGGTAGCCGCCGCTGCCCACGTCCCACGGCTCGGCGATCAGCTTCACCCGCCGCAGCACCGGGTCCTGCGCGATCACCGCGAGGAACGGCGACAGCATGTCGACGTCGTGCATCGACCGGGCCAGCGCCGCCGCCAGGTCGAAGCGGAAGCCGTCCACGCCCATCTCCGTGACCCAGTAGCGCAGCGAGTCGGTGATGAGCCGCAGCACCTGCGGCTGGACGACGTGCAGCGTGTTGCCGCAGCCCGTGTAGTCCGCGTACCGGCGGGCGTCCGGCTGGAGGCGGTAGTAGCCCCGGTTGTCGATGCCGCGCAGCGACAGCATCGGGCCCAGCTCGCCGGCCTCCGCCGTGTGGTTGTAGACCACGTCGAGGATCACCTCGATGCCGGCCTCGTGCAGTGCCCGCACCATCCGCCGGAACTCCCCGACCTGCTGCCCGCCCGTCCCGGTCGCGGCGTACGCGGCGTGCGGCGCGAAGTAGCCGATCGAGTTGTAGCCCCAGTGGTTGCGCAGCCCGCGCCGCAGCAGGTGGTCCTCGTGGGCGAACTGGTGCACCGGCAGGAGCTCCACCGCCGTCACCCCGAGGCGCACGAGGTGGTCGATCGCCGCCGGGTGCGCCAGCCCCGCGTACGTGCCGCGCAGCTCCTCCGGGACGCCGGGGTGCCGCTTGGTGAAGCCCCGCACGTGGAGCTCGTAGATGACGGAGTCCGCCCACGGGGTCTTGGGCCTGCGGTCGTCGGCCCACTCGTCGCCGGCCGCGTCGTCGTGCACCACGACGCCCTTCGGCACGTACGGCGCCGAGTCGCGGTCGTCGCGCACGGTGTCCGCGACGTGCTGGTCCGGCCAGTCCCGCACGTGCCCGTACACCTCCGGCGGCAGCGCGCCGAAGTCGCCGTCCACCGCGCGCGCGTACGGGTCGAGGAGCAGTTTCGCCGGGTTCCAGCGGGCGCCGGTCCACGGGTCCCACCGGCCGTGCACCCGGTACCCGTACCGCTGGCCCGGTCGCACGCCCGGCACGAAGCCGTGCCAGATCCCGTGCGTCAGCTCCGCCAGCGGCACCCGGGTCTCCGTGCCGTCCGGTGCGAACAGGCACACCTCGACGGCCTCGGCGCCGCCCGACCACAGCGCGAAGTTGGTGCCGGCCACCCCGTCGGGTCCGGCGCGGAAGCGGGCGCCCAGCGGCGTCGGCGCCCCCGGCCAGGCGGGGGGCGGCGCCGGCGCGGCCCCGGCCGGGCCCACACCGGCCCCGGGGCCGGTGTGGGTGACCGCCCGCGCCGCGCGGCGTAACCCGTTCGGCCCGGCGCGGCGCGCCTCGAAGGGTGTGTCCGGCGCCCCCGGAACCGCCCCCTGAACTGGCCTCTGTTCGGCTGCGCTCGACACTTGCCGGCCTCCCGCGGCTCGTCCGCGACCGGGCCGGGGCACCCGACAGCCCCGCTCCGGTCCTCCCCGTGTTCTGCCCGGACTCTCCCGCTCCCAACATGGGCCGCTCCGAACACGACCCGTACAGACGTTTCCCCCGCCGGGGGCCAGTCGTTGGGCAAACCGTGAGAAACGTATGGAAACGGACAGGGCTCGGTGTCGCCGCGGCGATGGCCTGGGCAGCAGTGGCGGCCGGGCTGGCCGGGTGCGCGACGGGCGGCGAGGGGACCTTCGGGAGCGGCGGGAAGGGCGGGGCCGCCCGCGGGGGCGACACCATCCGGGTGAGCCCGGACGACGGGGCGCGGGGCGTGCCGCCGGACGGCCGGCTGGAGGTGCGGGTGCCCAGCGGCCGGCTGGAGAGCGTCCGGGTCCGCCGGGTCGAGGACGCGGAGCCGTCCGACGTGCCCGGCGCGGTGACGCCCGACGGGCTGCGCTGGCGGCCGAAGCCCGGGACGCGGCTGGCGCTCGCCGCCAAGTACGCGGTCGACGCCGTCGCCCTGGACGGGCACGGCCGCCGCTCCGCCCGGCACACCACGTTCACCACGCTGGTCCCCGGGCGCCGCTTCATCGGCTACTTCGCGCCGGAGGACCGCGCCACGGTCGGCACCGGCATGATCGTCTCCTTCCGCTTCAACCGCCCGGTGCGCAACCGCGCCGCCGTGGAGCGGGCGATCCGCGTCACCTCCGACCCGCCCGTCGAGGTCGCAGGCCACTGGTTCGGTGCCGACCGGCTCGACCTGCGCCCCGAGCGGTACTGGCGGACCGGCACGCGGGTCACCGTCGACCTGCGGCTGCGGGACGTGGAGGCGGCGCCCGGCGTGTACGGCGTCCAGCGCCGGACCGTGCGGTTCACGGTCGGCCGCTCGCAGGTCTCCCGCGTCGACGCCGCGGCCCACACGATGGAGGTGCGCCGCGACGGCCGCCTCCTCGCGAGGCTGCCCGTCACCGCCGGGGCGTCGAAGACCACCACGTACAACGGGAAGATGGTGGTGACCGAACTGTTCGAGGTGACCCGGATGAACGGTGCCACGGTCGGCTTCACGGACGCCCGGGGCAAGGGCGAGTACGACATCAAGGACGTCCCGCACGCGATGCGGCTGACCGACTCGGGCACCTTCCTGCACGGCAACTACTGGGCGGAGCCGTCGGTGTTCGGCTCGGCCAACGTCAGCCACGGCTGCGTCGGGCTGCGCGACGTCAAGGGCGGCAGCGCCGCGTCCCCGGCGGGCTGGTTCTTCGACCGGACCCTCGTCGGCGACGTCGTCGAGGTGGTCAACTCGCGTGACCGGACGGTCGCTCCCGACAACGGGCTGGGCGGCTGGAACATGGGCTGGAAGCGGTGGAAGGCCGGCTCCGCCCTGCGCTGACCCGCGCCCCGTCCGCCCCGCCGGGCGCGCCCCGGGCACACCCCGGACCGGAAAAGCCGTCATGTGAACGGGCTGGGACCGAACAGTGACAATCCGGTGTGCTCGGCGGTGCTCGCGGTGTGATTATCTAACGCGGTGCGCGCGGGTGCAGCGCGCGGGGGTGCAGGCCACGGCGGTGCCGGGGCCGTGCGAGGGGAGAGTTCATCGTGAAGGGGCAGCCGATATCGGGGGCATCGGCCGGGGCCGTGTCGCGGGGCCGGCGCGGTCGGGGCAGGGGGTCGCTGGCCGTCGTTGCCGGAACGTTGCTGCTGCTCGTCACCGCGTGCGGTGGCGAGGGCCCGGCGGACGGCGCGAAGGGCGGCGCGCCGGACAAGAACGGCTCGGGACAGGTGGAGAACGCCGCCTCGCAGGCGGTCGTCACCGTCGCGCCGAAGGACGGCGCCGACGCGGTCGCGACCAGCGGGGCCCTGAAGGTCACCGCGGAGGGCGGCAAGCTGACCACGGTCAACGTCACCGACTCCAAGGGCCGGCCCGTGGAGGGCGCCCTGTCCGCGGACGCCACCAGCTGGCAGCCGGTCAGGCACCTGGCGGCGGCCACCAGGTACAAGGTGCACGCGGTCGCCAAGGACGCGGCGGGCCGCGAGTCCGCCAAGGACACGACGTTCACGACGCTCGTCCCGAAGAACACGTTCATCGGCCACTACACGCCCGAGGACGGCCAGACGGTCGGCGTCGGCATGCCGGTGTCCATCAACTTCTCCCGCGGCATCACCGACCCGGAGGCCGTCGAGGCCGGCATCAAGGTGACCGCCGTGCCGGCCGTGCCGATCGAGGGCCACTGGTTCGGCAACGACCGGCTCGACTTCCGCCCGGAGAAGTACTGGGCGCCCGGCACCAAGGTGACCGTCGAGCTGAACCTGGACGGCGTCGAGGGCCGCCCCGGCGTCTACGGCAAGCAGGCCAAGAAGTTCGGCTTCACCATCGGCCGCAGCCAGGTCTCCACCGTCGACGCGAGCGCCAAGACCATGACGGTCGTCCGCGACGGGAAGACGATCAAGACCCTCCCGATCACCGCGGGCGCCCCGTCCACCACCACGTACAACGGCCAGATGGTCATCAGCGAGAAGTACGAGGTGACCCGGATGAACGGCGCGACCGTCGGCTTCGGCGGCGAGTACGACATCAAGGACGTGCCGCACGCGATGCGCCTGTCCACCTCGGGCACCTTCGTCCACGGCAACTACTGGGCGTCGCCGGGCACCTTCGGCTCGGCCAACGTCAGCCACGGCTGTGTCGGCCTGCGCGACGTGCGCGGTGCGTACGACGGCTCGATGCCCGCCGCCTGGTTCTTCGACAACTCGCTCGTCGGTGACGTGGTCGTCGTGAAGAACTCCAAGGACAAGCAGATCCAGCCGGACAACGGCCTCAACGGCTGGAACATGCCGTGGTCGGAGTGGACCAAGTAGTCGAACGGCGAATTCCGCCCGTGGGGACCGGTGCTGTGACGAACCGCACCGGTCCCCACGGCGTTAACGGCGGCTAACCTGCCCCGTATGACAGTGACTCTCGAAGTTTCCGCGGGCGTCGGCACCCTCCGCCTGGACCGCCCCCCGATGAACGCGCTGGACATCGCCACGCAGGACCGGCTCAAGGAACTCGCCGAGGAGGCCGCGGGCCGCGACGACGTCCGCGCCGTCGTCGTCTACGGCGGCGAGAAGGTGTTCGCCGCCGGCGCGGACATCAAGGAGATGCAGGTCATGGACCACACGGCCATGGTGCTGCGCGGCAAGGCCCTCCAGGACTCCTTCACCGCCGTCGCCCGCATCCCCAAGCCCGTCGTCGCCGCCGTCACCGGCTACGCGCTGGGCGGCGGCTGCGAGCTCGCGCTGTGCGCCGACTTCCGCGTCGCCGCCGACAACGCGAAGCTGGGCCAGCCCGAGATCCTGCTCGGCCTCATCCCCGGCGCGGGCGGCACCCAGCGGCTCGCCCGGCTCATCGGCCCCTCCAAGGCCAAGGACCTCATCTTCACCGGCCGTCACGTCAAGGCCGACGAGGCCCTGGCGATCGGCCTGGTCGACCGGGTCGTCCCCGCCGCCGAGGTGTACGAGCAGGCACATGCCTGGGCCGCGAAGCTCGCCCAGGGCCCGGCGCTCGCGCTGCGCGCCGCCAAGGAGTCCGTGGACGCCGGCCTGGAGACGGACCTGGAGACGGGTCTGGCCGTCGAACGCAACTGGTTCGCCGGCCTGTTCGCCACCGAGGACCGGGAGCGCGGCATGCGCAGCTTCGTGGAGGAGGGCCCGGGCAAGGCCAAGTTCCTCTGACCGAGGCCCCGTTGGGGGCGAAGCCGGCCGGACGGTGGCTCGGCGGGGGAGGGTCCGCCCACCGGGAATTCCACCGTCCGGGTGGTTTAAGGTCTTCTGAGGGAACCGTTGGGACGCCCTGACTCGGCCATCTCCGCGCCTGCGGCGGCGCACCGCGTCACCGCAGGTCAGCGGGGGTGTGGGGGGTCCTCCTTGCCCTTGTCATATGCCTTCGGCGGACCGCGGGGACGCCGGTTTCGCGAAGGCCGTTCCCGCGGAACCGCCCCGCGGACCCCGCCGGACGGCCATGATGGTGGGCATGGCGGGGCTGGATGGTGTGGAGCAACCGTGGCAGCACGGCGGTGTCACCGCGGCGAGACGGGTGCCCTCCGCGGATGACGAACAGGCCCTCAAGGCCCTTGAACTGTACGGCGATCCGACCGTGGAAGAGGTGCGGCTGCCGTCCCGCCCCGAGTCCGCCGCGATCGCCCGCCGGCTCGCCCGGTGCGCCGTCCTGCGCACCTGGTCGCTGGGCCCGCAGATCGCCGAGGACGTCGTCCTCCTCGTCTCCGAACTCGTCGGCAACGCCGTGCGGCACACGGGCGCGCGCGCGTTCGGGCTGCGCATGCACCGCCGCCGGGGTGGCCGGATCCGAGTGGAGGTGCGCGACCCGTCGCGCGGCCTGCCCTGCCTGCTGCCCGTGCGGGGCCTGGACGTCAACGGACGCGGGCTGACCGTCGTCGACAAGCTCTCCGACCGCTGGGGCGTCGACCTCCTGCCGCGCGGCAAGAACACCTGGTTCGAGATGCGGGTCACCGACCGCTGAACGCACAGAAGCCCCCCTGCGCGCCGTCGTGGGGCGCCGCGGGGGGCTTCTGGGTGGGGCGCCGCGGACGGGGAGGGGTGTGTCCGGCGGCGCCGTCGACGACCTGGCCCGGGTCAAGGGGGTCGTGTGCCTTGACTATGGCAGACGGGGGGCCTTGCCACCAAAACCCCAAAGGGGAATATGAGCATACAATTCAGACAATTGCTCGATGATTCCAAGGTGAGATCGGCCACTCACCTGCAAAACCATGAATAAATATTGAATCGATTGAGTACTTCCCGCCCTCGGGGCTTCCGCTTCCGTTCCCCTGCCCGACGTGCGGAAGGCATGGGGTGCGTCAATCATCATCTTTTGCCGCACACCGCCCTTAAATGGTCGCGTGACCGTGCTCCCGCGCAGACGCTCCCTCGGCCTCGCCGCGGCCGCCCTGCTGGCCGCCCTCGCCGGCTGCTCCGGCGGGCCCGCCGCGACGGAGGCCGCCGCACCGCGCCGGACCGCACCGGTGAGCACGGCCCCCGCCGGGCCGGCCGCCCTGCCCGGGATGCCGCCCCCGCTCGACCCCCGCGACGTCTACGCGGCCGACCGCCCCAACCGGCTCTCCCCGGTGGTCAGGGACTTCCCCTCCCGCGTGTACGTCCCCAACACCCTCTCCGACACGGTCTCCGTCATCGACCCCGAGACGTACCGGGTCGTCGACACGATCCCGGTCGGCAAGCACCCCCAGCACGTCGTCCCCTCCTGGGACCTCAAGACCCTCTGGGTCAACAACAACCAGGGCCACACCCTCACCCCCATCGACCCCCGCACGGGGAAGCGCGGCAAGGACGTCGAGGTCCACGACCCGTACAACCTCTACTTCACGCCCAACGGCAGGTACGCCGTCGTCATGGCCTCCCTCGACCGGGAGCTCGTCTTCCGCGACCCGCACACGATGGAGCGCCGCCACACCGAACCCGTCCCCTGCTACGGGGTCAACCACGCCGACTTCTCCGCCGACGGCCGCTACTTCATCGTCTCCTGCGAGTTCTCCGGCGAACTGCTGAAGGTCGACACCGAGAGGATGAAGGTCGTCGCCCGGCGAAAGCTCCCCTTCGACGGGGCCATGCCGCAGGACGTGAAGCTCTCACCGGACGGGAAGACCTTCTACGTCGCCGACATGACGGCCCACGGCATGTGGGCCCTCGACGGCGACGCCTTCACCGCCCCCCGCCTCCTGCCCACCGGCAAGGGCTGCCACGGCCTGTACGTCTCCCGCGACTCCAAGGAGATGTACATCCCCAACCGCGGCGAGGGCTCCGTCTCCGTCTTCGACTTCGCCCGGAACCGGCTGACGAAGAAGTGGTGGCTCCCGGGCGGCGGCTCCCCGGACATGGGCGGCGTCTCGGCCGACGGCAAGGTCCTGTGGCTGTCCGGGCGGTACGACTCCGAGGTGTACGCCATCGACACGACCACCGGCAGGCAGCTCGCCCGCATCCCCGTCGGCGGCGGCCCCCACGGCCTGGCGGTCTACCCCCAGCCCGGCCGCTACTCCCTGGGCCACACCGGCGTGTTCCGGTGACCTCCGGGTCCGTTCCGGCCCCCGGGGCGCCTCAGCCCGCGACGAGCAGGGCCTCCGCGCACACCGGACGGTAGCCGGCCGCCTGGAACGTCCGTACGCTGCGGGCGTTGCCCGGCGACTGCTGCGCCCACACGTGGCCGGCCGGCACCAGGTGGCGCGCCGCCAGGGCCAGGTGCGCGCCCAGGCCCCGCCCCCGCGCCTCCTCGTCCAGTTCGACGGCCGCCTCCCACCGGCCCGCGACGGAGCGCCCCAGGACGAGGAGCCCGCCGTCCGTCCGCCACACCCGCACGTCGTCGCGGTACTTCCGGGCCCGCACCACCCGCGGGTGCTCCGGGTCCTCGATCTCCCGCAGCGGCACGGGCGGCCCGCCCGGGAGCGCCGGCGCCACGGTCAGCAGGTCGACCGTGCCCATCGACCGGCCCGTGCGGCGGATCAGCGACGCCAGGAACAGCGGGTTCATCGACGCGGCCAGCGGGTCGTCGCCGGCGGCGGCCAGCTCGGCGCGGATCCACTCCGGGTCCTCGTCGAGGAAGACCACCGAATGCGCCGTGAAGGCCAGCACCCCCGCGTCGCGCCGGCTCGGCTGCGGGACGATCACCGTCGAACCGTCCGGCGGCGGGAACCCGCCGTGCGCCGCAGCCTCCAGGATCCGTGCCACCTCGCCGCTCATGCCCCCATCGTCACCCATGGCCCACCGCGTCCGGCGATCACCCCTGCCGATACCCTTGCGGCCGTAGTACAGAGAGACGAAGGGGTGGAGCGATGGCGGACATCGAGTCTGCGCGCAAGGCTTTCGACCGTTACGACGTGAACGGCGACGGGTTCATCACGGCCGCGGAGTACAAGAGCGTCATGGCGCAGCTGGGGGACTTCCACGTCACCGAGCCGGTCGCCCAGGCGGTCATCAACGCCCAGGACGGCAACGCCGACGGCCTGCTGAGCTGGGACGAGTTCTGGGCGCACCTCAACAGGGCCTGAGCCGCCCGCACACGCCCGAGGGGGCGTCACCCGCGACCCGCGGCGGTGACGCCCCCTCGGCGTGTCCTCGAAGGAACCCGATCCCCCGTGCGCCCTCGCAGCGCCCCCGGCGCGTGCCGGTGCGGGTGCTCAGCACTCGATGATGTTCACCGCGAGCCCGCCGCGCGCGGTCTCCTTGTACTTGACCGACATGTCCGCGCCGGTCTCCTTCATCGTCTTGATGACCTTGTCGAGGGAGACCTTGTGGCTGCCGTCGCCGCGCATCGCCATCCGCGCCGCCGTCACGGCCTTCACGGCGGCCATGCCGTTGCGCTCGATGCACGGGATCTGCACGAGCCCGCCGACCGGGTCGCAGGTCAGGCCCAGGTTGTGCTCCATGCCGATCTCGGCGGCGTTCTCCACCTGCTCGGGGGAGCCGCCCAGGACCTCGGCGAGCGCGCCCGCCGCCATCGAGCAGGCCGAACCGACCTCGCCCTGGCAGCCGACCTCGGCGCCGGAGATCGACGCGTTCTCCTTGAACAGCATGCCGACCGCGCCCGCCGCGAGGAGGAACCGCACGACGCCGTCCTCGTCGGCGCCCGGCACGAAGTTCACGTAGTAGTGCAGCACCGCCGGGATGATGCCCGCCGCGCCGTTCGTCGGGGCGGTGACGACCCGGCCGCCGGCGGCGTTCTCCTCGTTGACCGCCATCGCGTACAGGGTGATCCACTCCATGGCGAGGGCCTGCGGGTCGCCCTCGGAGCGCAGCTTGCGGGCCGTGGTCGCGGCGCGGCGGCGGACCTTCAGGCCGCCCGGCAGGATGCCCTCGCGGGACATGCCGCGGTCGACGCACTCCCGCATGACCCGCCAGATCTCCAGCAGCCCGGCGCGGATCTCCTCCTCCGTGCGCCACGCCTTCTCGTTCTCCAGCATCAGCGCGGAGATCGACAGGCCGGTCTCGCGGGTGAGGCGCAGCAGCTCGTCGCCCGTGCGGAACGGGTACTTCAGGACCGTGTCGTCGAGCTTGATCCGGTCCGCGCCGACCGCGTCCTCGTCGACGACGAACCCGCCGCCCACCGAGTAGTACGTCTTCTCCAGCAGCGTCGCGCCCTCGGCGTCGTACGCCCACAGGGTCATGCCGTTGGCGTGGTAGGGGAGCGCCTTGCGGCGGTGCAGGACCAGGTCCTCGTCGAAGTCGAAGCCGATCCCGTGGGTGCCGAGCAGGTCGATCCGCCCGCTCGCCTTGATCCGCTCGACCCGGTCGTCGGCGGTCTCCACGTCGACCGTGCGGGGCGAGTCCCCCTCCAGGCCCAGCAGGACGGCCTTGGGCGTGCCGTGGCCGTGGCCGGTCGCGCCCAGCGAGCCGTACAGCTCGCACCGCACCGAGGCCGTGGAGGCGAGCAGCCCCTCGTTCTTCAGGCGGCGCGCGAACATCCGGGCCGCCCGCATGGGGCCGACCGTGTGGGAGCTGGACGGCCCGATGCCGATCGAGAACAGGTCGAAGACCGAGATGGCCACGGGAGGACTCCTTGGTGGTAGACGCCGCTGTCTGCCGGTGGGTGGTGCAGGGAGGGGCTGGGGTGGTGCGGTGGACATGGGACGGGGCACCGCACCCACTCGTCTCCAGTGTGCGCGGTGCCCCGCAATGTGGTCTGTAACGTACCTAACGCCGACAGGGCGCCGGGTATGCCTACAGGCCGGGGTAAAGCGGGTGCTTGGCCGCGAGGGCCGTGACCCGGGCCTTCAGCGCCTCCGCGTCGTACGACGGCTTCAGCGCCTCGGCGATGATGTCGGCGACCTCGGTGAAGTCCTCGGTCCCGAAGCCCCGCGTGGCCAGCGCCGGGGTGCCGATGCGCAGGCCCGAGGTGACCATCGGGGGCCGCGGGTCGTTCGGGATGGCGTTCCGGTTGACCGTGATGCCGATCCCGTGGAGGCGGTCCTCGGCCTGCTGGCCGTCGAGCTCGCTGTTGCGCAGGTCGACCAGGACGAGGTGCACGTCCGTGCCGCCGGACAGGACGGAGACGCCCGCCTCGGCGACGTCGGCGCGGACCAGGCGCTCCGCGAGGATCTTCGCGCCCTCCAGGGTGCGCTGCTGGCGCTCCTTGAACTCCTCGCTGGCCGCGACCTTGAAGGAGACCGCCTTCGCCGCGATGACGTGCTCCAGCGGGCCGCCCTGCTGACCGGGGAAGACCGCGGAGTTGATCTTCTTGGCGAGCTCGGCGGTCGACAGGATGACGCCGCCGCGCGGGCCGCCCAGCGTCTTGTGGGTGGTCGTGGTGACCACGTGGGCGTGCGGCACCGGGTTCGGGTGGAGCCCGGCCGCGACGAGGCCCGCGAAGTGGGCCATGTCGACCATCAGGTAGGCGCCGACCTCGTCGGCGATCCGGCGGAACGCCGCGAAGTCGAGCTGGCGCGGGTACGCGGACCAGCCGGCGACGATCAGCTTCGGCTTGGACTCCTTGGCGAGGCGCTCGACCTCGGCCATGTCGACCTGGCCCGTCGCGTCGTCGACGTGGTACGCGACGACGTTGTAGAGCTTGCCGGAGAAGTTGATCTTCATGCCGTGGGTCAGGTGCCCGCCGTGGGCGAGGTTCAGACCCATGATCGTGTCACCCGGCTGCAGCAGGGCGAACATCGCCGCGGCGTTGGCCTGCGCGCCGGAGTGCGGCTGCACGTTGGCGTGCTCGGCACCGAACAGCGCCTTGATGCGGTCGATGGCGATCTGCTCGACCACGTCGACGTGCTCGCAGCCGCCGTAGTACCGGCGGCCGGGGTAGCCCTCGGCGTACTTGTTGGTGAGGACGGAGCCCTGGGCCTCCATGACCGCGACCGGAGCGAAGTTCTCCGAGGCGATCATCTCCAGGGTGTTCTGCTGGCGGCGGAGCTCGGCGTCGACGGCGGCGGCGACGTCCGGGTCCAGCTCGTGGAGGGGGGTGTTCAGAAGCGACATCACGCGGTCCCTACGGGTGTGGGTGTCGGGCTGGTCAGCCGGCGAACTCGGTGTACTCGTCGGCGGAGAGCAGGTCCTCCGGCTCCTGGGCGACGCGCACCTTGAACAGCCAGCCGTCCTCGAACGGCGCGCTGTTCACCAGGGAGGGGTCGTCCACGACCGCCTGGTTCGCCTCGACGACCTCGCCGGTGACCGGCGAGTACAGGTCGCTGACGGACTTGGTGGACTCCAGCTCGCCGCAGGTCTCGCCCGCGGTGACGGTGGCGCCGACCTCCGGAAGCTGGACGTACACGACGTCGCCCAGGGCGTTCGCCGCGTGCTCCGTGATGCCGACCGTCGCGACGCCGTCCTCGGCGGGCGACAGCCACTCGTGCTCCTTGCTGTAGCGCAGCTGCTGGGGGTTGCTCATGGTCTGAATTCTCCTGTACGGGCGTGCGTGGTGGTGAACGGGGGAGGGGTGTGCGGGATCACGTCCGGCGCCGCGGGCGGACCGCTCGCGAGCGTGTCACTTCCGACGCTTGTAGAACGGCAGCGCCACGACTTCGTACGGCTCGTGGGTGCCGCGGATGTCGACGCCCACGCCGGGCGTGCCCGGCGCGGCGTGCTCCGCGTTTACGTACGCCATGGCGATCGGCTTGCCCAGGGTCGGCGACGGGGCGCCCGAGGTGACCTCGCCGACCACCCGGCCGTCGGCGACCACGGCCATCCCGGCGCGCGGCACGCGGCGCCCCTCGGCGACCAGGCCGACCAGCTTGCGCGGCGGCGCGGTCGCGGCGCGCGCGGCGGCCTCCTCCAGCGCGGCGCGGCCCACGAAGTCGCCGGCCTTCTCGAACTTCACGACCCGGCCCAGACCCGCGTCGAAGGGGGTCAGCCCGGTCGTCAGCTCGTGCCCGTACAGCGGCATGCCCGCCTCCAGGCGCAGCGTGTCCCGGCAGGACAGGCCGCACGGGATCAGCCCGACGCCCTCGCCCGCCCCGGTCAGCGCCTTCCACAGCCCCTCGGCGTGCTCGGGCGCCACGAACAGCTCGAAGCCGTCCTCGCCGGTGTAGCCGGTCCGGGCGATCAGCGCCGGGACGCCGGCGACCGTGCCGGGCAGGCCCGCGTAGTACTTCAGGCCGTCCAGGTCCGCGTCGGTGAGCGACTTCAGGACGCCGGGGGACTCCGGGCCCTGGACGGCGATCAGCGCGTACGCGTCGCGGTCGTCGCGGACCTCGGCGTCGAAGCCGGCCGCGCGCCCGGTCAGCGCGTCCAGCACCACCTGGGCGTTGGAGGCGTTGGCGACGACCATGTACGTGTGCTCCTGGAGCCGGTACACGATCAGGTCGTCGAGGATGCCGCCGTCCTCCCGGCAGATCATCGTGTAGCGGGCGCGGCCCACGCCGACACCGCCGATGTCGCCGACCAGGGCGTAGTCGAGGAGGTCCGCCGCCTGCGCGCCGGTGACGGTGATCTCACCCATGTGGGAGAGGTCGAACAGACCGGCCCGGGTGCGGACGGCGGTGTGCTCGTCGCGCTCGCTGCCGTACCGCAGCGGCATGTCCCAGCCGGCGAAGTCGGTCATGGTGGCGCCCAGCGCGCGATGCAGCGCGTCGAGGGCCGTGCGGCGGGGGGAAGTGCTCATGGAAGGGCTCCCAGGTCCGGGGCATGGGTGGCGAGGACGGTCCTCCCCATCTGTCATCGGAACCTGAGAGGTTCGCCGTGACCCCTTCCGGGGGCGCGGCTTGCACCTTGGGTGGAGCCCGCCCCGGCGGTGCGGGGAGCGGCTCGCTTTTCAGATCTGCCTCATCCGTGCGGTGCGGGGCCTGAGAGATTCAAGGGAGGGACTTGCTCCTTCGGCGCCCGGGCCGTCGCCGGCCCGGGACTCTCCCGCACGGATTCGAGCGGCCTGTATGCGGTTGTCGGCGCGCACATCATTGCACGGGGGCCCGGAGAGGAAAACCTCGGCTTGTCGGCAAATCGCTTGTGTCCCATTACTGTTTCTTTACACTTCTTGGGCAGGCTGGGGGGAGCCGAGCTCGGGAGGGGCCATGATGTCGCAGCGGTCCGGCGCGTACGCCACGACCGCGGGGGTGCCGGCGCCGCCGGCGCTGCCCGCCCGCACGGCCGCGCTCCCGGTCCTGCGCGACCTCCGCGCCCGCGGCGGGCGGGTCCCGCGCGAGCTGGCCTTCGCCGAGGCCGACGTGGTCGTCGTCTCCGGTCTGCCCGGCAGCGGCAAGTCCACTCTCATCCGGCGGATCGCCCCCGGCCGCGCCGTCGACTCCCAGGACACCCGCGAGCGCTGGGAGGGCCGCGTGCCGCGCCTCCTGCCGTACGCCCTCTACCGGCCCCTCGTCCGCGCCGCCCACTACGCCGGCCTGCGGGCCCGGTTGCGCTCCGGCCACGGCGTCGTCGTCCACGACTGCGGCACGCAGTCCTGGGTGCGCCGCTGGCTCGCCCGCGAGGCCCGCCGCCGGGGCGGCACGCTGCACCTGCTGCTCCTCGACGTCGACCCCGACACCGCCCGCGAGGGCCAGCGGGAGCGGGGGAGGGGCGTCTCCGCGTACGCCTTCGCCCGGCACCGCAGAGCCGTCGGCCGGCTCGTCCGCGACGCCGAGCGGGGCGTCCTGCCCGGCGGCTGCGGCTCCGCCGTCCTCCTCGACCGCGCGGCGGCCACGGCCCTGGCCCGCATCCGCTTCCTCTGATCCGCCGGCGCCGGCCCGTCCCCCGCCCGCGCTAGGGTGCTGCGGCACGCACCGGAAGAACCGGGGAAGGACGCAGGGGACACCGTGGACACCGCACCCGCCGCAGTCGACACCGCATGGCCCTCCAACGAACTGGAGGAGGTCCTGTCCGCCTCCCTCGGCCAGGGCGCCTCCGGCGCCCGCATCGTCGAGGTCCTCGGCCGCAGCCTCGTCTGGGTGCCCCTGCCCAGGGGCGGCTCCCCGGACGGCGCCGGCCCCGGCGCCCCCGGCCTCGACCTGCCCACGCTGGAGCTCGACGGCCTGCCGTACGTCCCGGTGTTCACCTCCGAGAGCCAGTTCCGCGCCTGCGCCGGCGGCCACATGGCGTACGCCGTCGCCCCCGCCGTCGAGTTCGCCCGCGGCCTGCCGCCGCAGCTCGGCCTCGCCCTCAACCCCGGCGGCACCGTCGGCGCGCCCCTCCCGCCGCCCGCCGTCGCCGAGCTGTGCCGCACCGGTCGCGGCCCCCTCGAAGGGCCGGCCTCCGGCGCCCGCGTCCGGCTGTTCGAGCCGGACTGGCAGGACGACCCCGTCGACTTCCTCTCCGCCGCGAGCGCCGAGTTCGGGGCGACCGGGGTGGTCCTCACCGCCCGGCGCGCCCTGGCCAGCATCGAGGGCGAGCCGCCCACCCTCTTCGTCGGCGTCCAGCTCTCCTCCTGGGAGGACGCCGACCGCGCCGCCCCCATGGACGCCCTCGGCCGGGCCCTGGGCGCCGTCCCCGTGCCGTGGCCGGTCAACCTGGTCCTCCTCGACGTCGCCCGGGACCCCGTCGGCGACTGGATGCTCGAGAAGGTGCGCCCCTTCTACCGCCGCGAACACGGCTCCTGACCGGGCGCGCCCTTAAGCTGGACCGGAAGTCTGCGAACGAGGGGCGGGATCAGGTGAGCGCGTCAGGCACCGCGGCGGGCAGTGGGGCGTCCCCTGGTGGAGCGCAGCCGGGACCTCGGGGAGAGGTCGAGCACATGCTGCGGCAGGTCTCCCCCGGGCGCTACGACGCCTACGAGGCGCTGCTCCACGCCCTCGCCGGGAGCCAGGTGTGGATGCTGCTCTGGCACGGCCAGGCCGGCTCCCCCGACGCCCAGTACGGGAACATGGAGGTCGACGGCCTCGGCTACGCCCCGTGCGTCACCTCCGCCCAGGAGCTCGCCGCCTCCGGCTGGAACCGCGCCCACGAGGTCGTCGCCGTCCGCGACGTGGCCCGCGCCCTCTACCCCGACCGGTGGGGCATCTGGCTCAACCCGCACGCCCCCGGCGGCGGCGTCGGCATCCCCTGGCCCGACCTGCGCCGGATCGCCACCGGCCTGGACCGCATGCCCGCCGGCCCGCTCCGGCTCTCCGAGCCCGCCATCGAGCTGCCGCAGTTCTACGCCCTGCTCACCCAGAACGCCCACCGCACCCCCGCCGTCCGCTCCCTGCGCCGCGCCTGGGTGCAGCCGGCCCTCGGCACGCCGTACCTCGCCATCGGCCTCGACCTCTACGACACGGGCCAGGCGTCCGTCGACGCGGTCCGCGCGATGATGCAGCAGTCCGTCGCGGCCGTCCCGGACGGGCTGCCCGTGTCGACGGTCGCCATGTCCGACGGGTACGACCCGGTCGCGATGTGGCTGCGCGCCAACGCCCGCCCCTTCTACGACCGCGAGGCCCACCTCCCCCCGCCGCGGCGCGGGACCGCCGCCTACGGCTACCCGCAGCAGGGCTGAGCTGCCGTCCGGCGGCTCCCGCCGAACTCCCCCGTGTGACGGGGGTGTTAACTCCGACAGGGGGCTTGTCCGGGATGGGGACGGTTTGGTGACTGTCCGGGTCTCGACTAGGTATCACCGCTATCCGGACTGTTCTCCGGGATGCCGCCCGTGGGTAGTGTTCGGCCGGTCAAGACCTCATTCACTAGGCCAGACCAGGGGTGGCCCATGCGCATACTCAAGTCCCGTGCGGTCCGGGCGGTCACCGCGGCGCTCGCCGTCGGAATGATCGCGACGGGCTGCGCCAGCGAACGCGGCAAGGACGGCGACAAGGGCGGCGACAAGGACACGTTCGTGTTCGCCGGCGCCGGTGACCCGGGGTCGCTCGACCCGGCCCTCGCCAGCGACGGCGAAACGTTCCGCGTGACCCGCCAGGCCTTCGAGGCGCTGCTGGAGCACGAGTCGGGCGGCACCAAGCTCGTCGGCGGCCTCGCCGAGTCGTGGTCCGGCAACGACGCCGGCACGGTGTGGACGTTCAACCTCCGCAAGGGGGTGAAGTTCCACGACGGCGAGCCGTTCAACGCGGCCGCCGTCTGTGCCAACTACGACCACTGGTTCAACTGGAAGGGCACCTACCAGACCAGCGCGGTCTCGTACTACTGGCAGAAGATCATGGGCGGCTTCGCCAAGAACGAGGACAAGGAAACCCCCAAGGCCAACTACAAGTCCTGCACCGCCAAGGACGAGAACACGGCCGTCATCGAGGTCCACGAGCCCTCCGCCAACCTGCCGGGCGGCTTCTCCCTCCAGGCGCTGGCGATCCACTCGCCGAAGGCGATCAAGGAGTACGCGAAGCAGGCCGTGAGCGGCAAGGGCGACGCCATCACGTACCCCAAGTACAGCCAGGAGGCCGGCACGGTCGCCGGCACCGGCCCGTACAAGATCGTGAAGTGGAACAAGGGCAACAAGGAAGTCACCCTTGAGCGCTTCGACGACTACTGGGGCGAGAAGGCCAAGGTGAAGAACCTGGTCTTCCGCACGATCGCCACCGAGGAGGGCCGCCGCCAGGCCCTGCAGGCCGGCGACGTCCACGGCTACGACTTCGTGTCGCCCGCGGACGTGAAGACCCTGGAGCAGGGCGGCTTCCAGGTGCCGACGCGTGACGTCTTCAACCTCTTCTACGTGGGCATGACCCAGGAGAAGAACCCGGCGCTGAAGAAGCTCGAGGTCCGCCAGGCCATCGCGCACGCCATCGACCGGGAGAACCTGGTCAAGACCCAGCTGCCCGAGGGCGGCAAGGTCGCCACGCAGTTCATGCCCGACACGGTCGCCGGCTGGTCCGACAAGGTGAAGACGTACCCGCACGACACCAACAAGGCCAAGCAGCTGCTGGCCGCCGCCGGCGAGTCCAAGCTGAAGGTCGAGTTCTGCTACCCGACCGAGGTCACCCGGCCCTACATGCCGGCCCCGCAGGACATGTTCGAGCTGATGAAGGCCGACCTGGAGAAGGCCGGCATCACCGTCACCCCGAAGCCCCTGAAGTGGGCCCCGGACTACGTGGACGCCACCGAGGCGGGCGCCTGCGCCCTGCACATGCTCGGCTGGACCGGTGACTTCAACGACGGCTACAACTTCATCGGCACCTGGTTCGCCAAGTACGACAAGCAGTGGGGCTTCAAGGAGGCCAGGGTCTTCGACGCGGTGAACGCGGGCTCCAAGGTGGGCGACCCGGCCCAGCGCGTCGGGGCGTACAAGAAGGCCAACGAGGCGATCATGGAGTACCTGCCGGGCCTCCCGATCTCCTCCTCCCCGCCGGCGATCGCGTTCGCCAAGGACGTCAACCCGCCGAAGGTCTCCCCGCTGACGCAGGAGTACTTCTCCGAGGTCTCCTTCAAGTAACCGCATCCGCACGCGGGGTCCGCCCGGCCACAGCACTGCGTGGCCGGGCGGACCCGCTTCTGACGTACACGCAAGAAAGGGGCATGCGGGGTGCTGCGACTCGTCGTACGAAGACTGCTACAGCTGATACCCACCCTGCTCGGCCTGTCGGTTCTCCTCTTCCTCTGGCTGAACCGGCTGCCCGGCGGACCCGCCTCGGCGATCCTGGGCGAACGGGCGACACCCACCGAAGTGGCGCGGATCAACCGGGCCCTGGGCCTCGACCAGCCGGTCTGGGTGCAGTACGGCCGCTTCCTCAAGCGTGTCGTCCAGCTCGACCTGGGGACCTCGACCAAGACCGGCCAGCCGGTGTGGGACGAGTTCGCCCTGCGCTTCCCGGCCACCGTGGAGCTGAGCCTCGCGGCGATGCTCATCGCCGTCGTCGTCGGCATCCCGCTCGGTTACCTCGCGGCCAGGCGCCGCGGCGGCTGGCTGGACGTGGCCTCCGTCTCCGGCTCGCTGGTCGGCATCTGCGTCCCGGTCTTCTTCCTCGCCCTCATCCTGAAGGGGATCTTCGCCGTCAACCTCGGCCTCTTCCCCAGCTACGGGAGGCTGTCGACCGGTCTCGACGCCACCGAGGTCACCGGCTTCGCCGTCCTCGACGGCCTCCTCACCGGCGAGTTCGACGCGACGTGGGACGCGCTGGTCCACCTGACGCTGCCGGCCGTCACCCTCGCCTCCATCCCGCTCGCCGTCATCGTCCGGATGACCCGCGCCAGCGTCCTGGAGGTCCTCGGCGAGGACTACGTCCGCACCGCCGAGTCCAAGGGCCTGGAGAAGAACACCGTCCGCGTCCGCCACGTGCTGCGCAACGCGCTGCTGCCGGTGGTGACCGCGGTCGGCCTGCTCACCGGCTCCCTCCTGTCGGGCGCGGTCCTCACCGAGTCCGTCTTCGCCTTCGGCGGCATCGGCTCCTTCATCAAGGACGCGATCGACGCCCGCGACTACCCGGTGCTCGTCGGCTTCATCATGTTCATCGCGATGGTGTACGTCGTCATCAACCTGCTGGTGGACCTGGCGTACAGCCTCATCGACCCGAGAGTGCGGGTGAACTGACGTGTCCACCAAGACGGACAAGATCGACCGCCTCGCGGAACTCACCCAGGCGAACGAGACGACGACCGGCGCCAGCCTGTGGCGCGAGGCGTTCCGCCGCCTCAAGTCCAGCAAGATGGCCGTCATCGGCGCCGCGATCATCGCCCTCTTCGTCGTCGTCGCCGTCGTGGGCCCGTGGCTCGCGCCGCACGCCCCGACCGCGCAGTCCTGGCGCGGGGAGGTCTTCCCCAACCAGGGCAGGTTCGTCGGAGCCCGCGGGGAGAACTGGTTCGGCCTGGACCACCTGGGCCGCGACATCTTCTCCCGGATGCTCGTCGGCGCCCGCCAGACGCTCCTCGTCGGTGTCGTGTCGATGCTCATCGGCCTGGTCGTCGGCGCCCTGATCGGCATGCTGTCCGGTGCCGCCGCCACCCTCGGCGGCAAGGCGGGCCGCCGGGTCGACACGGTCGTCATGCGCTTCATCGACATCCTGCTGTCGCTGCCGTCGCTGCTGCTCGCCGTCTCCGTCGCGGCCGTCATGGGCCAGTCCCTGACCACCGTGATGATCGCCGTCGGCGTCGTCCAGATCCCGGTCTTCGCCCGGCTGCTGCGCGGCTCGATGCTCGCCCAGGGCGGCTCCGACTACGTCCTGGCGGCCAAGGCCCTCGGCGTGCGCCGGAAGCGGATCGTCCTCACGCAGATCCTGCCGAACTCGCTCAGCCCCGTGATCGTCCAGGCGACCCTCAGCCTCGCCACCGCGATCATCGAGGCCGCCGCCCTGTCCTACCTGGGCCTCGGCAACCCCGACCCGGCCGTCCCCGAGTGGGGCGTGATGCTCTCCCAGGCGCAGCGGTTCTTCGACAACGCGCCGATGATGGCCGTCTACCCGGCGGTCGGGATCATCATCACCGCCCTCGGCTTCACCCTGCTCGGCGAGGCCATGCGCGAAGCCCTCGACCCGAAGCTGCGAGGCTGATCTGCCATGCCACTGCTCTCTGTGGACGAACTCACCGTCACCTTCGGCGGACGCGGACGCACCCCCTCCCGGGCGGTCGACGGGGTCTCCTTCACCGTCGACCAGGGCCAGGTGGTCGGCCTGGTCGGCGAGTCCGGCTGCGGCAAGTCCGTGACCTCCCTCGCCCTGATGGGCCTCCTCCCGCGCAAGGGCGTCACCGTCGGCGGGCGCGCCGTGTTCGACGGCGAGGACCTGCTCGCCATGGGCCCGAAGAAGATCCGGGACATGCGCGGCAGCAAGCTCGCGATGATCTTCCAGGACCCGCTGTCCTCGCTGAACCCGGTCATCCCGATCGGCGTGCAGGTCACCGAGATCCTCCAGCGGCACCGGGGCCTGAAGGGCGAGGCCGCCCGCAAGGAGGCCGCGCACCTGCTCGACCGGGTCGGCATCCCCGATCCGCGGCGGCGGCTCAAGGAGTACCCGCACCAGCTCTCCGGCGGCATGCGGCAGCGCGCCCTCATCGCCATGGCCGTGGCGTGCGCTCCCCGGCTGCTGATCGCCGACGAGCCGACGACCGCGCTCGACGTGACGATCCAGGCGCAGATCCTGGAGCTGCTGAAGGAACTCGTGGACGAGGAGGGCACCGCCCTGCTGATGATCACCCACGACCTGGGGGTCGTCGCCGGGCTGTGCGACCAGGTGAACGTGTTGTACGCGGGGAAGGCGGTGGAGTCGGCGGGCCGTCGCGAGCTGTTCGCCCACCCGACGCACCCGTACGCGCACGGGCTCCTCGGCTCCATCCCGCGCCTGGACGCCCCCCGGGGGGAGCCGCTCAACCCGATCCGCGGCTCCATCAACGACAAGATCGCCTGGGCGGACGGCTGCGCGTTCGCGCCGCGCTGCGACTTCTACACCCTGGAGTGCCTCACCGGCACGCCCCTGCTGACCGAGCCGCGCGCCGAGGGCCACCGGGTGCGCTGCGTCAACCCCGTCCTGCCCGACGCACCGGCCGAGGAGGTACCGGCATGAGCCTGCTCGAACTGGACGGTGTGAAGGTCCACTTCCCCGTCAAGAAGGGCCTCCTCTTCGACCGCACGGTCGGCCACGTGTACGCCGTCGACGGCGTCTCGCTGAAGGTCGAGGCAGGGCAGACGTACGGCCTGGTCGGCGAGTCCGGCTGCGGCAAGACGACGCTGGGCCGGGCGGTCCTGCGGCTGGTCGACGTCACGGACGGCGAGGTCGTCTTCGACGGCACCGACCTGGCGAAGCTGCCCGAGGAGGAGATGCGGAAGTTCCGCCGCCGCCTCCAGATGGTCTTCCAGGACCCGCTGGGCAGCCTGAACCCGCGTCAGAACATCGAGTCGATCCTCTCCGAGGGCATGCTCGCGCACGGCATCGGGGCGAACCAGGAGGAGCGCCGCGAGAAGATCAAGGCGATCCTGCAGCGGGTCGGCCTCCCGGCGAACGCCCTGTCGCGGTACCCGCACGAGTTCTCCGGCGGCCAACGCCAGCGCATCGGCATCGCCCGGGCGCTGGTGCTGGAGCCGGACGTCATCATCTGCGACGAGCCGGTGTCGGCCCTGGACGTGTCGATCCAGGCCCAGGTCATCAACCTGCTGGAGGAGCTCCAGGAGCAGTTGGGCCTCACCTACCTGGTGATCGCCCACGACCTGGCCGTCGTCCGGCACATCTCGGACGTCATCGGCGTCATGTACCTGGGCTCCCTGGTGGAGGAGGCGCCGAGCGACGCGCTGTACGCGGCGCCGAAGCACCCGTACACCAAGGCCCTGATGTCGGCCGTCCCTGTGCCGGACCCGGAGGTGGAGGACCGCCGCGAGCGCATCCTCCTCCACGGCGACCTGCCGTCCCCCGCCAACCCGCCGACGGGCTGCCGCTTCCACACCCGCTGCCCCTGGGCCCGGCCCCGGTGCGGGGAGGAGCGCCCCGTGCTGGCGGACGTGGGCGGCGGCCACAAGGTGGCCTGCCACTTCGCCGCGGAGATCGAGTCCGGCGACCTGCCCCTGACCCGGCCCACGGGCGTGGAGGCGGTCGTGGGCGCGGCCCCGTCCCCGGCGGAGCCGCCGGAGGGCGTCGCGAAGGCGCCGTAGCCCGCCGCGGACGGCCCCGTACCGGACCCCGCGACGGACGGCCCCGTACTGGACCTCGCGACGGACGGCCCGTACCGGACCTCGCGACGGACGGCCCCGTACCGGACCTCGCCGCGGACCGGGACCGGTACGGGCCGGGGCCGGTACGGGGCCGGTGGCGTACCGCGCGGGGCGGTTCACCGCCGGTGGGGCGCGCGGGGTAGAACAGTGCGGTGCTCCAGGACCTGTTCACGCCCTCCGTCCTCCACGCCCTCGAACTGGCGGGCATCTTCGTCTTCGCCATCTCCGGCGCGCTCCTCGCCGTGCGGAAGAACTTCGACGTCTTCGGCATGGCCGTCCTCGCCGAGGTCACCGCGCTGGGCGGCGGGCTCTTCCGCGACCTGGTCATCGGAGCGGTGCCCCCCGCCGCCTTCACCGACCTCGGGTACTTCGTCATGCCGCTGGTCGCCACGGTGCTGGTCTTCTTCCTCCACCCCGTCGTCGAGCGCACCCAGGCGGCGGTGAACGTCTTCGACGCCGCCGGGCTGGGGCTGTTCTGCGTGGCCGGGACGACCAAGGCGTACGAGTACGGGCTCGGCCTGACGCAGTCGGCCGTCCTGGGCATGGCGACCGCCGTCGGCGGCGGCGTCCTGCGCGACGTCCTGGCGAACGAGGCCCCCTCGCTGCTGCGCTGGGACCGCGACCTGTACGCCGTCCCGGCCATCGTCGGCTCGACCATGGTCGTGCTGTTCATCCGCTTCGAGGCGCTGAACCCCTTCACCAGCGGCATCGCCGCGCTCGCCGCGTTCGCCCTGCGCCTGCTCGCGCTGCGCTACCGCTGGCGGGCGCCGCGCGCCTGGAACCGGCGCTCCACGGCGGTCGAGGAACCCGCACACAAAGCTACCGCTTAGTATTTTGCTGTTGTACCGTTCTGGCCATGGACAGCAGCCAGTTCGACCGCGACACCGCGGTGACCCTCCGCGCGCCGGGCGTCTACGACACGGACCTCTCCGCCGACTGGACGATCTTCGGTGTCGTCAACGGCGGCTACCTGCTCGCCCTGCTGGGCCGCGCCCTCGGCGACGCCCTGCCGCACCCGCACCCCTTCTCGGTGTCGGCCCACTACCTGGCGCCCTCGCTCCCCGGCCCCGCCGTGATCCGCACCGAGACCGTCCGCGCCGGACGCACCCTCTCGACGGGCCAGGCGTCCCTCTTCCAGTACGCGCAGGACGGCACCGAGACCGAGCGGATCCGCGTCCTCGCCACCTACGGCGACCTCGACGCCCTCCCCGACGACGTGCGCACCGGCGCCAAGCCGCCCGCCATCCCGCCGTACGAGCACTGCTTCGGCCCGGCGGACGCGCCGACGCCGCTGCCCGGCTCCGCCGAGATCACGCGGCTCCTCGACGTCAAGCTCGACCCGGAGACCATCGGCTGGGCGGTCGGCGCCCCCTCCGGCAAGGGCGAGGTCCGCGCCTGGTTCGGCCTCGCGGACGGCCGCGACCCCGACCCGCTGTCCCTCCTCCTGACCGTCGACGCGCTCCCGCCGACCGCCTTCGACCTGGGCCTCAAGGGCTGGACGCCGACCGTCGAACTCACCGTGCACGTCCGCTGCCGTCCCGCGCCGGGGCCGCTGCGCGTCTCGATCACCACGCGCAACCTCGCCGGCGGCTTCCTGGAGGAGGACGCCGAGGTGTGGGACAGCGCCGACCGCCTGGTCGCCCAGTCCCGCCAACTCGCCCGCGCCCCGCGCGGGTCCTGACCCCGGACGCGGCGCCCCGGGGGTGTGGCGCCCGGGAGAGGGCGGCCGGTCAGTCCAGCCAGTGGCGGCTGCCCAGCGCCACCAGCCGCAGCCGCCGCCGCGCCTCCCCCTCCACCCGCTCCCTGGCGGCCGCGTCCGGCCCGGCCGCCAGGAGCGCGGACGCGGTCGTCACCATGAGGTCGACGTACAGCCGCGCCAGCATCAGCAGGTCGTCCCGCCGCCACTGCGACGCCTCCGGGAGCCGGGCCAACTCGGCCGCCGCCTCCACGGCGAACCGGTCGAGTTCGCCGCCGATGGCGTCCCGCACCGGCCGTACCCCGCCGTGCCGCTCCCGCGCCAGGAACCGGACGTACGCCGGGTGCTCCCGCACCAGCCGGGCGACCAACTCCACCGCCCCCGCGATCCGCTGCTCGCTGTCCACGGTCGCCGCGAGGTTCGCCCGGACCGTCGTGTGCAGGCTGCCCAGCGACTCCTCCACGAGCGCGACGCCCAGATCCGCCATGTCGCGGAAGTGCCGGTAGAACGCGGTCGGCGCGATCCCCGCCGCGCGGGTCACCTCCCGCAGCCCCAGACTGCTCAGGCTCTGTTCCTCCAGCAGGACCAGCGCCGCGTCCAGCAGCGACTGGCGGGTCCTCTGCTTGCGCGCCTGCCGGACGCCCGTGCCCCCGATGGTGTGACTCATGCCATGCAGTAAACAGCCGTTCGTCGGGCGCCTCCAGGGGTACGCGTACCTGGACTGACCAGTCAGTGCACAAGTGTCAGCTCCACGAGAGGCAACACGATGCTCTTCCTCGTCGCCGCCCTGCTCCTGTTGGGCACGCTCATGGGCACGGCCGCGTTCGTCCCCCCGTCCGTCACGGCCGCCGGCGCCGCCGCCATCGCCGTGTGGCTGCTCGTCTTCGCCGCCCGCGAGCGCTCCGCCCGCCGGCGCCGGTACTGAAGGGGGGCGCGCGATGGGCGCGGGGGACGCGGAAGGCGTGAGGGGTGCAAGGGGGCTGAAGGGCGTGGGGGGTGCAAGGGGTGTGAGGGACGTAAAGGACACCGCCGTGCCAGGGCATCGGGACACCGCCGCGTCGCCGCACCGGGACGCCGCCGTGCCAAGGCATCGGGACGCCGCCGTGTCGCAGCGCCGGGACGCCGACGGCATGGCCGTCGCCTCCTTCGTCCTCGGTCTCGTCGGCCTCCTCTTCCTCAACCTCCTCCTCGGCCCCACGGCCGTCTGCCTCGCCCTCCTCGCCCTGCGGCGCGGCACCGGGCGCCGCCGCCGCGCCCTGCTCGGCCTGGCCCTCGGAATCGCCGACCTCGCCGTCCTCGCCGCCCTCGTCACCGTGAACGGCACCGTCTCCTGGAACCTCGGCTGACGGCCCGCCGGAGGCGTCGGGAACGACCGGCCGGGCACGCCGCCGCCGGGCGCCCGTCCCGGGCTCGTAGAATCGGGGCACCATGGCTTACCTCGACCACGCCGCGACCACTCCGATGCTCCCGGAGGCGATCGAGGCGATGACCGCCCAGCTCGCCGCCACGGGCAACGCCTCGTCCCTGCACGCCGCCGGGCGCCGGGCCCGCCGCACCGTCGAGGAGGCCCGCGAAACGCTCGCCGAGGCGCTCGGGGCACGCCCCAGCGAGGTCGTCCTCACCTCCGGCGGCACGGAGGCCGACAACCTCGCCGTCAAGGGCCTCTACTGGTCCCGCCGGGCCGCCGACCCGCGCCGCGTCCGCGTCCTCACCAGCCCCGTGGAGCACCACGCCGTGCTCGACGCCGTCCACTGGCTCGGCGAGCACGAGGGCGCCACCGTCGAGTACCTGCCCGTCGACGCGTACGGGCGCGTGCACCCCGACGCGCTGCGCGAGGCCGTCGCCCGCGACCCCGGCAGCGTCGCCCTCGCCACCGTCATGTGGGCCAACAACGAGATCGGCACGATCATGCCGATCGACGAACTGGCCGCCGTGGCGAGCGAGTTCGACGTCCCGCTGCACTCCGACGCGGTCCAGGCCGTCGGCCAGGTCCCGGTCGCCTTCGCCGAATCGGGGCTCGCCGCCATGACCCTCTCCGGCCACAAGATCGGTGGCCCGTACGGCATCGGCGCGCTGCTCCTCGGCCGCGCCCACAACCCCGTCCCCGTCCTCCACGGCGGCGGCCAGGAACGCCACGTCCGCTCCGGCACCCTCGACGTCCCCGCCGTCGCCGCCTTCGCCGTCGCCGCGCGGATCGCCACCGAGCGCCGCGAGCGGTTCGCCCGCGACGTCGGAGCCCTGCGCGACGAACTCGTCGACGCCGTCCGCGCGGCCGTCCCGGACGCCGTCCTCGGCGGCGACCCCCACGACCGGCTCCCCGCCAACGCCCACTTCAGCTTCCCCGGCTGCGAGGGCGACTCGCTGCTGCTCCTCCTCGACGCGCAGGGCATCGAGTGCTCCACCGGCTCCGCCTGCACCGCCGGGGTCGCCCAGCCCAGCCACGTCCTCCTGGCCACCGGCACCGACCCGGACCTGGCCCGCGGCACGCTCCGCTTCACCCTCGGGCACACCTCCACCCGCGCCGACGTCGAGGCCCTCGCCAAGGCGATCGGCCCCGCCGTGGAACGCGCCCGCACGGCCGGCCTCAGCTAGGCCCCTCCCACCGACCCGCCCCCGGCCCCCTCCCGCCGGCCCGCCCGCGCCGCGCCCGCCGTGGGCGACGCGGACGGGGCCGGCGACGGGTTCGCCGCGGCCCGCCGGACCAGCTCCATGTACCGGTCCCAGTCCCAGTGTGGCCCCGGGTCGGTGTGGTCCGTGCCCTCCACCTCGACGTGGCCGATGATGTGCTCCCGGTCCACCGGTATGCCGTACCGGGCGCATATGCCCGCCGTCAGCCGCGCCGACGACGCGTACATCGCCGCCGTGAAGTCCTGCGGGCGGTCCACGAACCCCTCGTGCTCGATGCCGATGCTCCGCTCGTTCATCGCGCGGTTCCCCGCGTGGAACGCCACGTCCAGCTCGCGGATCATCTGTGCGACCCGCCCGTCCTTGCCCACCACGTAGTGCGTCGCCGCGCCGTGCCCCGGGTTCTTGAACACGCGCAGCGCCGTCGCGTAGCTGCCCTGCACCACGTGGATCACCACCCGGTCGATGCCGAAGTCGTCCGGTCGGTCCGCCCGCCGCCAGTTCGCCCGCGCCGCCGCCGTCCACTCCGCGCCCGCGTGGTCCAGCTCGCCCTCCACGCGCCTCTTCTCCGTGCCGGGCAGCCGCCACCACAGGTGCCGCAGCTCGTCCCAGCCCAGTACGGCCGCGCCCGCCGCCGCGGCGCCGCCGCCGATCAGCACGGCGCGCCGCCCCACCCGCCGGTTCTCTTCCCCGCCCATGTGTCTGCCCATGTGACGGAGAACGCTTACTCCCGCGACGACGGTTCCCGCGGCCCCGTACCCTGGTAGGGCTATGACTGAGACCTCCCAGCGCCCCCTCCGCGTCCTCGCCGCCATGTCCGGCGGCGTGGACTCCGCCGTCGCCGCCGCCCGCGCCGCCGAGGCGGGCCACGACGTGACGGGGGTGCACCTGGCGCTCTCCGCCAACCCCCAGTCCTTCCGCACCGGCGCCCGCGGCTGCTGCACCGTCGAGGACTCGCGCGACGCCCGCCGCGCCGCCGACGTGATCGGCATCCCCTTCTACGTCTGGGACCTGGCGGAGCGTTTCCGCGAGGACGTCGTGGAGGACTTCATCGCCGAGTACGAGGCGGGCCGCACGCCCAACCCGTGCCTGCGCTGCAACGAGAAGATCAAGTTCGCGGCGCTCCTCGACAAGGCCCTCGCCCTGGGCTTCGACGCCGTCTGCACGGGCCACTACGCCAAGGTCGTCACCCTCGCCGACGGCACCCGCGAGCTCCACCGCGCCTCCGACGCGGCCAAGGACCAGTCGTACGTCCTCGGCGTCCTCGACGAGCGCCAGCTCGCCCACGCCATGTTCCCGCTGGGCGACACGGTCACCACCAAGGACGAGATCCGCGCCGAGGCCGAGCGGCGTGGCCTGGCCGTCGCGAAGAAGCCCGACAGCCACGACATCTGCTTCATCGCCGACGGCGACACGCAGGGCTTCCTCGCCTCCCGGCTCGGCAGGGCCGAGGGCGACATCGTCGACGAGTCCGGCAACCGGCTCGGCAGCCACGACGGCGCGTACGGCTTCACCATCGGCCAGCGCAAGGGCCTGCGCATCGGCCACCCGGCGCCGGACGGCAAGCCCCGCTACGTCCTCGACATCTCGCCGGTGGACAACACCGTCACCGTCGGCCCCGCCGAGGCGCTGGACGTCACCGCGCTCACGGCGGTCAAGCCCCGCTGGTGCGGCCGTGCCCCCGAGGGCCCCGGCACGTACACGGCGCAGCTCCGCGCCCACGGCGGCGAGACGGAGGTGACGGCCGAACTCGTCGAGGGCGAGCTGCGCGTCTCCTTCACCGAGCCGGTCCGCGGCGTCGCGCCGGGCCAGGCGGTCGTCCTGTACGACGGCACCCGTGTCGTCGGCTCGGCCACCATCGCCACGACCACCCGCCGCACGACCGCCGCCGCCCTCTGAGGCCCGTCGGGCGCCTCCGGGGCGCCCGACGGAAACCGACCGCGACGGCCCCGGCGGCGCCGCGCGCCCCGCCGCTCGTACGCGAACGGCGTGCCGTCCACCGGCGCCACCCGCCCCACGACGGACGCGGCCGGCACCCTGGCCGTCAGGCCCTCCGCACGGGAGCGGCCCCGCGAGCCGCCCGCAACTCACCCCCTCGGGAGAGTCCGCGGAGGATCGCCCTTCGAGGTACTGGAGGGGCGGGCCCGTCAGCCCCACGGTCCACGTGTGCCGGGGGCGGCTCCGGGCTGGGCTAAGGTCTGTCCGTGCCCTTGTGCCTGCGTGCGCGGCACACCTTCACGCGGACGGCGAGACCGGGGGGATGGTTTCGATGGAGTACTCGCAGCGCTGGCAGCAGATGTTCGGCCTTCCGCCCGACGACGGCGCGGACGCCCGTCTGGAGCTCGCCTCCGCGGCGGCGGACGGAGGCGGCGGGGGAACCAGCGGACAGGGTAGGTTGAAGCACACCGACGGGCCCTGGGGGAGGGCGTCCGGCACCGCCGCCGAGCTGAGCACCAGCACGGAGAAGAGCCGCAGCGCACTCGGCCCGGGGCACGACGGCATCAGCACCGGCGCCGCCGGGCTGGCTTCCGTGGCGTCGCTCAAGAGCGTGCTGAAGTCCTGGGAGGACCGCCTCGCCGCCGTCCGCGACGAATGCGACCACCTGGAGGGGGCGCTGCGGAAGGTCGCCGTGGAGATGGGCGAGACGGACGTCGCGGTGAAGGACACCATCGCACCGGTGAAGGCGGGCGGTGCCGCGAAGTGAGCAGCACGCTGACCTGGCAGCAGCTACGGGATCTGAAGCGGTCCGCGTTCGAGGACGCCGGCGACAAGTGGCACGAGGTCTCCCACAGGGCCGCCACGGACCGTACGCGTGTCGACCAGGCCATGACCAAGCAGCTTCGCGAGACGCAGGAGAGCGAGTCGGCGGAGAAGGCCGTCGAGCGGCTGCGGCGCCTCAGTCGGAACTTCCAGTACGTCCACTCCGAGTGCGGCCTCGTCCGCACGGCACTGAACGGCCTCGCGGCGGACCTGGCCGGACCCCAGCGCCTCCTCGAGGACGCCCTCGCGGACGCCGCCAGCATGAACCTGACGGTGAACGAGGACGGCTCGGTCGGCTACCCGGCCGCCGAGGTCGAGAACATCGCGGGCGACAAGCGGCAGGTGCCGGGCGGCACCGCCCTGGGCAGCGCCCGGCTCCCGCTGGACCCGTACCCGCTGGGCCAGGGCCCCAAGGCGCCGTACTTCAACGGACCGGGCCTCCTGCCGGCCAATCCGAACGCGTCCAAGGCGCAGGACGTGGCCGACCGGATCGCCCGTGCGGTCCGGGCCGCGCAGGAGGTGGACGCCCGGTACGCCAGGACCCTGAACGGACTCAGGGCGGCCAGGGGGCTCGACGTCACGTCCGCGATGATGAAGGACGTCGCCGCCGACACCGCCGCCGTGCGCGGTGCCGCCGCCTCCTACCTGGAGAAGGTCCCGGAGAGCCAGTCCCCGGCGGAGCGCAAGGCGTGGTGGGACGGCCTGACCGAGGAGCAGCGCCAGGAGTACCTGAAGATCGCGCCGGACCTGATCGGCGGCCTGGACGGCCTCCCGGCCACCGTCCGCGACGAGGCCAACCGGAACTACCTGCCGGTGCTGATGGACGAACTGGCCAAGGACGGCGGCGAGGACGCGCGGACCAAGCTCAACGCGCTCCGGCTGATCCAGGACAAGCTGAGCGAACCCAGCAGGCCGCCCATGT
Organism: Streptomyces tamarix; assembly: GCF_032423885.1. Classification (NCBI taxonomy): domain Bacteria; kingdom Bacillati; phylum Actinomycetota; class Actinomycetes; order Kitasatosporales; family Streptomycetaceae; genus Streptomyces; species Streptomyces tamarix. The sequence continues at coordinate 58,184 of NZ_JAWCTQ010000001.1, read as the reverse complement.
TCCTGCTCGGCATCGGCGACGAGGGCAACGGCCGGGCGATCGTCTCGTACGGCAACCCGGACACCTCCAGGAACGTGTCGGCGTACGTGCCGGGACTGGGGACGAAGCTCGACGACGGGTTCGTCAAGGACACGATGAAGCGTGCCCAGGACACGGCGCTCGGCGCCCGGGAGAACGACCCGTCCAGCGCCTCGATCGTCTGGCTCGGCTACGACGCCCCGCAGCACGTGGACGTGATGGGCACGGGGGACGCCGAACGCGGCGCGCCCTCCTACAACAGGTTCATGGACGGCCTCCAGGTCGCCAACCAGCACGACGACCCGCACCTGACGGCCATCGGGCACTCGTACGGCTCCCTCACCGTGGGAACGGCGGCGAAGCAGTCCGGTGGCATACCGGGCGTCGACGACATCATCCTGCTCGGCAGCCCGGGCGTCGGCGTGGACAAGGCGGAGGACCTCGGTGTCGGCAAGCAGCACGTCTTCGTCGGTTCCGCGGACAACGACCCGGTCACGCACCTGCCGACCAAGGACGAGGTCCTGCTGGCCGGGCCCGTGGGGTCACTGATCTACGGTGACGTCTTCGACTGGGGCGACGACGACATCTACTTCGGCAAGGACCCGTCCAGCGAGGCATTCGGCGCCCAGAGGTTCAAGGTGGACCCGGGGCCGCACCCGGTCACGGAACTCGGCGGCTTCGACGCCCACTCGCAGTACTTCACCCCGGAACTGGATCAGGTCTCGGCGGACAACATCGCCGCCGTTGTGGCCGGCCAGCCCGACAAAGTCGTCAAGGAGGCGTACCGGTGAAAGGGGTGCCGCGCAGGGTACGAGCCCTTCTGCTCGCAGTCATGGCAGCCGTTCTGGCAGTCGGTTGCGGTGTTATGGGGGAAAACCACGACGTCCCGAGGGAGAGAGCCTCCATGGACATGCAGGGTGCGGCGGATCGCGCGGACGCCATGCTGGACGAAACCTTCAAGGCCATCGTGCCGGAGGTGCGGTGGACGCACGACACGACGACCACCGGGAGCTGCGACGTCGTGCGCCGCCGGACCGTGCTGACCGTCATCTCCGAGGCGCGGCGCGGTAGCTTCCTCGGTCTCGTCGAGAGGGCGTGGAAGGCGAAGGGCTACCGGATCACGGCAGTGAGGGCCCACAAGGAGTCCCCGGCCGTTTATGCCGTCTCACCCGACGGGTTCGGCATCAGGCTCCTGTTCGGGTACCAGGGGCAGGCGTTCTTCCAGGTGGCCAGCCCCTGCGTACAGGAGTCGGAGGTCGCCGACCCCAAGACCCCGCCGAACGGCCCGTCCTACCCGCCGGACCAGGAGATCCCCACCCCCAACGTCCGGTCCCCCTTCTGGTCGGCCGAGACGCCCGCGTCGCCCCCGGCTCAGCCCTCGTCCTCGCCGTAGAAGCAGAAGTACCCCTTGATCGCGGCGACCTCCGGCTTCGGGTCGGGGTACGCCCAGACGGCGTCCGGGCGGCCCGGCAGGGACCAGTACGACGCGGTGCCCTTGAACGGGCAGTGCGTGCGCGTGGCGGACGGCTCCAGCAGGTCCGTGCGCACGTCCTCGGGCGGCAGGTACAGCCGTACCGGACAGCCCGTCTCGCGCAGGGCCAGGGCGCGGGAGCTCTCCGCGACCGGCTCGCCGTCCCGTTCGATCCGGACCGGCCCGTCCGCCGGTTCGATGGTGATGCGGTGCCCTGAAGAGGTCATACCCGGAGCAACGGCCGGCGGCCCGGACCTGTTCCCCGCGTCGGCCCCCCGCCTCGCCCGGCCCCGTACGGTTGACCCATGAACATCTGCGTCTTCCTCTCCGCCGCCGACCTCGACGACCGCTACACCGGCCCCGCGCGCGAGTTCGCCGAACTCCTCGCCAAGGGCGGCCACACGCTCGTCTGGGGCGGCTCGGACACCGGTCTGATGAAGGTCGTCGCCGACGCCGCCCAGCAGGCGGGCGGGCGGCTCGTCGGCGTGTCGGTGGAGTTCCTCGCGCACAAGGCGCGGCCCGGCTGCGACGAGATGATCACCACCGGGGACCTCGCGGAGCGGAAGGCGGAGATGCTCGCCCGGTCCGACGCGATCGTCATCATGGTCGGCGGCACCGGCACCCTGGACGAGGCCACCGAGATCCTGGAGCTGAAGAAGCACGGCCTGCACACCAAGCCGGTCGTCCTGCTCAACACGGCGGGCTTCTACGACGGACTGAAGCAGCAGTTCCGCCGCATGGAGGAGGAGGGCTTCCTGCCGCTGCCCCTCACGGAGCTCGTCTTCTTCGCCGAGGACGGCGTCTCCGCCCTCGCCTACCTGGAAGAGGCCGCCGGGATCCAGTAGTCGTCCACCGGGAAGAGGCCGCCGGGGTCCGGTGGTCGTCCACCGGGAAGAGGCCGCCGGGGTCCGGTGGGCCGTCCAATGCGAGCATGGCTCCCATGACCACACACCTGATCACCGGCGCCGGCTCCGGCATCGGCGCGGCCGTCGCCCGCCGCCTCCACGCGCGCGGGGACGACCTGGTCCTGCTGGCCCGGGACGCCGGCCGGGCGAAGGAGCTGGCCGACCTGTACCCGGGCGCCCGCACGCTCGTCGGGGACCTCGCCGCCCCGGACCGGCTGTCCTGGGCGTTCTCCCACCAGGAGCTGCCCGACCGGCTCGACACGCTGCTGCACGTCGCGGGCGTCGTCGACCTCGGCCCGGTCGGCGAGCTGACCACCAAGGCGTGGCGCACCCAACTCGACGTGAACCTGGTCGCGCCCGCCGAGCTGACCCGGCTGCTCCTGCCGCAACTGCGGGTCTCCCGGGGACACGTCGTGTTCGTCAACTCCGGCGCGGGGCTCCACGCCAACGCCGAGTGGTCCGCGTACGCCGCGTCCAAGCACGGCCTCAAGGCGCTCGCCGACGCCCTGAGGGCGGAGGAGCGCCCCCACGGCGTCCGCGTCACCTCCGTCTACCCGGGCCGCACGGCCAGCCCCATGCAGGCCAAGGTCCACCGGCAGGAGGGCAAGGAGTACGACACGTCCCACCTCATGGACGCCGAGTCGGTCGCGACGACCGTCCTCACCGCCGTCGACCTGCCGCGCGACGCGGAGATCCAGGACCTGACCGTCCGGCCGGGAGCCTGACCCCGTCCGCGTACCCTTCCCGGGTGAGCGAGAACAACCACAGCGACGACATCAACTGGGGTCCGGCCACGGGGGTCGGATCGATGCCGGGCGGCGACGCGCGCGAGGCCGCCAGGACCGTGACCGGATCCTTCGAGGACTTCGTCCACCTGCCCGAACTGCCCGCCCGCGGGCCCGGCGCCGACATGATCGGCCGGACGCTGGGGCTCCTGGTCGAGGTCTACGCGCACGTGGAGCCCAGCGGGTGGCGGGTCAGCGACCGGCCCGGCCGCGACACCCGCCGCGCCCACGCGTGGCTGGGGGAGGACCTCGACGCGCTGGAGGAGTTCACCCAGGGGTACGCGGGCCTCCTGAAGGTCCAGGCGGTCGGGCCGTGGACGCTGGCCGCCGCGCTGGAGCTGCGGGGCGGCGAGGCGGCCCTCGGCGACGGCGGGGCCTGCCGGGACCTCGCCGCCTCGCTCGCCGAGGGGCTCCGCGGCCACCTCGCGGAGGTGCGCCGCCGGGTCCCCGGCGCCCGGGTCGTGCTCCAGCTCGACGAGCCGTCCCTCACCGCCGTCCTGCGCGGCCGGGTCAGGACCGCCAGCGGCTACCGCACCTACCGGGCCGTCGACCGCCAGGTCGTCGAGGGCGCCCTGCGCGACGTGATCGCCGTCCACGACGGCCCCGCCGTCGTGCACTCCTGCGCCCCCGACGTGCCGTTCGCGCTGCTGCGCCGGGCCGGCGCGGCAGCCATCTCGTTCGATTTCAGTCTTCTCACGGAGCGTGACGAGGAGGCGATCGGCGAGGCCGTCGAAGGCGGCACGAAGCTGTTGGCCGGTGTGGTGCCCTCCACCGACCGCGCGTTGTCAGACCCTGCCGGTAGCGTCATGGGGGTCAGGACGCTGTGGCGCAGGCTGGGGCTGAATCCGGGGACCCTCGCGGAGTCCTTGGTGATCACTCCGGCGTGCGGGCTCGCGGGCGCCTCGCCCGACTACGCCCGCCGCGCGCTGGCGCACTGTGTCAAGGCGGCGAAGTCCCTCGCGGACAACCCTGAGTAACGGAAGGATCGACGTGGCTGTCGAACAGCACGACCAGCGCGACGTGGTGCCGGCGGAGGTGCGGGAGGAGCACGCCCGGCTGGCCGAACAGGTCGAGGAGCACCGCTTCCGGTACTACGTGAAGGACCAGCCGGTCATCAGCGACGCCGAGTTCGACCGGCTGCTGCGGTCCCTGGAGGAGTTGGAGGAGCGGTACGCGGAGCTGCGCACGCCCGAGTCGCCCACCCAGAAGGTCGCGGGGACGTACGAGACGGAGTTCACGGCCGTCCGGCACCGCGAGCGCATGCTCTCCCTGGACAACGTCTTCGACGACGAGGGGCTGGCCGCCTGGGCCGAGCGCGTCGGGCGCGACGTCGGCTCGGCGGAACACCACTTCCTGTGCGAGCTGAAGGTCGACGGCCTCGCCGTGAACCTGACGTACGAGAAGGGCCGGCTGACGCGCGCGGCGACCCGCGGTGACGGCCGCACGGGCGAGGACATCACGCCGAACGTGCGCACGATCTCCGACGTTCCCGAGCGGCTGGAGGGCGACCGCGTCCCGGAGCTGGTGGAGATCCGCGGCGAGGTCTACTTCCCGATGGAGAAGTTCGAGGAGCTGAACGCCCGTCTGGTCGCCGCCGGCGACAAGCCGTTCGCCAACCCGCGCAACGCGGCGGCCGGTTCGCTCCGCCAGAAGGACCCGCGGGTCACGGCCACGCGCCCGCTGCACATGGTGGTGCACGGCATCGGCGCGCACGAGGGCCTGACCCTCGACCGCCTGTCCGAGGCGTACGGGCTGCTCCGCGAGTGGGGCCTGCCCACGGCCCGGCACAACCGGGTGGTGGACGGCATCGACGGCGTCCGGGAGTTCATCGCGCACTACGGCGAGAACCGCCACTCGGTGGAGCACGAGATCGACGGCGTCGTCGTCAAACTGGACGAGATCCGCCTCCAGGGCCGCCTCGGCTCCACCTCCCGCGCCCCGAGGTGGGCGATCGCGTACAAGTACGCGCCCGAGGAGGTCAACACGAAGCTGGTCGACATCCGCGTCGGCGTGGGGCGCACGGGCCGCGTCACGCCGTACGCGCAGGTGGAGCCGGTCACGGTCGCGGGCTCCGAGGTCGAGTTCGCCACGCTGCACAACCAGGACGTGGTGAGGGCCAAGGGCGTCCTGATCGGCGACACGGTCGTGCTGCGCAAGGCCGGCGACGTCATCCCGGAGATCCTGGGCCCGGTCGTCGACCTGCGGGACGGCAGCGAGCGGGAGTTCGTCATGCCGACCGCGTGCCCCGAGTGCGGGACGCCGCTGAAGCCGATGAAGGAGGGCGACGTCGACCTGCGCTGCCCGAACGGCCGGACCTGCCCCGCCCAGCTGCGGGAACGGCTGTTCTACCTGGGCGGGCGTCGCTGCTTCGACATCGAGAACTTCGGCTACGTGGCCGCCGCCGCGCTCACGCGCCCGCTGGAGCCGGCCGAACCGCCGCTGGTCGACGAGGGCGACCTCTTCGACCTGACGATCGAACAGCTCCTCCCCATCAAGGCGTACGTCCTGGACCAGGACAGCGGACTGCCCAAGCGCGACCCGAAGACGGGCGAGGAGAAGGTCGTCACGGTCTTCGCCAACCAGCAGGGCGAGCCCAGGAAGAACGCGCTCGCGATGCTCGCGAACATCGAGGAGGCCAAGCGGCGCCCGCTCGCCCGGGTCATCACGGCCCTGTCGATCCGCCACGTCGGCCCCGTCGCGGCCGAGGCGCTGGCCCGCGAGTTCCGCTCCATCGACCGCATCGAGCAGGCCACCGAGGAGGAGCTGGCCGCCGTCGAGGGCGTCGGGCCGACCATCGCCGCCTCCCTGAAGCAGTGGTTCGCGGAGGACTGGCACCGCGAGATCCTGCGGAAGTGGCGTGCCGCCGGCGTCCGGATGGAGGAGGAGAGCACCGGCGAGGACGAGGGCCCGCGCCCGCTGGAGGGGCTCACCGTCGTCGTCACCGGCACGCTGCGCGACCACACGAGGGACGGCGCGAAGGAAGCGCTCCAGAGCGCCGGGGCGAAGGTGACCGGCGCCGTCTCCAAGAAGACGTCGTTCGTGGTGGTCGGGGAGAACCCCGGCTCCAAGTACGACAAGGCGATGCAGCTGAAGGTCCCCGTGCTGGACGAGGACGGCTTCGCCGTCCTGCTCCAACAGGGCCCCGACGCCGCCCGCGAGGCCGCCGTCCCGCTCGAACAGTAATCACCTCCTCGTTCGAGCGGCAGGAGGCGACCGAGCAGAACAGGCCGGAAAACGTCACCCGTTCAGCGCATATCAGACGGATAAGGGTGGCCGGGTGGCAATCGGGCAAGAGCTGTAGAGCGCTGCCCGTGAACGCCCTCCGCGGCCTACTGTTGTGACGTGCGCCTGTCGTGCACGGCCGCGTTGGGGAAGACCAGTCGTCGTGGCACGACAGCAAGCCATCACGAGGCAGAGGCAACGGCACCGCCGGCTGTGAGAGGGACGGAATGAAACCGACCGAGAGTGCCGATCCGGTCACACGACCGCGTATGCGAGCGGGCCGCGCGGCGGTCCGGGAGGGCGTCCTCGCCCGGCTGCCCGCCGTCGTCGCGGCCCTCGCGGGCCTCGCGCTCGCCACCGGCTTCTACCGCGCCGTGAGCCAGGGCCACGCCCTCTTCCCCGGCGGGACGACCGGCTGGTCCCTCGCCGTCCTCACCGGCATCGTCGTCGGGCACCTCGTCGCCCTCGGCCGCGACCGCTGGTGGGGCGGCACGGGCTCCGGCGCCGCCCTCACCCTCGCCGTGCTGCTCCTGTTCGGCTGGGTGCCCGCCGGACTGGTCAGCCTCGCCGTCGTCGTCCTCGTCGGCGCCGCCCGCCGGCACCGCTGGCGGCAGGGCCTGCTGCACGGCGCCGCCGACGTGCTCGGCATCGGCGGCGCCGCGCTCGTCCTCGCCGCCTTCGGCGACGTGCCCTCCGTCGAACGGCCGTGGCAGCCGCTCGAATGGGGGATCGCCGCCGTACCGGAAGTCGCCCTCGCCGCCGGGACGTACCTGGTGGTGACCCGCCTCGTCCTGTGGTACACGCTCTCCCCGCAGGGCGGCACCCTGCCCACGGCCGCCCGCACGGCGCTGCTCCGGCAGGGCCTCGTCGCCGTCGCCCTGCTCGGCATCGCCCCGCTCATCTGCGCCGTCGCCGCCTCCCTGCCGGTCCTGCTGCCGCTGTTCGCGGTGCCTTTAATCGCCCTCGACTCCACGCTCTGGATCGCCCGGGCCCGTGCCGAGGAGCAGCTCCGCGACCCGCTCACCGGCCTCCCCAACCGGCAGTGGCTGCTCGAACGCACCTGGGCGGCCCTGGAGGCCGCCGAGGCCGAGGGCCAGCGCGCCGCGCTCGTCCTGATCGACCTCGACCGCTTCCGGTCCGTCAACGACACGCTCGGCCACCTCGCCGGCGACCGGCTCCTCCTGCAGATCGCGGAGCGCCTGCGCCTCGCCCTGCCGCGCGGCGCCGAGGCCGCCCGGCTCGGCGGCGACGAGTTCGTCGTGCTCCTGCCGACCGCCGACTCCACGACCAGCGCCCAGCGCGTCGCCCGCCACCTCGCCGCCGACCTGTCGTCCCCGCTCGACCTCGACGGGCTCACGCTCGTCCTGGAGGCCAGCGCCGGCGTCGCCGTCTTCCCCGACCACGCCCTCGACGCCGAGGGGCTCCTCCAGCGCGCCGACGTGGCCATGTACCAGGCGAAGCGGGACCGTACGGGCGTCGAGGTGTACGAGTCGAAGCGGGACTCCAACACGCCGGACCGGCTCGGCCTCCTCGGCGACCTGCGCCGTGCCCTCGACGCGGGCGAGGTGGAGCTGCACTACCAGCCCAAGGTCCGTTTCGACGGCCACGTCGCCGGCCTGGAGGCGCTGGTCCGCTGGGTCCACCCGGAACGCGGCAGCGTTCCCCCGGACGAGTTCATCGCGATCGCCGAGTCGTCCGGCCTGATGCCGCACCTCACCGAGTACGTGTTGGAGACGGCGCTCGCCCAGGTCGCGCGGTGGCGCGCCCAGGGACTGGAGGTGCCCGTCGCGGTGAACGTCTCCCCGCGCGACGTGCACAGCCCCGGCTTCGCCGGCGCCGTCGCCGCCCGCCTCGCCCGCCACGGCGTCCCCGCGGGCGCCCTGCAACTGGAGATAACGGAGCACGTCCTCCTGGAGGACCCGCAGCGTGCCGCCGACACCCTCGCCGGCCTCACCGGCCACGGCGTGAAGATGTCCCTGGACGACTTCGGCACGGGCTACTCGTCCCTGGTCCACCTGCGCCGCCTCCCGGTCAGCGAACTGAAGATCGACCGCTCGTTCGTCGCCCGCCTCGCCGTCGACACGGAGGACGCCGAGATCGTCCGCTGCACCGTGGACCTGGCCCACTCCCTGGGCCTCCTCGTCGTCGCCGAGGGCGTGGAGGACGACGAGACCTGGGAGCGCCTGCGGGACCTGGGCTGCGACGCCGTCCAGGGCTGGCTGGTCGCCGCCGCGATGCCGCCGCACGAGACGACGGCCTGGCTCCGCGCCCGCGGCGTGCACGGCTGGCACCGCCCCACCACGGCGCTCCCGCCCTCCCCGTCCGACCACTCCTCCGACCGCCCGTCGAGCCACCCGGTCACCTAGGGAGGGGGCAAACCGTTTCACGGGCACCGCGGCGCGCCCCATAGGATTGGGCCAAAACCCACTCACTCACCCCTGAGGATCGCTGCATGCCTGGCATCACGCGCGAGGAGGTCGCCCACCTCGCCCGGCTGGCGCGTCTGGAGCTGAAGGACGAAGAGGTCGACCACTTCGCCACCCAGCTCGACGACATCATCGGCGCGGTCGCCCGCGTCTCCGAGGTCGCCGACCAAGACGTCCCGCCGACCTCCCACCCGCTGCCGCTGACCAACGTCATGCGCGCGGACGAGGTCCGTCCGTCGCTCACCCCCGAGCAGGCGCTCTCCGGGGCCCCGGCCCAGGAGCAGCAGCGTTTCAAGGTGCCGCAGATCCTCGGGGAGGACTGACCGACATGACGGACAGCACCATCATCAAGCTCACCGCCGCCGAGATCGCGGCGAAGATCGCCTCCGGCGAGCTCACCGCCGTCGAGGTCACCGAGGCGCACCTCGCGCGCATCGGCGCGGTCGACGAGAAGGTCCACGCCTTCCTCCACGTCGACCGCGAGGGCGCCCTCGCGCAGGCCCGCGCCGTCGACGAGAAGCGCGAGCGCGGTGAGGAACTCGGCCCGCTCGCGGGCGTCCCGCTCGCCCTGAAGGACATCTTCACCACGCGGGACATGCCGACCACCGTCGGCTCCCGGATGCTGGAGGGCTGGCTCCCGCCGTACGACGCGACGCTCGTCTCGAAGCTGCGCGCCGCCGACGTCGTCATCCTCGGCAAGACCAACATGGACGAGTTCGCCATGGGCTCCTCCACCGAGAACAGCGCCTACGGCCCGACCGGCAACCCCTGGGACCTCACCCGGATCCCCGGCGGCTCCGGCGGCGGCTCGTCGGCCGCCCTCGCCTCGTACGAGGCCCCGCTCGCCATCGGTACGGACACGGGCGGCTCGATCCGCCAGCCCGCCGCCGTCACCGGCACGGTCGGCGTCAAGCCGACGTACGGCGCGGTGTCCCGGTACGGCATGGTCGCGTTCTCGTCCTCCCTCGACCAGGGCGGCCCCTGCGCGCGCACGGTCCTCGACGCGGCCCTCCTCCACGAGGTGATCGCCGGCCACGACCCGATGGACTCCACGTCCATCGACGCGCCCGTCCCGCCGGTCGTCGAGGCCGCCCGCAGCGGCAGCGTCCGGGGCATGCGCGTCGGCGTCGTCAAGCAGTTCCGCGGCGAGGGCTACCAGCCCGGCGTCCTCCAGCGGTTCGACGAGTCCGTCGAGCTGCTGAAGGAGCTCGGCGCCGAGATCGTCGAGCTGGACTGCCCCTCCTTCGACCTGGCGCTCTCCGCGTACTACCTGATCGCGCCCTCCGAGTGCTCGTCCAACCTCGCCCGCTTCGACGGCCTGCGCTACGGCCTGCGGACCGGCGACGACGGCACGCGCTCGGCGGAGGAGGTCACGTCCCTCACCCGCGAGGCCGGCTTCGGCGACGAGGTCAAGCGCCGCATCGTGCTCGGCACGTACGCGCTCAGCTCCGGCTACTACGACGCGTACTACGGCTCCGCGCAGAAGGTCCGCACGCTCATCACGCGCGACTTCGAGAGGGCCTTCGAGCAGGTCGACGTGATCGTCTCCCCGACGACGCCGACCACCGCCTTCCCGATCGGCGAGCGCGCCGACGACCCGATGGCCATGTACCTGGCCGACCTGTGCACCATCCCGACCAACCTCGCGGGCAACGCCGCCATGTCGCTGCCCTGCGGCCTGGCGCCGGAGGACGGCCTGCCGGTCGGTCTGCAGATCATCGCCCCGGCCATGAAGGACGACCGCCTGTACAAGGTGGGCGCCGCGGTCGAGGCCGCCTTCGTGGCACGCTGGGGCCACCCGCTGCTGGAGGAGGCTCCGTCGCTGTGAGCGACGCACACGCGGCCGCCGGGCCGCAGACGACGACGGAAGCCGCACCTCCGTGCCGCGTGGGCGGAGAAGCGAACGGAGAAGCACAGTGAGCGCACTGACCAAGGCCAAGGGCTTCAAGAAGTCGAAGGCCGGCATGTACCTGTCGATCAGCACCACCGCGTTCGGCGCGCTGAGCGTGGTCAAGCAGGCCCGTAAGGCCCGCACCGAGAGCGACACGCTTCTGCTGCTGGACGCCGTCGTGTCCGCCGCCGCCATCGCGACCGGCCTCGCCATCCTGGTGCGCGAGCTGAAGCGCATCGGTGACGACGACGTCCTGTTCGGCTGAGAGGGAATGTTTCCACTGTGACCGTCACGACTGACCTGGTGTCGTACGAGGACGCCCTCGCCACCTTCGAGCCCGTCATGGGCCTGGAGGTGCACGTCGAACTCGGCACCAAGACCAAGATGTTCTGCGGCTGCTCCACCGAGTTGGGCGCGGAACCGAACACCCAGACCTGCCCGGTCTGCCTCGGCCTGCCCGGCGCGCTGCCCGTGGTCAACGCGACCGGCGTCGAGTCCGCCATCAAGATCGGCCTCGCGCTGAACTGTGAGATCGCCGAGTGGTGCCGCTTCGCCCGGAAGAACTACTTCTATCCGGACATGCCGAAGAACTTCCAGACCTCCCAGTACGACGAGCCGATCGCCTACAACGGCTACCTGGACGTCCAACTGGAGGACGGCGAGGTCTTCCGCGTCGAGATCGAGCGCGCCCACATGGAGGAGGACACCGGCAAGTCGACGCACGTCGGCGGCGCCACCGGCCGCATCCACGGCGCGTCCCACTCGCTGCTCGACTACAACCGCGCCGGCATCCCGCTGATCGAGATCGTCACCAAGCCGATCGTCGGGGCCGGTGACCGCGCCCCCGAGGTCGCCAAGGCGTACGTCGCCGAGCTGCGCGCCCTGATCCGCGCCCTGGGCGTCTCCGAGGCGCGCATGGAGATGGGCCAGATGCGCTGCGACGTGAACCTGTCGCTGCGCCCCATCGGCACGGAGAAGTTCGGCACCCGAAGCGAGACCAAGAACGTCAACTCGCTCCGGTCCGTCGAGCGGGCCGTCCGCTACGAGGTCCAGCGGCACGCCGCGGTCCTCATCGGCGGCGGCACGATCGTGCAGGAGACCCGCCACTTCCACGAGGACGACGGCTCCACGACGTCCGGCCGGGTGAAGGAGGAGGCGGAGGACTACCGCTACTTCCCGGAGCCCGACCTCGTCCCGGTCGCCCCGTCCCGCGCGTGGGTGGAGGAGATCCGCGCCGGGCTGCCCGAGCTGCCGCGCGTGCGCCGCAACCGGCTGCGCGAGGAGTGGGGCGTCTCCGCGCTGGACATGCAGGCCATCCTCAACGCCGGCGCGCTCGACCTGATCGTCGCCACGATCGACGCGGGCGCCCCGGCCGACCAGGCCCGCAAGTGGTGGATGGGCGAGCTGTCCCGGCACGCCAACGAGACCGGTACGTCCCTGGACGAGCTGGCGATCACCCCGGCGCAGGTCGCCCGGGTGGCGGAGCTCGTCTCCTGCGGCGACCTCAACGACAAGCTGGCCCGCCAGGTCATCGAGGGCGTCCTCGGCGGCGAGGGCGACCCGGACACCGTCGTCGAGAAGCGCGGCCTGAAGGTCGTCTCCGACGAGGGCGCCCTGGGCGCGGCCGTCGACGAGGCCATCGCCTCGAACGCCGCGATCGCCGACAAGATCCGCGGCGGCAAGGTCGCCGCGGCCGGCGCGCTGGTCGGCGCGGTCATGAAGGCCACGCGCGGCCAGGCCGACGCGGCCCGGGTACGGGAGCTGATCCTGGAGAAGCTGGGCGTCGCCGAGGGCTGAGCCGGCGCCGGTACGCGTACGAGGGCGGTGCACCGCGAGTCGGTGCACCGCCCTTCGTGCTGCGTGCGCTGTGAGCAACCCCACGAAACGGGCAAACGATCTTTTTTCGATGCCAGAGTGGCTCCCCTACGGTCATGCGTTCTCCCGGGGAGGGTCCCGGCGCCAGGACCAGAACCCCCGATCAGGGAGCGAAGCCCTTGGCAGCCATCGCCCGGTGGTGCGTGCGCCACCGACTCGTCGCCGTCCTGCTCTGGCTCGCCGCGCTCTGCGGCGTCACGGTGGCCGCCGGGGTCGCCGGTTCCGCGTACTCCAACGACTACGAGGTCCCGGGCACCGAGTCCGGCCGCGCCACGGCCCTGCTCCAGGAGGCGTTCCCCGGCCGGAGCGGCGACAGCGGCACCGTCGTCTGGCACACCGAGCACGGCGACGTACGCGGCGGGACCGTCGAGCGCCGGATCGCCGCCATGCTCGACGAGGTCGCCGATCTGCCCGGAGTCGCCGCCGTCACCACGCCGTACGGCCCCGCGGAACTCCCCGAGGCCACGGCGGGCGAGGTCCGGGCCGCACAGGCCGCCGCCCGAAAGGCCGGCGCGGTCGAGGCGGGCGAGGGGCAGATCAGCGAGGACGGCCGCACCGCCTACGCCACCGTCACCTTCGACCGGCCCGCCGACGACATCCCGGAGGAGCAGGCCCGCGCCCTCGTCGACACCGCCCGCGCCGCCGCCGGCGACGGCCTGCGGGTCGAGGTCGGCGGCACCGTCGCCGCCCTCACCCAGGGGGGCGGCTCCCACACCGCGGAGATCGTCGGCGTCGCCGTCGCGGCGGTCGTCCTCTTCCTCGCCTTCGGCTCCCTCGCCGCCAGCCTCCTGCCCATCGCCACGGCCCTGGTCAGCGTGGGCACCGCCTACTTCGGCATCACCCTGCTCGGCCACCTCATGACCGTGGCCGACTTCGCCCCGATGCTCGGCACGCTCATCGGCCTCGGCGTCGGCATCGACTACGCGCTGTTCATCGTCACGCGCCACCGCAAGGGCCTCAAGCGCGGCCTCGGCGTCCCCGAGGCCGCCCAGAACGCCGTCGCCACCACCGGCCGGGCCGTCGTCTTCGCCGGCGCCACCGTCTGCATCGCCCTGCTCGGCATGCTCATACTGCGGCTGGGCTTCCTCAACGGCGTCGCCATAGCGGCCTCCCTCACCGTCGTCCTCACGGTCGCCGCGTCCGTCACGCTGCTGCCCGCCCTGCTCTCCCTCATCGGCATGCGGGCCCTGTCCCGCCGCGAGCGCCGCCGCCTCGCCGAGCACGGCCCCGAGCCCCAGACGCCCACCGGGTTCGCCGCCCGCTGGTCCGCGCTGGTCGAGCGCCACCCGAAGAAGCTGGGCGCCGTCGCCGTCGTCGTCGTGACCGTCCTCGCCCTGCCGACGTTCTCCCTGCGCCTGGGCACCTCCGACCAGGGCAACGACCCCGCCGCGGCCACCACCCGGCAGGCGTACGACCTGCTCGCCGACGGCTTCGGGCCCGGCGTCAACGGGCCGCTCACCCTCGTCGCGCGGCTCGACGGCGCCGGCGACCGCCTCGCCGCGAACCAGTTGCCCGCCCAGCTCCGCGCCACGGCCGGCGTCGAGTCGGTCGGCCCCGTCACGTACAGCGGCAGCGGCAACACCGCCGTCGTCACCGTCGTGCCGGACTCCGCGCCCCAGTCGCAGCGGACCAGCGACCTGGTGGACCGGTTGCGCGCCGAGGTGCTGCCCGCCGCCGAGGCCGGCTCCTCGCTCGACGTGCACGTCGGCGGCGTCACGGCGTCGTACGACGACTTCGCGCGGGTGATCGTCGGCAAGCTGCCGCTGTTCGTCGGCATCGTGATCGCGCTGGGCTGCCTGCTCCTCCTGCTCGCGTTCCGGTCCGTCGGCATCCCGCTGAAGGCCGCCGCGATGAACGTCGCCGCCGTAGCCTCGGCGCTCGGGGTCGTCGTGGCGGTCTTCCAGTGGGGATGGGGCAGCGAACTCCTCGGCCTCGGCCGCGCCGGGCCCGTCGAACCGTTCCTGCCGGTGATAGCCGTCTCCGTGCTCTTCGGCCTCTCCATGGACTACCAGGTGTTCCTGGTGAGCCGGATGTACGAGGAGTGGCTGGAGACCGGGGACAACCGGCGGGCCGTCCGCGTCGGTCTCGCCGAGACCAGCCGCGTGATCAACTCCGCCGCCGTGATCATGATCGCCGTCTTCCTGGCGTTCGTCCTCTCCGGCGACCGCGTCATCGCGATGTTCGGCATCGGCCTCGCCGCCGCCGTCGCCCTCGACGCGTTCGTCCTGCGGACCCTGCTCGTCCCGGCCCTGATGCACCTGCTCGGCGGCGCCAACTGGTGGCTGCCCCGCTCCCTCGACCGCCGGCTGCCCCGGATCAGCATCGAGGCCCCGGAGTGCGGCGCGCCCGCGCGTGCGAAGATCCCGGGGAAGCGCACGAGCGGCGAAGGGGAGCTCGTGCCGTAGTCCCGCCGGACCGGTGGGGGAGGGGGAGCACCGTGAGCGTATTCAGCCTGTCCCTGGGGGACGGGGCCGAACTGGGCCCGCTGGAGCCCTGGCAGGCCGAGGAGTACCTGGCCCACATCGACCGGGGCCGCGCGTACATCGGGCGGTACATCGCGCTCGCCGACGTCGCCCCGGACCTGCCGTCCGCCCGGGCCTTCCTCCAGTCGTACGCCGACAAGACCGCCGCCGACACGGGCCGCATCTTCGGCATCCGCCAGGACGGCACCCTCGTCGGCGGCGTCCTGTTCCGCACCATGGACGTCGCCGCCGGCACCTGCGAGGCGGGCTGCTGGCTGGAGCCGGCCGCCGTGGGGCGCGGCCTGGTGACCCGCGCCGCCCGCGCCATCATCGACTGGGCGGTCGACGTGCGCGGCATCCACCGCGTCGAGTGGCTGGTCGCCGCCGGCAACACCGCCAGCGTCAACGTCGCCAAGCGGCTCGGCATGACCAGGGACGGCGTCCTGCGCGAGAGCCACCTCTACCGGGGCGCGCGCCAGGACATCGAGGTGTGGTCCGTCCTCGCCCCCGAGTGGCACGCCCTGCGCGCGGGCGAGGGCGGCGCGTAGGACGCGCCCCGCCCCGCCCCGCCGCGGGAGGCGGGGCGGGGCGCCCTCACTCCACCTCCAGCAGGAGGATCCGGTCGTCGCCGGACTCCGGGGTGCCGCGCGTGTCGGTCTCGCTGGTGACCAGCCACAGCCGGTTCCCGCCGGCCGCCGCCACCGTGCGCAGCCGGCCGTGGTCGCCCTCCAGGAACGCCTGGGGCGCCGCCGAGGGCTTCCCGCCCGCCAGCGGGACCCGCCACAGCCGCTCGCCGCGCAGTCCCGCCATCCACACCGAGCCCCGCGCGACGGCGATGCCGCTCGGTGACGCGTCGGCCACCGGCCACTGGGCGACCGGATCGGTGAAGCCGCCCCCGCCGCCCTTGCCCTCGGCCTCCGGCCAGCCGTAGTTGCCGCCCGGTCTGATCAGGTTCAGCTCGTCCCAGGTGTTCTGCCCGAACTCGGCCGCCCACAGCCGCTTGTCCGCGTCCCACGCGAGGCCCTGCACGTTGCGGTGCCCGTACGAGTACACGACCGAGTCCGCCTCCGGGTTCCCGTGCACGGGCTGCCCGTCCGGGGTCATCCGCAGGATCTTGCCGCCCAGCGACGCCCTGTCCTGCGCCAGCCCCGTGTCGCCCGTCTCGCCGGTGCCCGCGTACAGCATCCCGTCGGGGCCGAACGCGATCCGGCCGCCGTTGTGGACGACGCCCTTCGGGATGTTCCGCAGGACCGTGTCGGGCGCGCCCAACTGCTGCCCGGGCGGCCGGCTCTCGTCGTACAGCATGCGGGCGATGCGGTTGTCGGACTCGGTGGTGAAGTACGCGTAGACCAGGTGGTCCTCGGCGAACTTCGGGGACAGCGCCAGGCCGAGCAGACCGCCCTCCCCGCCGGGCGCCACGCCCGGCACCTCGCCGAGCACCGTCAGCTCGCCGCTCTCGGCGTCCACGCGCGTGACGGTCCCCTCGTCGCGGGAGGAGACCAGCAGGTCGCCGCCGGGGAGCGCGGCCAGCCCCCACGGCGACTTCAGCCCCCGGGCGACCGTGGACACGACGCGCACGGAGCCCTTGGCGGGGGGCGCGGAGGGGGAGGGCGATGCGGACGGCGGGGCGGACGCGGCGGAGCGGGTCGGCGTGCCGGCCGCGGGGCCCGCCGGGCCGCCGCCCCCGTCCGCCGCGCACCCGGTCGCCAGCAGCAGAGCGGCAGCGGCCGACACGGCCGTCACAGCAGGACGTCGCACGGTTCTTCGTTCCTTCCCCGCGGCGGAGTGGAGCCCGTCCCGCCCAGCCTAGGCGCTCCCGGCGCACCGCTCCGGCCCGCGGGCCGGGCACCTCAGTCCCAGGAGCCCCGCGCCGGTGGGAGCGCCGCGATCTCCGCCAGGTCCCGCGCGGTCAGCGCCAGTCCGGCCGCCCGCGCGTTCTCCACCGCCCAGCGCTCCCGCTTCGTGCCCGGCACGGGGACGACGTGCCGGCCCTGCGCCAGCGTCCACGCCAGCGCCACCTGGGCCGGAGTCACCCCGGCCGCCGCGCCGCCGTGCCGCTCGGCCACCCGGCGCAGCCCGGCGACCAGCGGCTGGTTCGCGGCCATCATCTCCGCGGTGAACCGCGGGTGCCGGGCCCGCGGGTCGTCCGGCTCGAACCCGCCGCCCGGCGTCAGCGTCCCGGTCAGGAAACCGCTGCCCAGCGGCATCGCCGCGAGGAACCCCACGCCGCGCGCCGCGCACCAGGGCAGCAGCCGCGCCAGCGCCTCCGGAGACCACACGGACAGCTCCGCCTGCACGGTGCTCACCGGGAACACCTGCTGGACGCGCTCCAACTGGCGAACCGTTCCGTCGTACCGCCCGTACGGGCCCCCGCGCCGCGCGCCGCCCACCCCCACGGCGCACCATCCCAGCGCGCGCACCTTCCCGGCGGCCACCAGCTCCGCCATGGCGCCCCAGGTCTCCTCGACCGGCACCTCCGGATCGGCCCGGTGCAGCTGGTACAGGTCGATCACGTCCGTCTGGAGCCGCCGCAGCGACGCGTCGCACGCCCGGCGCACGTACGCGGGCCGCCCGTTGGCCACGATGTGCCCGTCGCCCACCAGCAGCCCGCACTTGGTCGCGACGAACGCGTCCGCGCGCCGCTCCTTCAGCACCCGGCCCAGCAGCAGCTCGTTGGTGAACGGCCCGTACATGTCGGCGGTGTCGAGCAGGCTCACCCCCGCGTCGAGCGCGGCGTGCACGGCGCGCAGCGAGCGGTCGCCGCGCTGCTGGGAGGTGCTGTACGCCCAACTCATCGGCATGCAGCCGAGGCCGACCGCCCCCACCTCGAACCCGGTCGCCCCGAGTGTCCTGCGCTCCAACTCCCCGTACCTCCCTGTGCGGCCCACCAAAACTAACCAATGGCGGGCCGTTCCCTTCGCTTAGCCTCCAGGGCATGACTGCTGACGTGACCACCGATGTGTGGCTGCCCCTCCCCGCCGACGACGTCGAGGGCCTTCCGGACCCGTCCGCGACCGGGTTCACCTACCGCTTCTGGGACGGCGGCGCCGACCTCCCGGCCGACCCGGCCGACTGCGCCTTCTACGTCGTCCCGTACATGAAGAGCACGGAGGTCGCGGTGCGCCCGCTCGCCGCGATGACCTCGCTGCAGGTCGTCCAGACCCTGTCCGCCGGCGTGGACCACGTGACGCCGGGCCTCTCCGCCATGCCGCCCGGCGTGGCGCTGTGCAACGCCAGGGGCGTTCACGAGGCGAGTACGGCGGAGCTCGCCCTGGCGCTGGTGCTGGCGTCGCTGCGCGGCATCCCCGGGTTCGTCCGCCGCCAGGACCGGGAGGAGTGGCGGGGCGGTTTCTTCCCGGCGCTCGCCGACAAGTCCGTGTTGATCGTCGGGTACGGCTCCATCGGCGCGGCCATCGAGGACCGGCTCGCACCCTTCGAGTGCGCGCGGGTCATGCGCGTCGCGCGCTCCGCCCGCACCACAGCGCGCGGTCCCGTGCACTCACTCACCGATCTGCGCACCCTCCTCCCCGAAGCCGACGTGGTGATCCTCTCGACCCCGCTCACCGAGGACACCCGCCACCTCGCCGACGCCGCCTTCCTGTCCCGCATGAAGGACGGCGCGCTGCTCGTCAACGTCGCCCGGGGCCCCGTCGTGGACACCAAGGCCCTCCTCGCGGAGGTCGAGCGCGGCCGCGTCACCGCCGCGCTCGACGTCACCGACCCCGAGCCGCTGCCGGCCGGGCACCCCCTCTGGCATGCGCCGGGCGTGCTGATCAGCCCCCATGTGGGTGGTTCCACCTCGGCGTTCATGCCGCGCGCCAAGCGGCTGGTCGTCGATCAGCTCACCCGGTTCGCGGCCGGGGAGCCGCTGCGCAACGTCGTCCTGACCACCGGCTAGATCACGCCGTCCGGCACGTTCCGCGCGCCTTTGCCCGCGTCCCGTACCGGCGGCATGTTCCTTCCGCCCGTTCCGGGGGAACGTACCGATGCGCTTTGTCTGCAACCGGTACGTCCGGACCTATACGATCCGGATCGTTTCGAGTGCAGTGCGTGCGTATAACCGACTTGATCGTTACGGAGCGTATAGGAGCCCTGTCGCTGTGTGACGATCCTGGTGTATCGTCACGACTTGGGGGCACGTCGAGCATGAGAACCGGCACCGGGGAAGACGTGATGCCGACGTGATTGCCGATCACAATCCGAGGGGGGCGACGGGCGATGCGCGGTCGATACAGCGACGATCCGAAGCGGCGGGGCGGCCGGACCTTCCGGGCCGGACCCCTCCGGACCGAAACTTTCCGGACGGAGATCCTCCGGATGGGGGCGTTCCGATGAGCGCCCCCGGCCTCGTCACCGACCGCCGGCCGGTGACCGAAGAAGAGGCGCCCGGCGGCCCTCCCGGCGGCGGAGCGGGCGGCGCGGGTGGCGCGAGAGGACAACTGCTCCTCGCCCTCCTCTGCGGCGGCTACGCGACGGGCGCGCTGTTCGGCTGGGGGTCCGAGGAACTGGCCCTGATCATGGGTGATTTCGGCCTGAGCGCCGCCGCCCTGGCCGCCGCGGTCTCGTGCTTCCGCTACGCCCGCGCCCACGGCAGCCCCTTCCGTCCGGCCTGGCTGCTGTTCGCGTTCTCCTCCGCCATGGCCGCCTGCGGCAACGCCGTCTGGGGGTGGTATGAGGTGGTGCTGGACCAACCGGTGCCCGACTCGTCGCTCGCCGACCTCTTCTTCCTGCTGTTCGCGCCGCCCGCGATCGTCGGGCTGCTCGTCCTCGCCAAACGCCCCGTCACCCGCGCCGGCTGGGTCTGCCTCGCGCTGGACTCCTGGCTGATCGCCGGCTCGCTGCTCACGCTCTCCTGGAGCCTCGCCCTCGCGCACACGGCGCGCGTCGACGGCGAGAGCGTCGCCCGCGCGGCCCTCGCCCTGGCCTACCCGCTGCTCGACATCGTTCTCGTGAGCATGCTCCTCGCCCTGCACTTCCGCCGCTCCAAGGGGAACCGCTCGGCGGTCCACACCGCCGTCGCCGCCCTGGCCCTCACGGTGCTGTGCGACGCCCTGTTCACGTCCCCGCTGCTGCGGGACGCGTACCGCTCGGGGCAGCTCCTCGACGCCGGCTGGTTCGCGGGCTCCCTGCTCCTCGCGTACGCCCCCTGGGGCGCGCGCAGGGGAGCCGAGCCGCCCTCCCCGGAGCGCGAGCAGCGCCCGCAGCGGCATCCCGGCCGCCCCATCGCCGGCTCGCTCGCCGCGCTCACGCCGTACCTCGCGGCCGGGGTCTGCACCCTCAGCATCCTGTACTTCTTCGTCGAAGGCCGCCGCGTGGACCGCTTCGTCGTCTTCACCGGCTGCGCGGTCGTGCTCGCCCTGGTCGTCCGGCAGGGCATCATGCTGCTCGACAACATCGCCCTCACCCAGGAGCTGGCCGAGAAGGAGAACCACTTCCGGTCCCTGGTCCAGAGCTCCAGCGACGTCATCATGATCGCCGCCCCCAGCGGCGTCCTCCGCTACGTCAGCCCCGCCGCGTCCGGCGTGTACGGACGGGACGCCGACGAGCTCGTGGGCACGGAGCTGGCCGCGCTCATCCACCCCGACGACCTCGGCGGCGTCGTCCACGAGGTGCGCAGGTTCCTCGCCGCACCGCCGTCCGAGGAGCCCACCACGCGCATCGAGTGCCGCTTCCGGTCCGGCGCGGGCGAGTGGCTCAACGTCGAGTCCACCGTCAACCGCCACGAGGGCGGCCTGATCTTCAACAGCCGCGACGTCACCGAGCGCGTCCGCCTCCAGGCCCAGCTCCAGCACAGCGCCGAACACGACCCGCTCACCGACCTGCCCAACCGCGCGCTGTTCACCCGGCGCGTCCGGCAGGCCCTCAGCGGCCGCCGCTCCGGCGACTCGGGCACGGCCGTGCTCTTCATCGACCTCGACGGCTTCAAGGGCGTCAACGACCGCCTCGGCCACCAGGCCGGCGACGAGCTGCTGATCCAGGCCGCCCGCCGCCTCCAGGAGTCCGTACGGGCCGGGGACACGGCCGCCCGGCTCGGCGGCGACGAGTTCGCCGCGCTCATCGCCGGGGACGCCGGCCACGACCCCGCCGCCCGCGAGTTCCAGGTCCACGAGATCGCCGACCGGCTCCGCCTCACGCTCTCCCAGCCGTACCAGGTCGAGGGCGCCGAGGTCCGCGTCGCCGCGTCCATCGGCGTCGCCTTCGCCGAGCCCGGCATCACCGCCGGCGACCTCCTGCGCAACGCCGACCTGGCCATGTACCGCGCCAAGGCCGGCGGCAAGAACCGCGTCGAGCTGTACGCGCCCCAGATGCAGGCCGAGGCCGTCCGCCGCACGGAGCTGACCGCCCGGCTGCGCACCGCGCTGCACGACGGCGAGTTCGCCCTCCTCCACCAGCCCGTCGTGGAGCTGGCCACGGGCCGGGTCGCCGCCGTCGCCGCGCAGGCCCGCTGGCGCTCCGCCCAGGGCATCCTGTTCACCCCCGCGGAGTTCCTCCGCGTCACGGACGACGCCGGGGAGCGCACCGCCGAGCTCAGCCACTGGATGCTGGAGGAGGCCATCGGGCAGGCCGCCGAACGCCGCCGCCAGGGCCACCGCGCCCCCGTCTCCGTCCGCGTGCCCGCCCGCCGCCTCCTCGACCGGTCCGTACCGCTCGGCACGATCGAGGCGCTGCTCACCCGGCACGGCCTGCCCGCCGGCGCC
The DNA here is from genome assembly GCF_032423885.1 of Streptomyces tamarix. Classification (NCBI taxonomy): domain Bacteria; kingdom Bacillati; phylum Actinomycetota; class Actinomycetes; order Kitasatosporales; family Streptomycetaceae; genus Streptomyces; species Streptomyces tamarix. The sequence continues at coordinate 36,431 of NZ_JAWCTQ010000001.1, read as the reverse complement.
CTCGTCGTCGAGCTGGCCGACAGCGACCCGCGCCTCCCCTTCGACGAACTGGAGCAGCGCCTCGTCGCCCTCCGGCGGCTCGGCGTCCGCATCGCCCTCGACGGCTTCGGCAGCGGGTACGCCGCGATCAACGCCCTCCGCAGGCTCCCCGTCGACATCCTGAAACTGGACCGGGGCCTCGTGGAGGGCGTGGTCGAGTCCGCCAGGCTCCACAAGATCACCGGTGGGCTGCTCAGGATCGCCGGCGACCTCGGCCTCCAGTCCGTCGCCGAGGGCGTCGACGTACCGGAGCAGGTCCTCGCCCTGCGGGCCATGGGCTGCACGCACGCGCAGGGGGCGGCCTTCTCCGGGCCGCTCGACGAACACCGGCTCCGCCGGGCCCTGGTGCGCGACACCTTCCCGGTGCCCGGCGCGGTCTCCCTGCCCGCCCTCACCGGCGGCGCGGTCTCCGTCCAGGCGCTCCCGGCCCGCCCGCTTCCCTCGATGTGCTCACATAATGAGACTCGCGTCCCACCCACTTGACACTGACGGTGCGCCGGGTAGAGGGTCATTGCCATGCGCACCCGAATTCTCGTACTTGGAAAGCGCGTCGGCTGAGCAGGTCCACCACGGCCCTGCGGACTTTCACCGGCGCGCTCCCCTCGCTTGCCTCACGGCACGAGGGGTTTTTTGTTGCACCGGCGCCTCGCGACACACCCTGACAGACACCGACAGACCCGCCGAGAACTCTCGTCACCACCCTCAGCTTCGAGAAGAGATTGCCGATGACCGAGCAGGCCACCGGGGCCCACCACCCGCAGCCACGGCCCCGTTCCGGCGGACAGCCCTCCGCCACCGTTGAGCACGTCACGGGCGCCCAGTCCCTCATCCGCTCTCTCGAGGAAGTCGGGGCCGACACGGTGTTCGGCATCCCCGGCGGCGCGATCCTGCCCGCCTACGACCCGATGATGGACTCCACCAAGGTCCGCCACATCCTGGTCCGCCACGAGCAGGGAGCCGGCCACGCCGCGACCGGTTACGCCCAGGCCACCGGCAAGGTCGGCGTCTGCATGGCCACCTCCGGCCCCGGCGCCACCAACCTGGTCACCCCGATCGCCGACGCCCACATGGACTCCGTCCCGCTCGTCGCGATCACCGGCCAGGTCTCCTCCAAGGCGATCGGCACCGACGCCTTCCAGGAGGCCGACATCTGCGGCATCACCATGCCGATCACCAAGCACAACTTCCTGGTCACCAAGGCCGAGGACATCCCGAGGACCATCGCCGAGGCCTTCCACATCGCCTCCACCGGCCGCCCCGGCCCCGTCCTCGTCGACATCGCCAAGGACGCCCTCCAGGCGAAGACCACGTTCAGTTGGCCCCCGCAGACGGACCTGCCCGGCTACCGCCCGGTCACCAAGCCGCACGCCAAGCAGATCCGCGAGGCCGCCAAGCTGATCACCTCCGCCAAGCGCCCCGTCCTGTACGTCGGCGGCGGCGTCCTGAAGGCCGGCGCCACCGCCGAACTGAAGGTCCTCGCCGAGCTGACCGGCGCCCCCGTCACCACCACGCTGATGGCCCTCGGCGCCTTCCCCGACACGCACCCCCAGCACGTCGGCATGCCCGGCATGCACGGCTCCGTCACCGCCGTCACCGCCCTGCAGAAGGCCGACCTGATCGTCGCGCTGGGCGCCCGCTTCGACGACCGCGTCACCGGGAAGCTGGACAGCTTCGCCCCGTACGCCAAGATCGTCCACGCCGACATCGACCCGGCCGAGATCGGCAAGAACCGCACCGCCGACGTGCCGATCGTCGGCGACGCCCGCGAGGTCATCGCCGACCTCGTCCAGGCCGTCCAGGCCGAGCACACCGCCGGCCACACCGGGGACTACAGCGCCTGGTGGAAGGACCTCAACCGCTGGCGCGAGACCTACCCCCTCGGCTACGACCAGCCGGAGGACGGCAGCCTCGCCCCCCAGCAGGTCATCCAGCGCATCGGGCAGTTGGCCCCCGAGGGCACGATCTTCGCGGCGGGCGTCGGCCAGCACCAGATGTGGGCCGCCCACTTCATCGACTACGACGAGCCGGCCACCTGGCTCAACTCCGGCGGCGCCGGGACCATGGGCTACGCCGTCCCGGCCGCGATGGGCGCCAAGGCCGGCGCCCCGCACCGCACCGTCTGGGCCATCGACGGCGACGGCTGCTTCCAGATGACCAACCAGGAACTGGTCACCTGCGCGCTGAACAACATCCCGATCAAGGTCGCCATCATCAACAACGGCGCCCTCGGCATGGTCCGCCAGTGGCAGACGCTGTTCTACAACCAGCGCTACTCCAACACCGTCCTGCACTCCGGCCCGGAGGCGTCGGGCAAGGAGCCCAGCGCCGGCACCCGCATCCCGGACTTCGTGAAGCTGTCCGAGGCGATGGGCTGCGTCGCGATGCGCTGCGAGCGCCCCGAGGACCTGGACAAGGTCATCGCCGAGGCCAACGCCATCGACGACCGCCCCGTCGTCATCGACTTCATCGTCCACGAGGACGCCCAGGTGTGGCCCATGGTCGCCGCCGGCACCTCCAACGACGAGGTCATGGCCGCCCGCGGTGTCCGCCCCGACTTCGGCGACAGCGAAGACGACTGAGAGAGAGCTGAGTCAAGAAACCATGTCCAAGCACACGCTCTCCGTCCTGGTGGAGAACACCCCCGGCATCCTGGCCCGGATCGCCGCCCTGTTCTCCCGCCGCGGCTTCAACATCGACTCGCTCGCCGTCGGCGTCACCGAGCACCCCGACATCTCCCGCATCACCATCGTGGTCAATGTCGAGGACCTGCCGCTGGAGCAGGTGACCAAGCAGCTCAACAAGCTGGTCAACGTCCTGAAGATCGTAGAACTCGAGCCCGGCGCCGCGATCCAGCGCGAGCTCGTCCTGGTGAAGGTCCGCGCCGACAACGAGACCCGCTCCCAGATCGTCGAGATCGTCCAGCTGTTCCGCGCCAAGACCGTCGACGTCTCGCCCGAGGCGGTGACCATCGAGGCCACCGGATCGAGTGACAAGCTCGAAGCGATGCTGAAGATGCTGGAGCAGTTCGGCATCAAGGAGCTCGTCCAGTCCGGCACGATCGCCATAGGGCGTGGTGCCCGGTCCATCACGGACCGGTCGCTGCGCGCCCTCGACCGCTCGGCGTAGTCCGCGTAGCGAGACCCCCCAACGTCCTGATCCCTCCCCACCGTACGGTGGGACGCACCACCAGAACACCCAAGGAGAAACCCAGTGGCCGAGCTGTTCTACGACGACGACGCCGACCTGTCCATCATCCAGGGCCGCAAGGTCGCGGTGATCGGTTACGGCAGTCAGGGCCACGCCCACGCGCTGTCCCTCCGCGACTCCGGTGTCGACGTCCGCGTCGGTCTGCACGAGGGCTCCAAGTCCAAGGCCAAGGCCGAGGAGCAGGGCCTGCGCGTCGTCACCCCGGCGGAGGCCGCGGCCGAGGCAGACGTGATCATGATCCTCATCCCGGACCCGATCCAGGCCCAGGTCTACGAGGACTCCATCAAGGGCAACCTGAAGGACGGCGACGCGCTGTTCTTCGCCCACGGCTTCAACGTCCGCTTCGGCTTCATCAAGCCCCCGGCCGGCGTGGACGTCGCCCTGGTCGCCCCGAAGGGCCCGGGCCACCTGGTCCGCCGCCAGTACGAGGAGGGCCGCGGCGTCCCGGCGATCGCCGCCGTCGAGCAGGACGCCACCGGCAACGCCTTCGCCCTCGCCCTCTCGTACGCCAAGGCCATCGGCGGCACGCGTGCGGGCGTCATCAAGACGACCTTCACCGAGGAGACCGAGACCGACCTGTTCGGCGAGCAGGCCGTGCTCTGCGGCGGCACCTCCGCGCTGGTCAAGGCGGGCTTCGAGACCCTGGTCGAGGCCGGCTACCAGCCGGAGATCGCCTACTTCGAGTGCCTCCACGAGCTGAAGCTGATCGTCGACCTCATGTACGAGGGCGGCCTGGAGAAGATGCGCTGGTCGGTCTCCGAGACCGCCGAGTGGGGCGACTACGTCACGGGCCCGCGCATCATCACCGACGCCACCAAGGCCGAGATGAAGAAGGTCCTCGCCGAGATCCAGGACGGCACGTTCGCCAAGAACTGGATGGACGAGTACCACGGCGGCCTGAAGAAGTACCAGGAGTACAAGACGCAGGACGCCGAGCACCTGCTGGAGACCACCGGCAAGGAGCTGCGCAAGCTCATGAGCTGGGTGGACAACGACGAGGCCTGAGCCTCTCGGCGGCGGGGCCGGGCGAAGCGCCCGGCCCCGCCGTCTTTCCCCGCCTTCCCCGCCCCGTCCGCGTGGGGCTTGTCCACGGCGTCCAGCCTCGTGTGGGTGATCCTGCCAACGAGGCGCAGAAATCGGCTTCCGCCGCTACTACACTGCACAGCAATACGCGTCAGGCCCACAGCGTCGTGCGTCTTCCACGCGGCAAGCCCCCCTCCACCGCCTGCGGCCGTCGGGACGGCCGTCCGCACTGGACTTGTGAGGACCTCACGTGAGCTCGAAACCCGTCGTACTCATCGCTGAAGAGCTGTCGCCCGCCACCGTCGACGCCCTCGGCCCCGATTTCGAGATCCGGCACTGCAACGGCGCGAACCGCGAGGAGCTGCTCCCCGCCATCGCCGACGTCGACGCGATCCTGATCCGCTCCGCCACCAAGGTCGACGCCGAGGCCATCGCCGCCGCGAACAAGCTCAAGGTCGTCGCCCGCGCGGGCGTGGGTCTGGACAACGTCGACGTCTCCGCCGCCACCAAGGCCGGCGTGATGGTCGTCAACGCCCCGACGTCCAACATCGTCACCGCCGCCGAGCTCGCCTGCGGCCTGCTGATCGCCACGGCCCGCAACATCCCGCAGGCCAACACCGCCCTGAAGAACGGCGAGTGGAAGCGCAGCAAGTACACCGGCGTCGAGCTGAGCGAGAAGACCCTCGGCGTCGTCGGCCTCGGCCGCATCGGCGTTCTGGTCGCCCAGCGCATGTCCGCGTTCGGCATGAAGGTCGTCGCCTACGACCCGTACGTCCAGCCGGCCCGCGCCGCGCAGATGGGCGTCAAGCTGCTCTCCCTGGACGAGCTGCTGGAGGTCTCCGACTTCATCACCGTCCACCTGCCGAAGACGCCCGAGACGATCGGCCTCATCGGGGACGACGCGCTGCACAAGGTCAAGCCGACCGTCCGCATCGTCAACGCCGCGCGCGGCGGCATCGTCGACGAGGAGGCGCTGTACTCGGCGCTGAAGGAGGGCCGTGTCGCCGGCGCCGGCCTCGACGTGTACGCGAAGGAGCCGTGCACGGACTCGCCGCTGTTCCAGTTCGACCAGGTCGTCTGCACGCCGCACCTCGGCGCGTCCACGGACGAGGCGCAGGAGAAGGCCGGCATCGCCGTCGCCCGCTCGGTGCGCCTCGCCCTCGCCGGCGAGCTGGTCCCCGACGCGGTGAACGTCCAGGGCGGCGTCATCGCGGAGGACGTCAAGCCGGGCCTGCCGCTGGCCGAGCGCCTCGGCCGGATCTTCACGGCCCTCTCCGGCGAGGTCGCGGTCCGCCTCGACGTCGAGGTCTACGGCGAGATCACCCAGCACGACGTCAAGGTGCTGGAGCTGTCCGCCCTCAAGGGCGTCTTCGAGGACGTCGTCGACGAGACCGTCTCGTACGTGAACGCCCCGCTGTTCGCGCAGGAGCGCGGCGTCGAGGTGCGGCTCACCACGAGCAGCGAGTCCCCCGACCACCGCAACGTCATCACCGTCCGGGGCACGCTCGGCAACGGTGAGGAGGTCGCCGTGTCCGGCACGCTGGTCGGTCCCAAGCACCTCCAGAAGATCGTCGCCGTCGGTGACTACGACGTGGACCTCGCCCTCGCCGACCACATGGTCGTCCTGCGTTACGAGGACCGCCCGGGTGTCGTCGGCACGGTCGGCCGCATCCTCGGCGAGGCCGGCCTGAACATCGCCGGCATGCAGGTCTCCCGCGCCGAGGAGGGCGGCGAGGCCCTGGCGGTCCTGACCGTCGACGACACGGTGCCGCCGCCGGTCCTCACGGAGCTGGGCGAAGAGGTGGGCGCCACCTCCGTCCGCTCCGTCAACCTGACCTGACGGCCCCTCCGCACCACCCGGCGCCCCCGCCCGCACCCCGTGCGCGCGGGGGCGCCGCGCGTCCACCGCGGCCCGCGCCCGCCCTAGGCGCCGGCCCCGTCCCTGGCGGCGGCGCGGTCCGCTCCGGTACGGCCCCGAGCCGCGCCGCGCGGCACCACCGCGGCCCCCAGCAGCGCGACCGCCGCCAGGACCGGCCAGTACCAGCCCGTCCCCACCAGGGCGCCCGCCGGGGCGCCGCCCACCAGGACCACCAGGCCCGCCAGCGACGACATCGCCCCCGTGTACAGCCCCAGCCGCCGCTCGTCCACCAGGTCCGGCAGCCACGCCCGCACGGCCGGGGACACGAGCATCTGGCCCGCCGCCAGCAGCACCACGAACACCACCGCCGACCACGGGCCGCCCGTGCCCCGCAGCGCCCCGCCCGCCGCGAACGCCGCCGCGACCACGACCAGGCCGACCCGGACCGACGCGCCCCAGGACAGCCGCCGCGCGGCCCACCGCTCCAGCGGTAGCTGCCCCGCCACCACGAGCGCCGACGACAGCGCGAACAGCCACCCCAGCGCGGCCTGCGAGCCCGCCGTCCGGTCCACCTCGGCGGGCAGCGCCAGGTAGAGCTGGTTGTACGCCAGCAGGTACGCCGCGTACGCGGCCGTCAGCGCCAGGAAACGGCGGTGGCGCAGCGCCCCGCCCAGCCCCGACGGCGTGCGCGTCGGGCCCACCGTGCCCGCCCGGCGGGGCATGAGCCGCGCGTGCCCGGCCAGCACCAGCAGGAAGACCACCGCCCCCGCCCCGCACGCCACCCGGAAGTCGCCGGCCAGCAGCACCGCGCCCAGCGCCGGCCCGAGCAGCGCGCCGGCCTGGCCCGCCGCGGAGAACCGGGCCAGGACCCGGGTGCGCGGCAGGCCCACGGCCTCCTCCAGCCGTACCGCCTCCCGCGCCACCTCCGACTCGACGGCCGGCGAGAACAGGGCCGCGGCGAAACCGACCAGGACCACCGCGGCGACCACCGCCCACACCGCCTCCGCCCGTGCGAGCCACGCGAAGCCCGCCACGCGCAGCGCGCACCCCGCCAGCACCACCGGGCGCGGCCCGAACCGGTCGGTCAGCGCGCCGCCCACCACGAACAACCCCTGCTGGCTGAAGGTCCGCAGCCCCAGGACGAGGCCGACCAGCCAGCCGCCCAGCCCGAGCGTGCCGCTCAAGTGGCCCGCCAGGTACGGCAGTACGGCGAAGAAACCGGTGTTGAACGCGAACTGGCTGCCGATCAGCAGCCGGGCGAGGGCGCTCACGAGACACGCACCAGACGGCCGGCCCGCATCTCGGCCGTACGGTCCGCGAAGTGCCGTACCAGCGCCATGTCGTGGCAGATGAACAGGTAGCCCAGCCCCAGGGTCTCCTGGAGCCGCGCCAGCAGGTTCAGCACGCCCGCCCGGACGCTCGGGTCGAGGGCGGACACCGGCTCGTCGAGCACCAGCAGCCGCGGCCCGCTCGCCAGGGCGCGGGCGATGCCGACGCGCTGGCACTGGCCGCCCGACAGCTCGTGCGGCCGCCGCTCACCGTGCGCGGCGTCGAGGCCGACCAGCGCCAGCAGTTCGGCGACCCGCGCCGGCCCGGTCGCCGCGTCCCAGCGGCCCTGGACGCGCAGCGGCTCGGCGACCGCGTCGCGGACGCGCTGCCGGGGGCTGAGCGAGCCGTACGGGTCCTGGAACACCGGCTGCATCGCGGGCCGCAGCCCCCGCAGCTCCCGTTCCGGCAGCCGGGTCAGCTCGCGGCCCTCGAACCACACCTCGCCGCCGTCCGGGCGGCGCAGCAGCAGCGCGGCCGCCGCCGTGGACGACTTGCCGCAGCCGGACGGGCCCACCAGCGCGAGGGTCTCGCCGGCGCGCACCTCGAACGACACGCGGTCCACGGCGACCGTCGTCCCGTACCGGACGACCAGGTCGCGCACTTCCAGCAGCGCGCTCACACCGCCTCCGGGAACAGCTCGCCGAGGGGGTCGGGCAGGTCGGCCGCGCGGTGGCAGGAGACCTCCCGGCCGTCCGCCGCCGCGCCCACGCGGCGCGGCCCGGGCACGTCGGCGCGGCAGCGGTCCTCGGCCAGCGGACAGCGCGGCGCGAACGCGCACCCGGCGGCCGGCTCGCCGGGCCCGGGCGGTGCCCCGCCGATCGCGGGCAGCCGCCGGCCCCGGCCGGGGACCGGCACGGCGGGCGGGAGGGAGGCGAGGAGCCCGGCCGTGTACGGGGCGCGGGGGCGGTCGAGAACGAGCGGTGCCGGACCCGACTCGACGTGCCGGCCCGCGTACAGGACGAGGACGCGGTCGGCGTGGTCGCGGACGGCCTCCAGGTCGTGGGTGACGAGGACGAGCGCCGCGCCGGTCTCCTCCCGCCGCTCGGCCAGCAGGCGCAGCACCTGGTCGCGCAGGTCCGGGTCGAGGGCGGTGGTGGGCTCGTCGGCGACGACCAGGTCGGGTCCGCCGACCGTCGCCAGCGCGATGACGGCCCGCTGGCGCATGCCGCCGGACAGCTCGTGCGGGTACGCGCCGCAGCGGGCGGCGGGGATGCCGACCCGGTCCAGTGCCGCGGCGGCGCGGGCGCGCGCCTCGCGGCGGGAGACGCCCCGCAGGGACCGTACGGCGACGGCGAGCTGGTCGCCGACCGGGTGCACGGGGGAGAGGGCGGACAGCGCGTCCTGCGGGACGAGGGCGACGCGCCGGCCCCAGAGCGCGGCGAGCGCGCGGGGCTTCGCGCCGACCAGTTCCGTCCCGCCGCGCAGCCGTACGCCGCCCCGCACCTCGGCGCCGCGCGGCACCAGGCCGAGCAGCGCCCGCGCGGTCAGGGACTTGCCCGCGCCGGACTCCCCGGCCAACGCGAGGACCTCCCCGGCGCGGACGTCGAAGGACAGCCCGCGTACGGCTTCGGCGCCGTCGAGGGAGATCCGCAGGTCGCGGACGGTCAGGAGCGGCTCGTCAGCGGGCACGGGAGGGGGCCTTCCAGGAGCGGGGGGAGCGGGGAGAGCGGGTGGGGGCGTCGAAGGGCAGTCCGCGTACGGTCTCGGCGCCGTCGAAGGACGGCCCGCGTACGGCTTCGGCGCCGTCGAGGGAGATCCGCGGGGCGCGGACGGTCAGGAGCGGCTCGTCAGCGGGCACGAGAGGGGACTTTCCCGGAGCGGGCACGGGGGCGGGCGGAGGCGCCGTACGCGGCGGCGGACACGGCCAGGGCGGCGAGCGCGGCGAGGGCGGCGGCGGGCGCGAGGGCGGCCCAGGGGGCCCGCTCCACGTACGCCCGCGACTCGTCCAGCAGCAGCCCCCACTCGGGCGCGGGCGGCTGCGCGCCCAGGCCGAGGAACCCCAGCGACGCGAGCGCCAGGGCCGTGCCGGGCAGCCGCAGCAGGGCGTGCCGGGCCACCGGGCCCGCCACGGACGGCAGGACGTGCCGGGTCAGCACCCACCCCGGTCCGGCGCCGATGGCCCGTTGGGCCAGCAGGAAGCCGGATGCCCGCACCTCCTGCACCAGGGCGGCGGCGTGCGCGGCGAGCGGCGGCCAGGAGACGAGCGCCACGGCGAGGGCCGCCCCGCCGGTACCCGGTCCGTACGCCGCGGCGACGAGGATGCCGGTGATCACCGGCGGCAGCGCGTTCGCGATGTCGGAGGTGCCCGCGGCGAGGTTCGGCGCGAAGCCCAGCGCCAGCGCCAGCAGGAAGCTCAGCGCGCACACCGCGGCGGCCGTGCCGACCGTCGCCGCCGCGCCGTGCCCGAGGCGGGCCAGCACGTCCCGGCCGAGGCCGTCGGTGCCGAGGGGGTGCGCGTACGACGGCGGGGCGAGCCGGGTGGCGGTGTCCACGGCGTACGGGTCGCGCAGCAGGCCCCAGCCGATCACCCCGAGCAGCAGGGCGGCCAGCGCCACCGGGACTGCCGGTTCGACCCGCGGCGGGCGCGGCGCCGGCAGCGTCAGCCCCGCGGCCCGCAGGCCGGGCCCGAGCATCCGGTGCCGTACGAGCGCCGCCGCGCCGCCCACCGCGAGGCCGAGCAGCAGCAGCGCCAGCACGGCGCCCTGGAGCAGCGGCAGGTCCTGCGACCGGGCCGCGCCCAGCGCCGTACGGCCGATGCCCGGCACGGCGAAGACCGTCTCGACGGCAACCGCGCCGCCCGTCAGCCCCACGACGACCAGCCCGAACTGCGGGACCAGCGGCGGCAGGACGCGCCGCAGCGCGGCGCGCGCGACGCGGGCCCGGGTGACGCCCGCGGCCCGCCACAGTTCGGCCCACCGCTCGTCGAGGACGGCGGGCAGCGCGTCGGCGGCGAGCCGCCCCAGCAGCCCGCCCGCCGGGACGCCCAGCGCGACGGCGGGCAGCACCAGGTGGGCCGGGCCCGCCCAGCCCGCCGTCGGGAACCAGCCGAGCCACACCCCGCCGACGACGAGGGCGACCGTCGCGAGGAGGAACTCCGGTACGGCGGCGAGCATCGCGGCGACCGCCCCGGCGGTGCCCCGGCCGCGCACCAGGACGGGCGCGACGAGGGCGGCGGCGACGGGCAGCGCCACGGCGAGCGCGGCACCCATGAGGCCGAGCGACACCTTCAGGCCCGCGGTGACGGCCGGGAGGACGTCGGCGCCGGACACCCACGAGGTGCCCAGGTCGCCGCGGAGCAGCCCGGACGCCCAGTCGGCGAGGAGCGCGGCCGGCCCGACGTCCAGACCGAGGTCGGCGCGGATCGCGGCGAGCGCCTCGGCGGTGGGCTCCTGCTCGGCGGACCGGGCGCGCAGGACGGTCAGGGCGGGGTCGCGGCCGGAGTACCAGGGCAGCAGGCCGACGCCGGCGAGGACGGCGGCGAGCGCGAGGGCCCGGGTCGCCCCGGCCCGGACGCCCGCGGCGGCGGGGGCGGTCACTTGACGTACGTGTCGGGCGTGACGAGCAGGCGCTCGCGCGGGTCGTGCGCGACGCCCGACACGGCGGCGGCGTCGCCCTGGACGACCCGCTCGTGGAGGAGCGGCACGGCGGCGTCGGTGGCGAGGACGGCGGCCTCCGCGGCCATCACGGCCCTGCGGCGGGCGTCGCCGGCCGGGGCGGCGGCGGCCTTGCCGAGCGCGGCGTCGACGGCGGGGTCGGCGAGCTGGGAGAGGTTGAAGGAGCCGCGGGAGGCGAAGTCGCTGTAGAGGTACGCGGCGGGGTCGCCGGAGTCGAGGACGGTCGCGCGGGACAGGAGGAACGCGTCGAACGCGCCGGCCAGGGCGTCCGCCTCGATGGCGGCGTACTCGCGCACCTCCAGCCGCACGTCGAAGCCGGCCTTCCGCAACTGCTGCTGGAGGGTCTGGGCGACCTCGGGCAGCTCCGCGCGGTCGGTGAAGGTGCCGATGGTGATCACGGCGCCCCGCGGGGCGGCGGCGGGGGCGGGCCGGCGGGGCGCGCGCAGGTCGTCCGCCCAGGCGACGGCGGGGCCGAGCAGCCCCTCGGCGGTGTCGGCGCGGCCCTCGTACACGCCCTTCACGATCGTCTCGGCGTCGATGGCGCGGCGGGCGGCGGCCCGTAGCGCGGGGTCCTTGAAGGGGCCCTCGGCGGTGTTGAGGTAGAGCGTGTTGGTGCGCGGCATGGGGACCTCGGTGACGAGGTCCGGGTCGAGGAGGGCGGCCTGCGAGACGGGCACGGCCTCGACGATGTCGGCCTCGCCGGCGCGCAGCGCGGCGGCGCGGGCGGTGCCGTCGGGGACGAACACGACGTCGATGCCGGGCGCCTTGGCCCTGCCGCCCCAGTAGCCGTCGTAGCGGTCGAGGGAGGCGGAGGAGGCGCCGTCGACCCTGGTGAGGCGGAAGGCGCCGGTGCCGGTGCCGACGGGGTCGACGGTCTTCCCCCGGTACGCCCCGGCGGACAGGATCGACAGCTGCGGGGAGCTGAGCCGCTGGGGGACCAGCGGGTCGGGGGCGGCGGTGGTGACGGTGACGGTCTTCCCGGAGGCGGTCGCGGTGAGGTCGACGCCGTCGAGGATGCGCGGCTTGGGGGAGGCGGTCGCGGCGCGGGTGAGGGAGCGGACGACGTCCCGCGCGGTGAGCGGCGTGCCGTCGTGGAAGGTGACGCCGTCGCGGACGGTGAAGGTCCAGCGGGCGCCGTGCTGCTTCCAGGCGGTGGCGAGGGCGGGACGGGCGTCGCCGTCCGCGTCGAGGGTGACGAGGGTCTCGGCGGTCGACCAGCGGGACAGCTTGAACGCGTCGTCGGAGAGCGGCGACAGCCCGGAGCGGGGCGGGTTCATCATCGCGACGCGTATCCGCTTCCCGCCGCCCGCCCCGCCGTCGTCGGCACCGCCGGGGGCGGCGAAGCACCCGGCGAGCAGCAGGGACGCCGAGACGAGCGCGGCGGCGGGCAGGAGACGGCGGACAGGCTGGTGGCGCACGGGAGCACCCTTCCGGGCAGAGGTCGATCGCGGTGCCCGGACGCTAACATAATGATTATTATTTTCAATAACTGGGGCGTGCGCCGCTCACCCGGCCCCGCCGCGCAGGCGGTGGGCCTTCAGCGCCATGTGCAGCAGCAGCCGGTCCTCGCCGCTGTCGAGGTCCAGGCCGGTGAGCTGCTCGACCCGGGAGAGGCGGTAGTACAGGGTCTGCCGGTGGATGCCCAGCGCCGCGGCGGTGCGGCCGGCCTGCCCCGCGTGGTCGAGGAACACCTCGGCGGTGCGGACCAGCTCGGTGTGCGCGCCGCCCAGCAGCGGCCGTACCGCCGGGTCCCGCGCGGCCCCCGCGGGCAGGGCGGTGAGCAGCCGGTACGGGCCGATGGAGGTCCAGGGCGCGACCGGCCCCAGGTGCGGCTCGGCCAGCGCCGCGCGCGCCGCCGACGCGGCCTGTGCCCAGGCCGCGCCCAGCTCCGCCAGGCCGCGCCGCGGCGCGGCCACCCCGGCGACGGCGCCCGGCCCCGCCGCGTCGCACAGCCGGGCGCCGGCCGTCAGCGCGGGGGAGAGGGCCTCGGCGGAGCGGAGGCGGACCAGGGCGCCCAGGACCCTGCCGCCCGGCCCCGCCGCGTCCGGCCCCGACGCACCCGGCGACGGCGAGCCCGGCCCCGCCGCGCCCGTGTCCGGCCACGGCGCCGTGCACAGGGCCGCCGCGCCCGGGGCCGTGCGGACCGAAGGGCTGTCGCCGCCCGGCCACGGGGCGACGCACACGAGGGCGTGCAGCCCGTCCGCGCCCGGGCCCAGCGCCGAGCGCAGCGCGGCCAGCGCCAGGTCGTACTGCCACTCCCGCTCCGCGGTCAGCGCGGCCCGCAGCTCCCGCGCCAGGTCGGCGCCGGCCCGCTCCTCGTCGGCGAGCAGCGCCCCGATCCGCGCGGTCACCTCCATGGCCGCGTCCAGCCGCTCCGGCGCGGGGCCGGGCGGGGTGTCCAGCAGCCACACGTACCCGAGGACGACGCCCCGGTGGCGTACGGGGAGGCAGAGGCGGTCGCGGTACACGCCCGCGTCCGGCGCGGCGGGGATGCGCACGGGGCCGGTGGCGCGGGCGATGCCGAACCCCTCGAACCAGGCCCGCACGGCGGGCGTGGACCTGCGGGTGAGGATCGACCGCGTACGGACCGGGTCCATCGCGGAGGCGTCGTCGCTGTCGTGCGCGCCGAAGGCGATCAGCCCGAAATCCCGGTTCTCCAGCGTGGCCGGGGCGCCGAGGAGCGCCGAGACCTCGTCGACCAGTTCCTGGTAGTCGCCCTTCACCCGGACATTCTGCCACCGCTTCAGACAGTTGTCTGAGATCCGCGGCACGGATGCGTGACAGGTGTCGATGGCCCGCGCCCGGGGAGATCCTTAGGTTTCACGGTGGTTCTCCGTGCCGTTTCCGCAATGTCGGATTCCGGCCGTCCGGTCCTGTTGTCAACCCCTGTTCGTGGAGGTGCCCCGTGCTGGGTCCCGTGATCCTCGCCGCTTCGCGCAGCGACAAGATGCGCCGCATTGTGTCGGCGGCCCCGGTGACCAAGCCGGTCGTCGACCGGTTCATCCCCGGCGAGACGGTCGACCAGGTCGTCCCGATCGTCACGGACCTCGCGGACAAGGGCCTCGAAGTCACCCTCGACGTGGTCGGCGAGGACATCACCACCCCCGAGCAGGCCACCGCCGCCCGCGACGCCTACCTGGAGCTCATCCGGCACCTGGAGCCGCTGGGCCTGGGCGAGAAGGCCGAGATGTCCGTCAAGCTGTCGATGTTCGGCCAGGCGCTGGAGGGCGGCCACGAGCTGGCCCTCGCCAACGTCCGGCCCGTCGTCGAGGCGGCCGCCGCGATCGGCACCACCGTCACGCTGGACGCCGAGGACCACACCACCCTCGACTCGATGTTCGCCATCCACGAGGAGCTGCGGAAGGACTTCCCGCAGACCGGCTGCGTCATCCAGGCGTACCTCTTCCGCACCGAGGAGGACGCCCGCCGCCTCGCCGCGAACGGCAGCCGCGTCCGCCTGGTGAAGGGCGCCTACAAGGAGCCCGCCTCCGTCGCCCACCAGGACAAGGCGGAGATCGACCGGGCCTACGTCCGCGTGCTGAAGACCCTCATGGCGGGCGAGGGCTACCCCATGATCGGCTCGCACGACCCGCGGCTCATCGCCATCACGCAGGAGCTCGCGCGCCGCCACGGGCGCAAACTGGACGAGTACGAGTTCCAGATGCTGTACGGCATCCGCAGCGAGGAGCACGTCCGGCTGGCCGCCGAGGGCCACCGGATGCGGGTCTACACCGCGTACGGGACCGACTGGTACGGCTACTTCATGCGCCGCCTCGCCGAGAAGCCGGCCAACCTGCTGTTCTTCGTCCGCTCGATGATCACCAAGAACTGATCCGGAGCCCGTGGGCGCCCCGCCCCCGACACCCCTCACCCAAGGAGTTACGAGACCCATGGACGCTGTGACCCAGGTTCCCGCCCCGGTCAACGAGCCGGTGCACGGCTACGCCCCCGGCTCCGCCGAGCGGACCCGGCTGGAGGCCAAGCTCAAGGAGCTGGCCGAGAACCCGATCGACCTGCCGATGACCATCGGCGGCGTCAAGCGCATGGGCGGCGGCGAGCGGGTGGACGTCGTCCAGCCGCACAACCACCGGGCCGTCATCGGCACCTTCGCCGCCGCCACCCAGCAGGACGCCCAGGACGCCGTCGACGCCGCCCTGGCCGCCGCCCCCGCCTGGCGCGCGATGTCCTTCGACGACCGTGCCGCGATCTTCCTGCGCGCCGCCGAGCTGCTGTCCGGCCCGTGGCGCGAGACGCTGGCCGCCTCCACCATGCTCGGTCAGTCGAAGACCGCCCAGCAGGCGGAGATCGACACGCCGTGCGAGCTCGTCGACTTCTGGCGCTTCAACGTCAAGTACGCCCGTGACCTGCTCGCCGAGCAGCCCCCGGCGAACGCGCCCGGCGTGTGGAACCGCCTGGACCACCGCCCGCTGGAGGGCTTCGTCTACGCGATCACGCCGTTCAACTTCACCGCGATCGCCGGCAACCTGCCGACCGCCCCCGCCCTCATGGGCAACGTCGTCGTGTGGAAGCCGTCCCCCACGCAGACCCACGCCGCCGTGCTGCTCATGGAGCTGCTGGAGGAGGCCGGCCTGCCCGCCGGCGTCATCAACCTGGTGACCGGCGACGGCATCGCCGTCTCCGAGGTGGCCCTGGAGCACCCGATGCTCGCCGGCATCCACTTCACCGGTTCGACGAAGACCTTCCAGCACCTGTGGAAGACCGTCGGCAACAACATCGAGAAGTACCGCTCCTACCCGCGGATCGTCGGCGAGACCGGCGGCAAGGACTTCGTCGTCGCGCACCCGAGCGCCGACCGCGCCGTCCTGAAGACCGCGCTGACCCGCGGCGCCTTCGAGTACCAGGGCCAGAAGTGCTCGGCCACCTCGCGCGCGTACATCCCGGCCTCCCTCTGGAACTCCGGCTTCAAGGAGGAGTTCGCGGCCGAGGTCGACGGCATCCGGATGGGTGACGTCACCGACCTGACGAACTTCATCGGCGCCGTCATCGACGCGCGCGCGTTCGCCAAGAACAAGGCCGCGATCGACCGCGCCGCGGCCGACCCGGCCTGCACGATCGTCGCCGGCGGCACGTACGACGACTCGGTCGGCTACTTCGTCCGCCCGACCGTCATCGAGTGCTCCGACCCCGAGAACGAGGTCTTCCGGGACGAGTACTTCGGCCCGATCCTCGCCGTGCACGTGTACGAGGACGACCAGTACGAGGCCATGCTCGACCAGATGGAGTCGGTCTCCGCCTACGCGCTGACCGGTTCGGTCATCGCCAAGGACCGCGCCGCCGTCGCGCACGCGATGGAGAAGCTGCGGTACGCCGCGGGCAACTTCTACATCAACGACAAGTCGACCGGCGCCGTCGTCGGCCAGCAGCCCTTCGGCGGCGGCCGCGCCTCCGGCACCAACGACAAGGCCGGCGCCCCGCAGAACCTGTCGCGCTGGACCCTGACCCGCGCGATCAAGGAGACGCTGGTCCCGCCGACCGAGTACGGCTACCCGCACATGGGCTGACCCGAGCCCCGGCCCGCAGGGCCGCCCCTGACGCCGCCCCCCTCCGGCCCCCACGCCGGACGGGGGCGGCCCCTTTTGCCCGCCCGGCGACGGGACGGCGGGTTCGCGCCCTTGTGGCAATGAAGCGTTCATGTCAAATTCCTTCCTCGGTACGCCCCATCCGCCACCGACGAAGGAGCCCCGGCATGAGACGCACCACCCGTGCGCGCACCGGCCTGTCCGCCCTGCTCGTCGCCGCCTCCCTCGGCCTCGGCGCCACCCCGGCCGGAGCCTCGGACGCCCCCCTCGCCCCCCGAACCGCCGACGCCCCCCGAACCGCCGACGCCGCGGCCCTCCACGCCCTCGACGCCGCCGTCGAGCGGGCCCTCGGCGACGACAGCGCCGGCACCTACGTCGACGCCGAGACCGGCGCACTCGTCGTCACCGTCACCACCGAAGCGGCCGCCGCGAAGGTCCGCGCCGCCGGCGCCGTCCCCCAGCGCGTCCGGCGCGGCGCCGCCCAGTTGAACGCCGCCATGGCCGCCCTGGAGGCGCGGGCCGGGATCCCCGGCACCTCCTGGGGCCTGGACCCGCGCACCAACCAGATCGCCGTCGAGGCCGACGCGTCGGTCTCCGCCCGCGACATGGCCCGCCTCCGCGAGGTCGCCGCGTCCCTGGACGGCGCCGTGCGCGTCACCCGCGTCCCCGGCGTCCTCACGCGCGAGGTGGCCGGCGGCGACGCCGTCTACGGCGGCGGCTCGCGCTGCTCGGCCGCCTTCAACGTCACCAAGAACGACGTCCGGTACTTCGTGACCGCCGGGCACTGCACCAACATCTCCTCGACCTGGTCGGCCACCTCCGGCGGCGCCTCCATCGGCGTCCGCGAGGGCACCAGCTTCCCGACGAACGACTACGGACTCGTGCGCTACACCGACACGGCGAACACGCCCGGCAGCGTCAACCTCCACAACGGAAGCCTCCAGGACATCTCCTCCGCCGCCGACGCGGTCGTCGGCCAGGCCATCCGCAAGAGCGGCTCCACCACCAAGGTCACCAGCGGCACCGTCACCGCCGTGAACGTCACCGTCAACTACAGCGACGGCCCCGTCTACGGCATGGTCCGCACGACGGCGTGCTCCGCCGGCGGCGACAGCGGCGGCGCCCACTTCGCCGGCTCCGTCGCCCTGGGCATCCACTCCGGCAGCTCCGGCTGCACGGGCACCAGTGGCTCGGCCATCCACCAGCCGGTGCGCGAGGCCCTCGCCGCCTATGGCGTGAACGTGTACTGAGCCGCGACGGGAGCGGTGCCACAGTGGGCGGTATGAACGATCGTCTCCATACCGCCCACACCTACGAGGTGAGGCCGGCCGTGCTCGCCGCGATCCGCGCCGCGCTGGAGGACGCCTTCGACGGCGACCTGGGCGAGGAGGACTGGGAGCACGGCCTCGGCGGCGTCCACGCCTACGTCGAGGACGACGACGGGCGGATCGTGGCGCACGGCAGCGTCGTCATGCGCCGCGTCGTCCACGCCGGGCGCGCCCACCGCGTCGGGTACGTCGAGGCCGTGGGCGTACGGGCGGAGCGCCGCCGCCAGGGGCTGGGCGCCCGTGTGATGGCGGCGCTGGAGGAGGTCGTCGACGGCGCGTACGACTTCGGCGCCCTGTCCGCCTCCGACGAGGGCGCGTCGCTCTACCGCTCGCGCGGCTGGCAGTTGTGGAACGGCCGCGTCGAGGGGTACGGCCCGGGGGGCGTGGTCCACCTGGCGGACGAGGAGGACTGCACGTTCCTGTGCCCCGCCGCCGGACGGCCGCTGCCCGTGCCCGAGGCCGGACCCCTGCAGTTCGACTGGCGGGACGGCGACGTGCTGTGACCCCGCCGCGGCGCGCCCCGGCGGGTGCGCCGTCTCAGATAGTAGGAAGTCCGAGTAATTGTGGAGACAGTGGCGGCGCGCTCGCTTAGCTTTGTAGGAGCCGAACGTCTCGCTCCATCAGCGAACGGCGGACGAGAGCGCGGTGCCCCCGGCAGGCCACCCCTGCGGCAGCGCTCCCCGCCCCTTCCGGCGCCTCCCGAGCATCCGCCCTGTAGAGGAGCCCCGCCATGACCGCTGCCACCGCCGCCCGCCGCGTCCGCCACACGGGCACCCGGCCCACCGAGACCGAGCGCAAGAACGCCGCCGCCGCCCTCCAGCGCGCCCTGGACCGCCGTGACAACGGCGGCTCCACCGGCCACTGACCGGCCCGCCCGGACGGCCGCGCGGCCCCTGCGCCACCGCCCGTCCGGGCGCCGTCCGGCGCACCACCCGTCCGCATGGTGGACGGTCCGTGTCAGGCAATGGGACGAGGAGTAGGGTGCCGCCATGTCTCGCAGCATCAATCTCGCAGTGATCCCCGGTGACGGCATCGGCCAGGAGGTCGTGTCCCAGGGACTCAAGGTCCTTCGCGCGGTCCTCCCGCAGGACGTGAAGCTGGAGACCCGGGAGTACGACCTCGGCGCCCGGCGCTGGCACCGCACGGGGGAGATCCTCCCCGACGCGGAGCTGGAGTCCCTCAAGGGCCACGACGCCATCCTCCTCGGCGCGATCGGCGACCCGTCCGTGCCGCCCGGCGTACTGGAGCGGGGCCTGCTGCTGAAGCTGCGCTTCGCCTTCGACCACTACGTGAACCTGCGCCCGTCGAAGCTCTTCCCGCAGACCGCGACCCCGCTCGCGGGCCGCCCCGACATCGACTTCGTCGTCGTGCGCGAGGGCACCGAGGGCCCGTACACGGGCAACGGCGGCAGCCTGCGCACCGGCACGCCGGCCGAGGTCGCCACGGAGGTCAGCGTCAACACGGCGTACGGCGTCGAGCGGGTCGTCCGCGACGCGTACGAGCGGGCCAAGGCCCGCCCCCGCAAGAAGCTGACGCTCGTCCACAAGAACAACGTCCTCGTCCACGCCGGCCACATGTGGAAGAAGATCTTCGACAAGGTCGGCGAGGAGTACCCCGAGGTCACCACCGACTACCTGCACGTCGACGCCGCGACGATCTTCTTCGTCACGCAACCCGAGCGCTTCGACGTCATCGTCACCGACAACCTCTTCGGCGACATCCTCACCGACCTCGCCGCCGCCGTGACCGGCGGCATCGGCCTGGCCGCGTCCGGCAACATCAACCCGACGGGCGCGTTCCCGTCGATGTTCGAGCCCGTCCACGGTTCCGCACCCGACATCGCGGGCCAGGGCAAGGCCGACCCCACCGCGACCGTCCTCTCCGTCGCGCTGCTCCTCCGCCACCTCGGGTACGAGACCGAGGCCGCCCGCGTCGAGGAGGCGGTCGCCGCCGACCTCACCGAACGGGCCGGCGCCGCCGCGCGCACCACGGACGAGATCGGCGACGCGCTCGCGGTGCGCGTAGCGAACTGACCCGCCGACTGGGACCACCAGACACAGCCGCCGGGTCGCAGCAGCGCCCGGCGGCTTCTCCTGTGCGGCCGCGGGGTGCCACCATCGAACCCCGGACCGCGACCACACCCGTTTCCCCGCCACGACCCCCCGAGCGATAATCGAACGCGGGGCCGCGGCATGCGGTATTGCTCGGACGTCCTAACAGCAGCAGCGTCAGCGGCTGGAGCGGCGGCGTGAGCGCGGTCCGACCCACACACACCGGTGAAGGACACAGCACTCATGACGACGCCCACGACGATCGAGCTCAAGCCCTCCTCGAACCCGCTGTCCGCCGTTCAGCGCGAGGCGATCCTGGCCAGCCCCGGCTTCGGCCGCCACTTCACCGACCACATGGTGACGATCAAGTGGACGGAGGGCCGGGGATGGCACGACGCGCAGCTCACGCCGTACGCGCCGCTCTCCCTCGACCCCGCCAACATGACCCTGCACTACGCGCAGGAGATCTTCGAGGGCCTGAAGGCGTACCGCCGCCCCGACGGCTCGGTCTCGCTGTTCCGCCCCGAGGCCAACGCCGAGCGCTTCCAGCGCTCCGCCCGCCGCCTGGCCATGCCCGAGCTCCCCGTCGAGACGTTCGTCGCCGCGTGCGACGCGCTGGTCCGGCAGGACGTGGAGTGGGTCCCGCCGCACGGCGGCGAGGAGTCCTTGTACCTGCGGCCCTTCATGATCGCCACGGAGGTCGGGCTGGGCGTCCGGCCGGCCAACGAGTACCTGTTCATCGTCATCGCGTCGCCCGCCGGCGCGTACTTCCCGGGCGGCGTCAAGCCGGTCTCCGTCTGGCTGTCGGAGAACTACGTCCGCGCCGTCCCCGGCGGCATGGGCTTCGCCAAGACCGGCGGCAACTACGCCGCGTCCCTGCTCGCCCAGGCCGAGGCCGCGGAGAAGGGCTGCGACCAGGTCGTCTGGCTCGACGCGCTGGAGCACAAGTGGGTCGAGGAGATGGGCGGCATGAACCTGTACTTCGTGTACGGGAACAAGATCGTCACCCCTGAGCTGACCGGCTCCCTCCTGGCGGGCATCACCCGCGACTCCCTGCTCCAGGTCGCCCACGACCTCGGCTACGAGTCGGAGGAGGGTCGCGTCTCCACCGACCAGTGGCGCCGCGACACGGAGAACGGCACCCTCACGGAGGTCTTCGCCTGCGGCACGGCCGCGGTGATCACGCCGGTCGGCACGGTCAAGTCCGCCGGCGGCGAGTGGACGCAGGGCGACGGGCAGCCGGGCGAGGTCACCCTGAAGCTCCGCAAGGCCCTGCTCGACATCCAGACGGGTGCCGCGGAGGACACCCACGGCTGGACCCACCCGGTCGCCTGACCCCCTCGGGAGCCGCGCCCGCCGCGGCCCGCGTCCCGCCTCGCGCGGCCCGCGGGCCCGGCGGGCGCCCCCGTTCCGCACGGGTGCTCCCACGCGCATCCGCACGCCTCGCCTCGCGGCTCACGCGCCGCGCCACCTCGCGCCCTGCCTCGCCGTGCCCCGCGCCTCGTCTCGTCTCACGCCGCCTCGCGCCCCGCCCCGCCTCGCCATCCCCTGGGCCTTGCGCCGCGCCGCCCCGCGCCTCGTCTCACGCCACCGCGCGCCGCGCCGTCTCCCGCCTCGCACCGCCCTGCGCTGCCCCGCCTCGTGCCTCGCGTCACCCTCGCGTCATGCCCCGCGCCGTCCCAGTGCTCCGCCCCGCGCCGCCTCTCTCCGCGACCGCAGGCGCTTCCGATCACCCTTAGAGCGCTGCTCCAATCAGAAGGTCCCTACGAAACCTGCCGTTTTCTTTTCTTGTGGCAGCCGTTTAGAGTGGTGCTCTAAACCTTGTCGTACACGCCAGGAGGTGCGAGGGACGTGCGCCTGACCCCCACCGAACGCGACCGGCTGCTGCTCTTCGGGGCCGCCGAGCTCGCCCGGGCCCGCCGCGCCCGTGGACTGCGGCTCAACGTCCCCGAGGCCACGGCGCTCATCGCCGACACCGTCTGCGAGGCCGCCCGCGACGGCCGGCGCCTCGCGGAGGCCGTCGCGGCGGCCCGCGCGGTCCTCGGCCCGGACGACGTGCTGCCCGGGGTCGCCGACGTGGTCACCGAGGTCCACGTGGAGGCGGTCTTCGACGACGGCTCCCGCCTGGCCGTCGTCACCGACCCGATCGGCGGCCCCTCCGCGGGCCCGGACGCGCCCGGCGCGCTGCTGCCGGGCCCCGGCTACCGGGAGCCGGCCGCGCGGACGACGCTCACCGTGCGCAACACCGCGGCCGTGCCGATCAGCGTCACCTCGCACTTCCACTTCTTCGAGGCCAACCCGCGCCTGCGGTTCGACCGCGCGGCGGCGTACGGGATGCGGCTGTGCGTCCCGGCCGGCTCGTCGGTGCGGTTCGACCCGGGCGGCGAGGCCGAGGTGGGGCTCGTCCCCATCGGCGGCGATCGGGTCGCGATCGGGTTCGCCGGCCTGGTCGACGGGCCGCTGGACGCGCCCGGCGCGAAGGAGGAGGCCCTGCGCAGGGCGGTCGCCTGCGGCTACCTCGGCGCCGACCCCGCACGGGACCGCGAGCCCGGCACCGGAGTGGAGGAGAACGCCTGATGGACCCCTACGAGTACGCCTCCGTGCACGGCCCCCGCGCCGGCGACCGCGTCCGCCTGGGCGACTCCGGGCTGACCGTACGGGTCGAGTCCGACTCCCAGGAGCCCGGCGACGAGTTCCTGGCCGGCTTCGGCAAGACCGCCCGCGACGGGCTGCACCTGAAGGCCGCCGCCGTCCGCGAGACCTGCGACCTCGTCATCAGCAACGTCCTGGTCATCGACGCCGTGCAGGGCATCCGCAAGGTGTCGATCGGCATCCGCGAGGGCCGGATCCACGCCATCGGCCGGGCGGGCAACCCCGACACCCTCGACGGGGTCGACGTCGTCGTCGGGACCGGCACGTCCATCGTCTCCGGCGAGGGACTGATCGCCACCGCCGGCGCCGTCGACACCCACGTCCACCTGCTGTCGCCCCGCATCATGGAGGCGTCGCTGGCCTCCGGCGTGACCACGATCATCGGCCAGGAGTTCGGCCCGGTCTGGGGCGTCGGCGTCAACTCGCCGTGGGCCCTGCGCCACGCCTTCGGCGCCTTCGACGCCTGGCCCGTCAACATCGGCTTCCTCGCCCGCGGGTCGTCGTCCGACGCCGCCCCGCTGGTGGAGGCCCTGGCCGAGGGTGGCGCCTCCGGCTTCAAGGTCCACGAGGACATGGGCGCCCACACCCGCGCCCTCGACACCGCCCTGCGGGTCGCCGAGGAGCACGACGTGCAGGTCGCCCTGCACAGCGACGGACTCAACGAGTGCCTGTCCGTGGAGGACACCCTCAAGGTCCTGGAAGGCCGGACGATCCACGCCTTCCACATCGAGGGCTGCGGCGGCGGCCACGTCCCCAACGTCCTGAAGATGGCGGGCGTCCCCAACGTCATCGGCTCCTCCACCAACCCCACCCTGCCCTTCGGGCGGGACGCGGTCGCCGAGCACTACGGGATGATCGTCTCCGTCCACGACCTGAAGACCGACCTGCCCGGCGACGCCGCCATGGCCCGCGACCGCATCCGGGCCGGGACGATGGGCGCGGAGGACGTCCTGCACGACCTCGGCGCGATCGGCATCACGTCGTCGGACGCGCAGGGCATGGGGAGGGCCGGCGAGACCGTGCGCCGGACCTTCGCCATGGCCGGCAAGATGAAGGCCGAGCTGGGCCCGCTCGACGGCGACGGCGACGGCGACGACAACGCCCGCGTCCTGCGGTACGTCGCCAAGCTCACCATCAACCCGGCCATCGCCCACGGCCTCGCCCACGAGGTCGGCTCGATCGAGATCGGCAAGCTCGCCGACATCGTGCTGTGGCGGCCCGAGTTCTTCGGAGCCAAGCCGCAGCTCGTCCTGAAGTCCGGCTTCCCCGCGTACGGGGTCGTGGGCGACCCGAACGCCGCCACCGACACGTGCGAACCGCTCGTGCTGGGCCCGCAGTTCGGCGCGCACGGCGCGACGGCCGCGGACATCTCCGTCGCGTTCGTCTCCGGTGCGGCGGCCCAGCTCGGCGCCGACCTGATGCCCACCCGCCGCCGGCGCGTCGCCGTGCGCGGCACCCGCGGGATCGGCCCCGGCGACCTGCGCCTCAACTCCCGCATCGGAGAGGTCGCCGTGGACGCCCGCACGGGCCTGGTCACGCTGGACGGCGAACCGGTCCGCTCGGAGCCCGCCGACTCCGTGTCCCTCAACCGCCTCTACTTCCTCTGAGGACCACCCCCATGAGCTTCCGCATGCCCGCCGAGTGGGCGCCCCACGAGCGCACCTGGATGGCGTGGCCCACCGCCAACCCCACCTTCGCCACCCCGGAGGAACTGGCCGCGGCCCGGACGGCATGGGCGGACGTCGCCCGCGCCGTGCGCCGCTTCGAACCGGTGACCATGGTGGTGGCCCCCGGCGACGCCGGTTCGGCCCGCGCCCTCCTCGGCGACGGCGTCGACCTGGTGGAGCGGGACCTGGACGACGCCTGGATGCGGGACATCGGCCCGACGTTCGTCACCGACGGCACCCGGCTCGCCGCCGTCGACTGGGTGTTCAACGGGTGGGGCGCCGCCGACTGGGCCCGCTGGGAGCACGACGCGAAGATCGCCCGCCACGTCGCGGACCTCGCCGGGGCGCCCGTGCAGAGCAGCCCCCTCGTCAACGAGGGCGGCGCGATCCACGTCGACGGCGAGGGCACGGTCCTCCTCACCGACACGGTCCAGCTCGGCCCCGAACGCAACCCCGGCTGGACCCGCGCCCAGGTCGAGGCGGAGGTCCACGCGAGGCTCGGCACCACCAAGGCGATCTGGCTGCCCCGCGGGCTGACCGCCGACTACGGCACGTACGGCACGCGCGGCCACGTCGACATCGTCGCCGCCTTCGCCCGTCCCGGCGTCGTCGTCGTCCACACCCAGCCCGATCCGGCCCACCCCGACCACGAGCCGTGCAAGGAGAACGCCGCCCTCCTCCGCTCCCAGACCGACGCCCGCGGGCGCGCCCTGGAGGTCGTCGAGGTCCCGGCGCCCACCGTCCTCCAGGAGGACGGCGAGTGGGTCGACTACTCGTACATCAACCACTACCTCTGCAACGGCGGCATCGTCCTGTGCGCCTTCGACGACCCCCGCGACGAACTCGCGGCCGGCGTCTTCCGCCGCCTCTTCCCCGACCGCACGGTCACCCTCGTCGACGCCCGCCCCGTCTTCGCGAACGGCGGCGGCATCCACTGCATCACCCAACAGCAGCCGAAGGTCTGAGAAAACCGCTGGTCACGCCATGGGCGCGGCTGACACCCTGCGCCCATGGCCGACCCCACGCCGCACCCCGACCACCGGATCACCCGCATCTACGTCCTGTCCGAGGACGCCTGGCACCTCGAACTCGACCACCGCGACACCCGCTGCCTGATCACCGCGATCGTCCCCGACGAGGACCCGGCGCGGGAGCCGTCGTTCTGCCTCGCCGCACCCGCCGGGGACCACCACGTGCCCCACGCGGTGATGCGCTGGTTCATGGACGAGGTGGCCGAGGAGATCCGGCGGGTCCGCGGCTGGACCGAACTGCCGCCCGCCGCCGTCGACACGGTGGTGGCCCTGCGCGAGGTGGTCGCCGACGGCTGGGACGACGAGGACGGCCCGGCGCTGCTCGCCCTGCTCTCCGGCGTCCTGCCCGCCGACCAGGTGGCCGCCGTCGTCCTGGAGGTCCTGAGCGCCGACACGACCGCCCTGGCCGGCCGCCCGCCGGCCCCCGGCGCGGTCGCCGCGCTCCGGGAGCGGATGGCCGGGGCCGGCTGGAGATCGGGTACAACGGACGGGTGAACGACGTCAAAGCCCGCGCCGCCCGGCGCCGCAACACCGCGCCGCCCCGTGAGGAGGTGCTCGCCGCCGCCATGGCGACCATCGCCGAGCGGGGGCTGGAGGGCCTCACCATGGCCGGGCTCGGCCGGGAGGTCGGCATGAGCAGCGGCCACCTCCTCTACTACTTCCGCACCAAGGACGAGCTGCTCCTGCGGACCCTGGAGTGGAGCGAGGGCCGCCTCGGCGCGCAGCGCAGCGCCCTGCTGTCGCGGCAGGACCTCCCGGTCGCCGGCCGCCTCACCGCGTACGTCGAGCTGTACGTCCCCGGCGGGCCCCGCGACCCGCACTGGACGCTCTGGCTGGAGGTGTGGAACCGCTCGCAGGGCGCCGACGCCTCGGCGCGCGACCGGCAGGCGGCCATCGAGGGGGCCTGGCACCGCGATCTCGTCGCGCTCATCGCCGAGGGCATCTCGCGCGGCGAACTGCGCCGGGTCGACCCCGACCGGTACGCGGCCCGGCTGCGCGCCCTGCTCGACGGGTTCAGCGTCCACGTCGCCGTGGGCATCCCGGGCACCGGCCGCGACCAGGTGCTCGCCCACGTGCGCGAGCACATCGAGGAGACGCTGCTCCGGAGGGCTTGACCGCATCGTGAGACCCCTGCCCAGGAAGCGGCCCTCCTGTGGCACACTGCCCCCGTGCTCGCGAACCCGATGATTATCGGCAGCGGCGCGCCGGTCCGCAGTGACCGCTGAGCCCGACGGCAACCCCGTCGCGGCGGCGGACACCGTGTCCCAGACCCGCGCGCAGACCTCTCGCACCCGCGAGGGGTCTTTTCGTTTTCCGGGCCCCACCCGAGGGCCCGCGGCGAGCGCGCGACAATGGGGCGGGCGGAACCGGCCATTCCCCCGTCCGGGCCCCGCCCCGCGGGCCGGCGCGGGCGGGAACCCCACCGGAGCCACATCCGACAGGAGCAGGACAGCCATGACCACGGATCAGCCCGTCGACGACGGCTTCCACGTCTTCGACACGACACTGCGCGACGGCGCCCAGCGCGAGGGCATCAACCTCACCGTCGCCGACAAGCTGACCATCGCCCGGCACCTGGACGACTTCGGTGTGGGCTTCATCGAGGGCGGCTGGCCCGGCGCCAACCCGCGCGACACGGAGTTCTTCGCCCGCGCGCTCGCCGAGATCGACTTCAAGCACGCCCAGCTCGTCGCCTTCGGCGCCACCCGCCGCGCCGGCATCCAGGCCGCCGAGGACCCGCAGGTCAAGGCGCTCCTCGACTCCGGCGCCCCGGTGATCACGCTGGTCGCCAAGTCCCACGACCGCCACGTCGAGCTGGCGCTGCGCACCACGCTCGACGAGAACCTCGCCATGATCCGCGACACCGTCGCCCACCTGCGCGAGCAGGGCCGCCGCGTCTTCGTCGACTGCGAGCACTTCTTCGACGGCTACCGGGCGAACCCCGAGTACGCCAAGGCCGTCGTCCGCGCCGCCCACGAGGCGGGCGCCGACGTGGTCGTCCTGTGCGACACCAACGGCGGCATGCTCCCGCCGCAGGTGCGGGACGTCGTCGCCGCCGTCCTCGCCGACACCGGCGCCCGCCTCGGCATCCACGCCCAGGACGACACCGGCTGCGCCGTCGCCAACACCCTCGCGGCCGTCGACGGCGGCGCCACCCACGTCCAGTGCACCGCCAACGGCTACGGCGAGCGCGTCGGCAACGCGAACCTCTTCCCCGTGGTCGCGGCCCTGGAGCTGAAGTACGGCCGCCGCGTCCTGCCCGAGGGCTCCCTGGCGGAGATGACGCGGATCTCCCACGCCATCGCGGAGGTCGTCAACCTCACCCCCTCCACCCACCAGCCGTACGTCGGCGTCTCCGCCTTCGCCCACAAGGCGGGCCTCCACGCCTCCGCGATCAAGGTCGACCCGGACCTGTACCAGCACATCGACCCCGAGCGCGTCGGCAACACGATGCGCATGCTGGTCTCCGACATGGCCGGCCGCGCGTCGGTCGAGCTCAAGGGCAAGGAACTGGGCATCGACCTGGGCGACGACCGCGAGCTGGTCGGCCGCGTCGTCGACCGCGTCAAGGACCGGGAGCTGCGCGGCTACACGTACGAGGCGGCGGACGCGTCGTTCGAGCTCCTTCTCCGCGAGGAGGTCGAGGGCCGCCCCCTGCGCTTCTTCCGCACGGAGTCATGGCGGGCCATCGTCGAGGACCGCCCCGACGGCACCCACGCCAACGAGGCGACGGTGAAGGTGTGGGCGGCCGGCGAGCGCATCGTCGCCACGGCGGAGGGCAACGGTCCGGTGAACGCCCTGGACCGGGCGCTGCTGGCGGCCCTGGAGCGGATCCACCCGCAGATGGCCAAGTTCGAGCTGGTCGACTACAAGGTGCGCATCCTGGAGGGCCGCCACGGCACCGAGTCCACGACCCGCGTCCTGATCACGACCAGCGACGGCGACGCCGAGTGGTCGACGGTCGGCGTCGGCGAGAACGTGATCGCGGCGTCGTGGCAGGCGCTGGTGGACGCGTACACGTACGGCCTGCTGAGGGCGGGCGTGGAGCCGACGGAGAAGTAGCGCCACCGGAGGGCTCAAATCCCCCCATATGGGGTAGCTTCGATGGTATGAGGAGAAACCCCCTCTCCCTCGTGTCGGCCGTGGCGGGCCTGGTGCTCCTGCTCCTCCTGGCCCTGGCCCCCGCTGCGGCCGGCAAGGCGTCGGACGGGGTGCGGGAGGCCGCCGCCGCGCTCCGGCAGGGCCCCGTCTACGTGCACCCGGCGGCGGCCGGCGAACTGCCGCCGCCCGAGGCCGAGGCGCTGGAGCGCAAGATCCTCGACGCGGACAAGCCCCTGATGGTGGCCGTCCTGCCGGACACGGACGCGTTCCCGGAGGAGACCCTCCTGCGCGACCTGCGCACCCTCACAGGCATGACCGGCGTGTACGCCGTCCGCCTGGGCGACGCCTTCGACGCGGGTGCCGACCGGGCGGTGCTCTCCCCCCGGGCGGTGGACAACCTCGTGTCGGCGGTCCGCCAGCCCGGCGTGGACGCGGCGACGGAGCTGAACGCCTTCGTCGACCAGGCCCTGCCGCAGACGCGCGGCTCGGCGCCGTCCTCCTGGGCGGGCGTGCCGACCGACGGCGCGCCGGTCGGCGGTCTGGTGACCATCGGCGTACTGCTCGCGGCGACGGCGGCGGGCGTGTCGCTGATGACCGTCCGCAGCCGCAACCGCAGCCGGTCCGAGGAGCGCGAGGCCCTGGAGAAGCTCCGCGTCGTCGTCGACGAGGACATCACCGCGTACGGCGAGGAACTGGACCGCCTGGACTTCCACCCGGCGGACCCGGCCGCCGACGACGCGATGCGCCGCGACTACGAACGCGCCCTGGACGCGTACGACGAGGCGAAGCAGCTCATGGCCGGGGCCCGCCACCCCCACGACGTCCGGGGCGTGACCGAGGCCCTCGCGGACGGCCGCCACGCGCTGGCCGTCCTCACCGCCCGCCGCGAGGGCCGCCCGCTTCCCGAGCGGCGGGCACCCTGCTTCTTCGACCCCCGCCACGGTCCCTCGGTGGCGGACGTCCCCTGGACCCCGCACGGCGGCACCCCCCGCGACGTACCGGTCTGCGCGGCGGACGAGGCCCGCGTCCGGGCGGGCCAGGACCCGGCGGCCCGCCAGGTCACCACCGAGTGGGGTCCCCGCCCGTACTGGGAGGCGGGACCGGTGTACGGCCCCTGGGCGGGCGGCTACTACGGCGGCGCGCTCCTGCCCGGCCTCCTGATCGGCACGATGCTCGGCAGCACCCTCGCGACCCCCGCGTACGCGGGCGAGTATGGCGGCGAGGGCTACGACTCCTTCGCAGGCGGCGACTTCTCCGGCGGCGACTACGACGCCTCGGACTTCGGCGGCGACTTCGGCGGCGACTTCGGCGGGGGAGGCGGATTCGGCGGCGGCGGGGGAGGCGGCGACTTCGGCGGCGGGTTCTGACCCCTCCCCGCCCGCGGCACGGCCGGAGAGGGGGACGCCGTCAGGCGACGGGGACGCGGGGAGCCCGCTCCCCGGAGGCCCGGGGCTGCGGGCCCGCCCTGCGCAGGCGGCGTTCCAGGGGGTGCTCCACGCAGTGGTACGCGGCGGCCGCCAGCGCCAGACTCACGGCGATCACCAGGAGCCAGAGGAGGGCCGTGGCCACCAGGCCCTCCGGGCGCCCGTGCACGCCGACCCACACGCGGATCACGATCTCGTGGACCAGGTACCAGGCGAACGACCAGTGCCCCAGCCGAATCGCCCACCGCCCGCCCAGACCGGTTCGGCGCCCTTCCCGGTCCGCGTGCGCGGCGGCGGCGACCAGGAGGGCGAAGAGGGGGGCGGAGAGCAACTGCGACGCCTGGTACGGGCTGTACCAAA
Source organism: Streptomyces tamarix (assembly GCF_032423885.1). NCBI lineage: Bacteria > Bacillati > Actinomycetota > Actinomycetes > Kitasatosporales > Streptomycetaceae > Streptomyces > Streptomyces tamarix. The sequence continues at coordinate 6,206 of NZ_JAWCTQ010000001.1, read as the reverse complement.
GAGCGTCCGGCACCGCCCGCGACCAGGGGACCAGCGCCAGGTGCCAGACGGCGACCAGCGCGACGGCCGCGCCCGGGGAGACCGGCGGCCGCCAGCCGCGCGCCACGGCGAGCCCGGCCGCGACGCCGAGGAGGAACTGCAGGGTGCGGGTGATCGGGAAGTACCCGAGCGCCCACGACCGTACGACCGGATCGGCGATCACCGCCCCGCAGAGCCACACGGCCAGTACGCCCGCGCACGCTGCGACCGCGACGGCCAGGCGCCCGCGCGCCGACCGCGTCCACGGCAGCGCCGTCAGCAGCGGGAACAGCAGGTAGAACCACGCCTCGTCGCTCAGCGACCAGGCGGCCGGGTTGCCGCCCCGCAGCAGGTCGGAGTCGGGCAGCCAGGCGTTGACGAGGAGCAGTGTCGCGGCGACGGCCCGCGGGGCCACATCCGTCCCCAGCGCGGCGTACGCCGCCACGGACAGCGCCGTCGTCACGGCGAGCAGCGGCCAGATCCGGGCGAACCGCCGCCACAGGAAGACCGTGGCCGGCACGCGCTGCCCGTCGTACGTCCACGCCAGGACGAACCCGGACAGGACGAAGAAGAACGTCACGCCACTGCGGCCGTACCACGTGACCTCGCTGATCCCGGGGATCTCACCGGCCTGGCGGGACAGGTGGTACAGGACCACCACGAGGGCGGCCCAGAAGCGCAGACCGGTCAGGGAGGGGAGGCGGTCCCGGCCGGACAGGTCCGTGGCGGGCCGACGGCCGGGGTGGGCGGTGCGTCGCATCCCGCGATTATCGGTGAGGGCTCCGGGGCGGGGCGGCGGGGGCCCGGTCGCGGGGCGGGGACGGGCGGCGGGGCCGCACGACGCCCAGCGCCCGCCCCGGCCGCCGGTCGGCGGTGGGCGGGCGCTGTGTGGGGGAGCCCGGAGAAGCGGGCGGGGGTCACGCCGTGCGGATCGCGGAGATCTCGAACGTCAGCTTGATCTTGTCGCTGACCAGCACGCCCCCCGTCTCCAGCGCCGCGTTCCAGGTCAGGCCCCAGTCGGAGCGCAGGATCTCGGCCTTGCCCTCGAAGCCGACGCGCTCGTTGCCGAACGGGTCCTTCGCGGCGCCGTTGAACTCCAGGCCGATGGCGACCGGGCGGGTCACGCCCTTGATCGTCAGGTCGCCGGTGACGCGGTAGTCCGTGCCGCCCAGCGCCTCCGCGGAGGTGGAACGGAACGTCATCTCCGGGAACTGCTCGGCGTCGAAGAAGTCGGCGCCGCGCAGGTGCCCGTCGCGGTCGGCGCTGCCGGTGTCGACGGAGGCCATCCGGATGTCGAGCGAGGCGGAGGAGGCCGACGGGTCCGCGCCGTCGAGGACCAGGGTGCCGTCGTAGTCGGTGAAGGCGCCGCGGACGTTCGTGACCATCGCGTGGCGCGCGGTGAAGCCGATCGTGCTGTGCGCGGCGTCGATCGTGTACGTGCCGGTCAGCGCGGCCAGCGACGGGTCGACGGCCGGGGCGGTGGGGGTGGCGGTCCGCGTACCGGTGTTGCGGTTGAACAGGCCCATGACGTGCTCCTTCGAGAAGATTCGTGCGTTCGTTGAAGATTGAACTATCTCGACCATAGCCCTATTCCGTTCAATCTTCAACAACTTCTTCCGGGGCGTCCCCCTCCGCGTGGCTCGCCCTCCCCGCGCCCCCTCGCCGCCACAATCCGACCGTGCCCGCCCGCTCCCGCCGCGCCTTCCTCGCCGCCGCCACCGCGGCCGCCACCGCCCTCCCGGTCCCCGCCCTCGCCGCCGCCGGCGGCGACCCCCGGACCCTCGCCTGCGACGCCCTCCGCCTCCGCTGGCTCACCCTCCAGCTCGGCACCGGCTACGACCCCGCCGCCGAGCCCTACGCCACCCGCCTCGCCGCGACCGGCGCCCTCGCCGCCCGCCACCGGGCCACCATGGCCCCCGCCGCCGGCTCCCTCTGGCCCGCCGACCCCTTCGACCCGCCCGCCGGCATCACCCGCTCGTACCGCCGCCTCTGGACCATGGCCCAGGCGTACGTCCAACCCGGCACCGGCCGCACCGGCGACCCCGCCCTCCTCGACGCCGTCCACACCGGCCTCGACCACCTCGCCGCCCGCGTCTACCACCCCGCCACCACCCCCTACGGCAACTGGTGGGAATGGCAGATCGGCGTCCCCCACCTCCTCCTCGACACGGTCGCCGCCCTCCACGACCACCTGACACCCGGTCACACCGAAGCCGCGTGCGCCGCCGTCGACCACTTCGTCCCGGACACCGCCCTCCTCGACTACTCCGGCACCTCCACCGGCGCCAACCGCGTCGACCTGTGCCGCTCCGTCGCCCTGCGCGGCGTCCTCGGCCGCCGCCCCGACAGGCTGGCCCTCGCCCGCGACGCGCTGTCACCCGTCTTCCCGCACGTGACCCGTGGCGACGGGCTGTACGAGGACGGCAGCTTCGTCCAGCACGGCACGGTCCCGTACACCGGCACGTACGGCCAGGTCCTCCTCGACGGCCTCGCCCGCCTCTTCGCGCTCCTCGCCGGCTCCCCCTGGGAGGTCACCGACCCGGCCCGGCACACCGTCCTCGACGCCGTCGAGCGCGCGTACGCCCCCCTCCTGCGCAACGGCCTGATGATGGACGCCGTCAACGGCCGCGCCGTCAGCCGCGGCGTCCTGCGCGGCGACCCCGGCGTCCTGCGCGGCGACCACTACCACGGCCACGGCGTCATCGCCGCGATCGCCCTCCTCGCGGACGGCGCCGCCCCCGCCCGACGCGAGCGCTGGCACTCCCTCGTCAAGGGCTGGATCGCGCGCGACACGGTCAGCCCCGTCCTGACCGCCCCGCGCTTCGGCGTCGCGGACCTCGCCCGGCTCCACGCCGTCGCCGCCTCGCCCGTGCCCGCCGCCCCCGAACCCACCGGCCACACCCTGTTCGCCGCCATGGACCGGGCCGTCCACCGCCGCCCCGGCTGGGCCGCCTGCGTCGCCATGGCCTCCGACCGCATCGCCCACTACGAGTGCGGCAACGGCGAGAACCCGCGCGGCTGGCACACCGGGGCCGGCATGCTCTCCTGGTGGGGGCCCGGCCCCGGCACCGCCGGCGACGGCCAGTACACCGACTGGTTCTGGCCCACCGTCGACCCCTACCGGCTTCCCGGCACCACCGTCTCCACCCGGCGCCTGCGCGACCGGGAAGGCGGCGAATGGGGCGCCCCCCGGCCGGACGTCCGCTGGGTCGGAGGGGTGACGGACGGCGAGTACGCCGCGATCGGCCAGCACCTGCGCGGCCTCGGCTCCACCCTGGAGGCCCGCAAGTCCTGGTTCTGCGCCGCCGACGCCGTCATCTGCCTCGGCGCGGGCATCACCTGCGCCGACGGCGTCCCCGTCGAGACCGTCGTCGACAACCGCAACCTCGGCGAGGCCGGCGACGCCCGGTTCACCACCGGCCCCGGCTGGGCCCACCTCGAAGGCCACGGCGGCTGGGTCCTGCCCCCCGGACCCGCCCGCCTGCGCACCCTGCGCGAGGACCGCGCCGGCGCCTGGCGCGACATCAACACCGCCTCCAGCGCCGAGCGCCGCACCCGCCGCTACCAGACCCTCTGGCTCGACCACGGCACCGACCCCGCCGACACGGTGTACGCCTATCTGGTGATGCCCGGCGCCACCCGCCGCGCCGTCGCCGCCCGCGCCGCCGACCCGCACTGGCTGGAGGTCCTCGACAACACCGCCGCCCGCCAGGCCGTCCGCGTCCGCGCCCTGGGCCTCACCTTCGCCACCTTCTGGCGGCCCGGCACCATCGGCCCCCTCACCGCCACCGCCCCGGCCGCCGTCCTCGTGCGGCGGCACGGCCGCACCGCCACCCTCCACGTCGGCGAGCCGCCCCGCACCGGCCGCCCCCTGGAGATCACCTGGCACCGCCCGGTCCGCCGGGTCCTCACGCACGACCCGTCCGTCCGGGTACTCTCCACCGGGCCCGCCCTACGGCTGCGGATCGCCCCCGGCACCGCCTGCGCCGCGCACCGCTGCGAGGCGCTCCTCGCCTGATCCGACGGCCCCCAGCCCGTACCACCGCCAGGGCGTTGTGGGAAACCCACAAGACGACAGGGCCGAATGCTGGTACTTCGCCTGCCCCCCGACCCGGTTCTGTTCAGGGCGCACAGCAGAACAGTCCGGAGACTGTACGGAGTCAACGGCGGGATTTGCTCGGTCGGCTCCGTAGGGTCAGTACATGACCGTTGTGGACGAAACCCAGGGAGAGCCCGCCGACGCCCGCGGACGGGTGGCCGAGCTGCTCGCCCTGCGCGAGGAGGCCCGGCGCGGCCCGAGTGAGCGCGCCACCGAGGCGCAGCACGCCAAGGGCAAGCTGACCGCCCGCGAGCGCATCGAACTCCTGCTGGACGAGGGGTCGTTCCGGGAGGTCGAGCAGTTGCGCCGGCACCGGGCGACCGGATTCGGCCTGGAGGCCAAGAAGCCCTACACCGACGGTGTCATCACCGGGTGGGGCACGGTCGACGGCCGTACGGTCTTCGTCTACGCGCACGACTTCCGGATCTTCGGCGGCGCCCTCGGCGAGGCCCACGCCACCAAGATCCACAAGATCATGGACATGGCCATCGCGGCCGGCGCCCCGCTCGTGTCGCTGAACGACGGGGCCGGCGCCCGCATCCAGGAGGGCGTCTCCGCCCTCGCAGGGTACGGCGGCATCTTCCAGCGCAACACCAAGGCGTCCGGGGTCATCCCACAGATCTCCGTGATGCTCGGCCCCTGCGCCGGCGGCGCGGCCTACAGCCCCGCCCTCACGGACTTCGTCTTCATGGTCCGCGACACCTCGCAGATGTTCATCACCGGCCCCGACGTCGTCAAGGCCGTCACCGGTGAGGAGATCACGCAGAACGGGCTCGGCGGCGCCGACGTCCACGCCGAGACCTCCGGCGTCGCGCACTTCGCGTACGACGACGAGGAGACCTGCATCGCCGAGGTCCGCTACCTCCTGTCGATGCTCCCGCAGAACAACCGCGAGACCCCGCCGGTCCACCCCAGTGACGACCCCGCCGACCGGCGCGGCGACGTCCTGCTGGACCTCGTGCCCGCCGACGGCAACCGGCCGTACGACATGCACAAGGTCATCGAGGAGATCGTCGACGACGGCGACTACCTGGAGGTCCACGAGCGCTGGGCCCGCAACATCGTCTGCGCCCTCGCCCGCCTCGACGGCCAGGTCGTCGGCATCGTCGCGAACCAGCCGCAGACCCTCGCCGGCGTCCTGGACATCGAGGCGTCCGAGAAGGCCGCCCGCTTCGTCCAGATGTGCGACGCGTTCAACATCCCGATCATCACGTTCCTCGACGTGCCCGGCTTCCTGCCCGGCGTCGACCAGGAGCACGGCGGCATCATCCGCCACGGCGCCAAGCTGCTGTACGCGTACTGCAACGCCACCGTGCCGCGCATCTCGCTGATCCTGCGCAAGGCGTACGGCGGCGCGTACATCGTCATGGACTCCCAGTCCATCGGTGCCGACCTCACCTACGCCTGGCCGACCAACGAGATCGCCGTCATGGGCGCCGAGGGCGCCGCCAACGTCATCTTCCGCCGGCAGATCGCCGACGCCGAGGACCCCGAGGCCATGCGCGCCCGCATGGTCAAGGAGTACAAGGCCGAGCTGATGCACCCGTACTACGCCGCGGAGCGCGGCCTGGTCGACGACGTCATCGACCCGGCCGAGACCCGCGAGGTGCTCATCCGGTCCCTCGCCATGCTCCGCACCAAGCACGCCGACCTGCCGTCCCGCAAGCACGGCAACCCGCCGCAGTAACGAGGAGAACCCGTGACCACGCCCCTGGCAGACGCCTCCCTCCTCCGGGTCGAGAAGGGCCACGCCGCCCCCGAGGAACTCGCCGCCCTCACCGCCGTCCTCCTGGCCCGCGCGGGCGCCCGCACCGCCGCGGCGGAGGCCGCCCCGTCGCACCGCGCCCGCACCACGGTCGGCTGGCGCCGCCCGCAGTGGCAGTCCGGCTTCCGGGCGCCGCACTCCTGGCAGGGCTGACACCCCGCCGCCCGTACGTGCCGAAGGGCCCCGCACCCGTGACGGGTGCGGGGCCCTTCGGCGTGGGCGCGGGGCGCACGGCACCGCCGCGGACGAACGGCGGGGGCCCGCCGCACCGACGACCGGTGGGGCGGGCCCCGCGAGGAGAACCGTGGGACGTGCTACCGCAGT